>JBAXOY010000092.1:0-12382 GCA_037133055.1 Chlamydiota bacterium
AGGATCACGTCGCGGGTGTTCTCGACGATGCTCCGGTACCTGACCTCGCTCTCCCAGAGATCCCCCTGTGACTTCTCGAGCGCCCCCAGCATCCGGTTGATGGTCCCCGCGAAGTCCGCCAGTTCGTCGGCCCCCGTCACGGGCACCCTCCCGGTGAGATCGCCGCTCTCCCCGATCCCGATGAGCGCCGTCGAGAGGCGCGTGAGCCTCGAGAGCACCTGTTGTTGAAGAAACACGGCGATCGTCACTCCGACCACTCCCCCGACGCAGACGAGCGCGAGGATAAACCAGGCGATGCTCTCTCGCCCCTCCCGGTAAATATCCCGGGGCAATCGGACCTTGAAATACACCGCAGGCTTTCCGTAGATGTCGCACTTCATCGCGTAGCCGCCGAGCACGGTGTCACTGAGGGGAATGACGAAGACGGGGGCGCGCTGCGTGAGGAAGCGCGCAGCGTCGCGGATATCGGCCGGGAGCCGGGGGTCATCCGCCCGGTGTGCCTCGATCGGCCCGCGGCTCGATTCCCCGTGCCGCTTCTCTTCCGCCGCGTCGTAGTAATGGCCCATGATGAGGATCCCGCGCGCGGGCCCCTTGTCTTCGCTCGTCAGGATCGGGCGCGCGGCGACGAGCGTGGGGGCGTCCGGCAGGAGAATGATGCCTGTCAGGGAGGTTTTCATCCCGTGACCCAATAGAAGGGGGGAACCCGCCTTGAGATGGGAGAGGATGGCTGTCGGCACCGGCATTTCTTTCTTTTGGATGAGATCAAATGCCTTTCCGTACACAACCGTGCCTGCCGCGTCCACGAACAGGATGAGGTTAATCTTCTGACTGACGAATGCTGCATCGACCAGATTCGACGTTATGTACTGCGGATTCTCCCCGGGCCGGGTGATGAACTCATAGGTATCGTCCCGGGAGGCGTTGTCATGGACCAGCGTGTCCATCCGGGCCAGTTCTTCATTGAGGAATCCCGCGGCCTCTTGGACATCCTCCCGCCCGCGGGATTGTTCGAGCGCGAGGAAGCTCCGGAGGATGATCTCCTGGGACGCGAGAAGGAGGACGCCGATGAGACAGACGAGCGTTACGGAGACGATGAGAAGGATTTTCTTCCGGAGCGTCATACGAGCCTCTCATGGCTGAATGCCGCCCGGGCGGGCATCCGCCGCGGTATCAGCCGCCGTCCCCCGTGGAAGGGGATGGCCGTATAAAAGAGGAAACCGTCTTAATGGTCGGGGCGCCGGGATTCGAACCCGGGACCTCTTGCACCCCAAGCAAGCGCGCTAGCCGGGCTGCGCTACGCCCCGCCATTAAAACGGTTTCGCGTAATGATAGCACCTCGGCGGCCCGGAGGCCAACGCAATTTAGATCCCCGCGAGCGGAAGGAAAAGCCCCTGCCAGACCGCCGCAAAACCCGCCTCAAGGATGCCAAAGAGGAACGGCGTGTTGATCACGAGCAGGATGAGCCACGGCCCGCTCGCCCGGAGGAACGCGGCGCTCTTCCCCGGATCGACCCGGAGCAGGTCCGTCAGGATATGGTACCCGTCGAGGGGAGGAATCGGGACGAGGTTGAAGAGGCTTAAAAAGATGCTGACCGAGCCCAGTCTGAGGAGCGTCTCCGCGAGCACGCCCCCGGTGATCCCGGCGCCCGGGAACGACCGCGTGAGCACGCGGAGCAGAAGGGCCGCGGCAAGCGCCACGAGAAACCCCGAGGCGCAGCCTGCGAAACTGACCAACATATTGTCCCTGCGCCAGTTCCTGACCCGCCCCGGGTTGACGGGGACCGGCTTCGCCCATCCGAAGAACCCGAACCCTCCCGGGAAGCCGCCCATTCCGACGAGGAAAAAGATGAGCGGCGAGAGCGGAATCAGGACCGTGCCGATCAGGTCGATGTGCGCGCGGGGATCGAGCGTCACCCTTCCCTGGAGCCTGGCGGTCGGGTCGCCGCACCGGTCCGCGGTCCATGCGTGCGCGCACTCGTGGACGGAGGCGACGAAGAGGAAGATCACGTAGCCGGCGAAAAAGTTCAGCAGCATAGCTAATCCGGTTTCTTCTTCGCCCGGCGAGCCTTCTCGTTCCACTTCTCGATTGAGTAAATCCCGTCGTAGAGCGCGTTCCCGACGTAGTACGTCGTCCCCCACGACACCGCATCCAAAGTGAGCCGCATGCCGCCGAAAAGATAGTTCACGTTGCTCACCACCCGCACGTCCGGATTCCCCGCGGGGTAAAGCAGGGCGTGGTCCATGTCGGAGAAGAGGTGCTCGATCCACTTGATGAGAAGGCTCATCCTGAAAAACACGCCCCTCCCCGCGAGCCCGGTCCAGCTCAGGAATATCGCCGAGGGAACCTCCCCGAGGGTAACCTCGGGGATCTGGAAGGCGAAGACGAGCTCGCGCACCCGCTCCTTCGGGTAGTGGTCGGGCAGCGCATCGTAGCCGGTGACGAGCTTTCTGATGCCGGAGCGGATCGGCCGTTTCTTGTCCCCCGGGTACGCGAGGTCATAGAGGTTGTCGAGATCGGTGAGCACCTCGCGATTCATGACGCCGAAGATGTCGGCCCCGATGACGTGGATATCCGTAGCCCGCTTATAGTCGTGACCCTTGTAGCGCGTGTCGGGCGCGAGGAACGCGGGTTTCTTCTCTCCGGCCCGGCGCTCGTATTCGGCGAGGATATCGGTCCGGTCGGCCTGGTCCGCGCTGTACGGGAGCTTCGCCATCAGCGCCTTCATCGACTCGCCGGGCTTTGCCGGCGCCCCTTCCCCCTCGGCCTTCAGGAAGCCCGCGAGGGGCTTGCCGTCGAGGGCCCCCTCGTCGTACGGGATGCTGAGGAGCGACAGCACGGTGGGCACGATATCGGCGGTCCGGACGGCGTTGGTGAGCACGACCCCATTCCTCACGTTAGGCCCGGCCACGAGGAACGGGATATGCGCCGTCTCGTACTGGAGATAGCCATGGGCTCCGGACGGCTTGCCGGACATCTCGTCGAGGGGTTCCAACGACCAGCCGGGAGCGGCGCAGAGCACCATGTCGGGGGAATACCTCTCCTCCCTTTCCGCAATCCTGCCGTCCCAGAAGAGGTGGTTCGCGACGGAGACGACCGCGTCAGGATACGCGCAGTATTTCGTCGCCTCGAGCCACTCCCGCTCGGAGTGGAATTCCCCCATCCACGCCGGATCGATCCCCGCCCTCAGGTAGCCGAACGGGTCGTTCGCGGACGATTCCTCGTAGCGGACCTCCCCCTCGGGAGAGCAGGAGATGTCCTTCACGGGGAGGTACCGGAACAGGTGCCGGGTGCTCTCCGCCGTCTTCCGCTCGATCACCGCGCGGGTTCCGTCCTGGCCGAAGACCGCGACGCGGTCCCCGTCGAGCTTCACGAGCACCTGCCCGACGGGCCGGTTGCCGACCTTGCCCGGGTAGAGGTTCTGCCCTTCGAGGTCCCATCCGAGGATCTTGTCGATCAGGTTCACCTCGCCGGCGACCCCGCCGACGCGGTAGCGCTCGAGCTGGCAGAGGGAGTTCCTGCGGAGCCACTCGCCCGAGTCGATGGAGGCATACGGGAGAAAGACGCTGCACTCCCCCTCGCCGTAGTCGAGGAACGCGAAACGGTCCTTCCGCACGCCCTTCGTGAGGTACGCGTCGTCGTACCAGCGGACATCCACGCCGAGGCCCTTCCCCTTCTCATGGAACAGATCGCGGCCGAGGTTGACCTTCTGTATCACCCCGGTCTTCCCGCCCGCGGTGCCGTGGTCGGCGAGGAGGATCAGGTAGGTGCGGTCCCACATCTTCTTGCGCTTGAGCTCCGCGACAATGGACGCGACATGCCGGTCGAGCGCGTAAAGCGCTCTCCTGCCGTGCCCGAACTGGGCGCGCGGGGAGTCGTGGCCGGCGGTGTCGAGCCCCGAAAACCAGAAGTTCATCACGCGCGCGTCGGGCTGGACGACCATTTCGAGCCCGTAGCGGGTGTTGATTTCGTCGGCGTATTCCATGGCGTGGTGCATCTGAAACGGCGGCACGACGGTGGAGCCGTCCACCTCGTAGCGGTTCGGCGGGGACATCGGGAGGGTCGGCTGGATGGTGGTGTAGTACTCCATGCCGGCCCCGCGGACGTAGTCCTGGAGGAGGGGGACCTCGGCCTTCCGCTCCGCCGCGTTCTTCTCCCGTCCCCCGGGGACGAGGGCGCGGACGCCGCGTCTCATCGTGACCCCGAGATAGCGCAGGCCCGCCGGGCGCAGGGCGTCGGCGGCGACCGTCGCGCCGAACGGCTCGAGGTAAGTGTCCCCCTTCCGCCGCTTCCGGTCGAAGTAGTTATTCCCCTTGATCCCCGTGCGGTTGGTGAAGACGCCCGTGTACATCGTGGAGTTGCTCGCGAGCGTGCTGGAGGGAAAGCCGGTGAACGCGCTCGCGAAATCGGTCCCGTGGTCGAAGAAGAGTTCCTTGATCGTCGGGAGGTATCCCGCCCCGGCCATCTCGCGAAGGACGTCGTAGCGCAGGCCGTCCACGTAGAGGAGGACCACGTTCGCATCCTTCACGGGACGCCCCTCGGGAAGGTCGAGCGCGCGGTAGACAATATCGTCGGGCTCGGGCTCGCGCGCCTTCGCCGCGTCGCCGAGGGCGATATCCGCGGCGAACCCTCCCGTGTTGTCCGTGACATCGAAGTCGTTCACCCCCAGGTACAGCCTCCCGCCCGCGGGGGCCTTGGCGCGGTACTCGCGGCCGACGAGGAACGGCGCCCCGTCCGCGCCGATCCGGCCGATGAGGGCGTAGCACGGAGCGGGGCCCCGCTCCGCGGCGGGCAGTGGGAATGCCTTGTCCTTCACGACCGTGTCGTAGAGATAGGTTCCCTGCGGCCCGACGAGCCACTCGAAACTGTCGCGCCCCGCGAATTTCCAGTGCGAGATCTCCATCTCGCCGGTTGCGCTGATCGCCAGCATCTCGCCGTCGGCGACGTCGACGCCGGTGTCGGTCCACGTCTGATTGCCCGGCACCTTCACCTCGGCTGCGGGGGACGGGATCGCGCCCACCCCGAGCGCGAACGCGCCGGCCATGATCAAGATCATGCAAACAGGTATGTGCTTCATCCTTCCCTCCGTAGTAACGCTATCGAGCTATCGGGCTATCAAGCTATCGAGCTCTGTGGCTGCCACGCTCCCAAAATCCAGTTTCTTTTACCCCTTAATCAGCGCTCATCCCGACGATCTGCGTTCATCCGCGTGCAACGTTATAGTCAAGAGAACTTCCTTCTCCCGTGTCCGCCGTTCACCGGTGGCCCATCTCCGCCTTCGGGCGCCGCATCATGAGCTCCCGCACCGCCCCTGCGGGGTCCTTGCCCCGGTAGAGTACCGCGTACACCTGTTCGGTGATCGGCATCTCGACCCCATGGCGGCGCGCCAGCCTCCACGCGGCCTTCGTGGTCCGTATCCCCTCCGCGACCATCTCCATGTGTGCGGTGATCTCCCCGAGGGTCTTTCCCTTTGCGATCAGTTCTCCCACCCTGCGGTTCCGCCCGTAGCGGCTCACGCAGGTCGTGATCAGGTCGCCGATCCCCGCAAGGCCCGAGAAGGTCTCCGGGGAGGCCCCCATGCTCACGCCGAGGCGCGCGATCTCGACGATCCCGCGCGTGATGAGGGCGGCCTTCGCGTTGTCGCCAAAGCCGAGGCCGTCGCAGGCCCCCGCGGCGATGGCGATCACATTCTTGATCGCGCCCGCGATCTCGACGCCGAGGAGGTCCGGGTTCGTGTAGACCCTGAATCGCTCCGTCATGAACAGACGCTGCGCCGCGAGGGGACGGGGGGCGTGCGCCGAGGACGCGACCACCTGCGCGGGTATCTCCCGCGCGACCGCCGCCGCATGGCTCGGGCCCGAGAGCACGGCGACGCGCGCGCCAGGTATTTCCTGCCCGATCACCTGGGACATCCGCAGCAGGGTATCAGTCTCGATCCCCTTCGAGCCGCTGATGATGAGCCGGTCCGCGGCGCCCCTGCCCCGGGAGATGAGGGGCGCGAGGCGCCCGCACACGTCCCGCACATGGTGCGAGGGCGCCGCGACGACGATCACCCCGCGGTCTCCGGCGGCCTCATCGAGACTCGCCGTGATCTTCAATCCCGCGGGAATGGCGACGCCCGGGAGGAATTTCCGGTTGACGCGCTTCCGTTTCAGGAACTCGACGTAGTCGGGGAAGACGCCCCAGAGCGCGACGTCCAGCCCCTTCTTGAAGAGGAGGATCGCCAGCGTGGTCCCCCACCCCCCGTCGCCGAGAACCGCGACCCTCGATGCCGCCGCCGGCATGGCGCGCTTCATCCGTCCACCCTCTCGGTCTTGCTTCCGATCTTCTTCTCCGTCCCGGCGATCAGGCGGGAGATGTTGGCGCGGTGCTTCAGAACAAGCGCGAGGGTGAGGACGACGGAAAACCATACATAGGCCGCGGGCGCATGGTAGGCCCACATGAAGATCGGGATCGAGATCCCGGCGAGGATCGAACCGAGAGAGACATAGCGTGTGAGCGCGACGACCACCGCGAAGATGCCGAAGGCGGAGAAGATGACAAGCGGCGTCATCGCCAAAAACGCGCCCGCGGTGGTGGCGACCCCCTTTCCCCCGGTAAACCGTAAAAAGATCATCCAGTTGTGCCCCGACACCACCGCCACGCAGGCGAGAATCTTCCAGATGGGCAGATGGGCGTGGTCGAGGCACATGATCGGCGCGAGGAACCCCACCACGAGGTATCCCTTCAAGAGATCGATCGCGAGCGTGGCAATGCCCGCCCACGTCCCGAGCACGCGCATCACGTTCGTGGCGCCGACGTTGCCGCTCCCGTGCGTGCGGATGTCGATCCCCTTGAAAATCCGGCCCATGAGGTAGGCCGTGGGGATCGAGCCGGCGAGATACGCGGCGGCGCACAGTACGACCAATCTGACAACGGTCATTTCCCTTATCCCGGCTGGAGGATGCAGTATACACAAATACCCGCCCAATTGCACCACCTTTGGGGGAATCTGTACTGTAGAGAGAAAAAAGAGTTGACGTAGTTACACTATGTATATACAGTATTTTTGTGAAGTTCGAATGGGATGAGAAAAAGAACAGCGAGAACATCCGCAAACATGGGATTGATTTTCGGGATGTCGTCGAGATGTTCAGCCATCCCATGCTCGCCTCTCTCGACACGCGTCGTGAGTATGGTGAGGACCGATGGATCGGTATCGGCTTACTGAAAAACATCGTGGCGGTGACAGTCTATCTCGAGTGGGAAGATGAGGAGACCATCCGAATTATCTCCGCCCGGAAGGCAACACGTTATGAAGACCAGGAATATCATAAGAGAATCGCGGACTGACTGGAATCGGCTGGATGGCATGCCCGATTCGGAAATCGATTTCTCCGAGGTTCCGAAGATGGGAACTTCCTTCTTCCGGCGTGCAAAACTGCGTATGCCGAAAAGAAAAACATCGGTTTCCATCCGGCTTGATGCCGATGTATTGAACTGGTTCAAGCGCAAAGGCAGGGGATACCAGACCCGGATCAACGCCATCCTTCGCGCGTTTGTCGAAGCCCATCATGACGCTCGGGGACACTCTCGCTAACCCAGGCGGAAGGAATGACCACGGAGAAATTCACGCTCACGTGTCCGCAGTGCGGCGGCACGAAGTTCAAGGCAACAACCGCGAAGCCCGGCCCCGACACCCCCCTGACCTGCGCCGGGTGCGGAACGTCCATCACACTGGGGGCGGTGAAGGAGCGCATCGAACAGAAAGCGCGGGCCGCGATCGAAGCATCGATGTCCGGAAACACTCCAGCCGACCCATTCCCGCGCGCGCCGACGAGATTAAAACGCTTCTTCGGTTTTCGGGGACACTCTCGCTAACACGTTCCGGGGCTATTCCCGGCGGTTCTTGAACTTCAGGCGGAGGGGGGCGCCCTCGAAGCCGAAGGCGCGGCGGAGGGAGTTCGTGAGATAGCTCACGTACTGGTCTTCGACGAGGTCCCGGTTGTTCACGAAGAGGGCGAAGGCGGGGGGTCTCACCTTGGTCTGGGCGGCGTAGTAGAGCCGGCAGCGCTTTCCCTTCAGCGAGGCGGGAGGGGTCCGCTCCCATGCCTGGTGGAGGAGCTTGTTGAGGATCGGCGTCGCGATCTGCCGCTGGGTCTGCTCCCGGACGAGGAAGAGAGTGTCGAGCGACCGTTCGATGCCGCGCCCGAGCATCGCCGAGAGGAAGACCACCGGGACATAGTTGAAGAACCGCATTTTGTCCCAGAGCGCCTCCCGGCACCGGCGCATGTCCCCGTCGCGGACGAGGTCCCACTTGTTGACGCCGAGGACGCACCCCCTGCCCTCGTCGAGGATGGAGCGCGCGAGTTTCTCGTCCTGCACCGTCACGCCCTCGAGGGCGTCCAGTATCATGAAGGCCACGTCGCAGCGGATCACGCTGGCGCGCGTGCGCGTGAGGCTGTAGTAGTCCGCCGCCTCTTTCAGCTTCCCCTCCCGCCGGATACCCGCCGTATCGATCAGGGTGAGTCCCTTCCCCCGCCATGCCGCGCGCGTGTCCACCGCGTCCCGCGTCGTCCCCGGGACCTTGTCCACGATCATGCGCTCCTCGCGGAGGACGGCGTTCACCCACGAGGATTTCCCGACGTTCGGCCGGCCGACCACGGCGATCCGAAGCGTCTCCGACTCCTCTTCGTCCCCTCCCTCCGGGAGCGTCGCGAGGACCGCTTCCAGGAGGGCATCCATCCCCCGCCCGTGGGAGGCGGAGACGGGATAGAGGCCGGGGAATCCGAGCCTGTGGAACTCGCCCGACGCGGCATCGAGCGCCTCGTTGTCCGCCTTGTTGGCGACGACGATGACGCGCTTCCCGGCATCGCGCAGCAGCGCGGCGATCTCCCGGTCAAGCGGCACAAGCCCCTCTATCGCGTCCGTGACGAGGAGGACGGTGTCGGCCTGCTCGATCGCGAGCTGCGCCTGACGCTTCGCCATCTCCCGTATGTTGTCGGAGATGTCGAAGTCGATCCCGCCCGTGTCCACGATGGTAAAGCGCCGCCCCTCCCACGTCACCTGTGCCGAGATCCGGTCGCGGGTCATCCCGTAGGTTGGGTCGACGATCGCGATCCGCTTCCCCGCGAGGCGGTTGAAGAGGGCCGATTTTCCGACGTTGGGTCTCCCGACCAGGGCGACGGTGCGCATTGCAGGGTCCTGGGTTCAGGGTTCAGGGTGAAAAGCTTTTGTTCAAGCGGTTCAAACAGTTCAAGCCGTTCAAGCAGCGAGAAGGATTCTTCGTTCCCTCCATACCTATCCGCGTTTATCCGCGGCGATCCGCGTCCAAACTTGGATTCAGCGTTCAGGTCGCCGCTTTGGTCCCGGATTCATGGATCTGCCGGAGCCCGTCCAGCAGGTAGCCGATGCCCGAAACGACCGTAAAAATGGACGCCGCGTAAAGAAAGACGGAGACATACCGCCAGCCGCACAGGACCCAGGTGACGGTGAGCATCTGGAGCGTGGTCGCGCACTTCCCCGCGGCGCTCGGCCGCGGCGTCAGTGAGCCGCAGAGCATGTGGACCAGGAGAGACCCGAGGACGATGAGGAGGTCCCGGCTGATCACGAGCACGGGGAACCAGCTCGGGAGTTTCGTCAGGCGCCCCATGTGGACGCTGAGGATGACCACCGCCGCGAGCAGCAGGAGCTTGTCGGCCAGCGGGTCGAGGTACGACCCGAGGAGGGTCTTCTGGTTCCTCATCCTCGCGATCATGCCGTCAAGCGCGTCGCTCGCCATCGCGGCGGCGAACGCGGCGACCGCCCACCAATGGAACGCCTCGGCGCCCGTCTCCCGGTAGCGCAGCAGCGCCGCCACGAAACAGGGGATCAGCGCGATCCGGATGAGCGTGATGAGATTGGGGAGATTCAGCATAAATAACCCCTTTGGGGTCAAATCTTTAATCTTGAATTTTTAACCCGTGCGGCATCGGATGTGGCGACCACCTGAGCCGGCAATAGGGAAAGGGACGGCCCGGCGGCAGAAAATTCAAGATTAAAGATTTGACCCCGATGCCTTTTCGATCTTCCCCCACGTGTCGCGGAGCGCCACGGTCCGGTTGAAGACGGGGCGGCCGGGGGCCGAATCGGGATCTACACAGAAATAGCCCAGGCGCTCGAACTGGAAATGCGCTCCCGGGGACGCGCCGGCCAGACCCGGCTCGATGAAGCAGCCGGCGACAACCTCGCGGGAGGACGGGTTAAGAAAAGTCTTGTAGTCCGCCCCCTCCCCTGCGTCCGAGGGGTTCGCGCAGGTGAAAAGATGCTCGTACAGGCGCGCCTCCGCGGGGAGGGCGTGCGGCGCCGAGAGCCAGTGTATCGTCCCCCTGACCTTTCGCCCGTCGGGGGCGTGGCCCCCCCGGGTGGACGGGTCGTAGTTGCACCGGAGCTCGGTCACCTCGCCGGTCCGCTCGTCCTTTGTGAACCCGGCGCAGGTGATGAAATAGCCGTACCGGAGGCGCACCTCCGCGCCGGGCGCGAGGCGGTGGTATTTTTCAGGCGGGTTCTCGCGGAAGTCGTCCCGCTCGATGTAGAGGACCCTCGAGAACGGGATCTTCCTCGTCCCGGCGGACGGGTCCTCCGGGTTGTTGACCGCATCGAGTTCCTCCACGTTCCCCTCGGGATAGTTTTCGATGACCACGCGCAGGGGGCGGAGCACCGCCATCGTCCGGGGCGCCCGCCTGTTCAGGTCGTCCCGCAGGCAGTGCTCGAGCAGGGCGATCTCCACCATGCTGTCGGCCTTCGCCACGCCGATCCTGTCGCAGAACTCCCTGATCGCCTCCGGCGTGTAGCCGCGCCTGCGGAGCCCCGAGAGAGTGGGCATCCGCGGGTCGTCCCATCCGGAGACGCACCCCCCCTCCACCAGCTCGAGGAGTTTCCGCTTGCTGAGGACGGTGTGGCTCAGGTTGAGGCGGGCAAACTCGATCTGCCGGGGATGGCAGTCGACGGGCAGGGCGTCGAGGATCCAGTCGTAGAGCGGGCGGTGGTCTTCGAACTCCAGCGTGCAGATGGAGTGCGTGATACCCTCGATCGAATCAGAGAGGCAGTGCGCGAAGTCGTACATCGGGTAGACGCACCACGCGTCCCCGGTGCGGTGGTGCGCCGCGTGGCGGATGCGGTAGATCGTGGGGTCCCGCATGTTCAGGTTGGGGGAGGCCATGTCGATCTTCGCCCGGAGCACGTGGGCGCCGTCGGGGAACTCCCCCCGCCGCATCCGCTCGAACAGGTCGAGGCTTTCCTCGACGGGGCGGGGGCGATAGGGGCTCTCCCTCCCCGGCTCGGTGAGCGTCCCGCGGTGCTCCCGTATCTCCTCCGCGCTCAAACTGTCCACGTACGCCTTCCCGAGGCGTATGAGCTCCACGGCGAAGTCGTAGAGCAGGACAAAGTAGTCGGAGGCGTAGTAGAGGTGCCGGCCCCAGTCGAAGCCGAGCCACCGGACGTCCCGAAGGATCGACTCGACGTACTCGACCTCCTCCTTCTCGGGGTTGGTGTCGTCGAACCGGAGGTGGCACCTCCCTCCGTTCTCCGCGGCGACGCCGAAGTTGAGGCAGATCGACTTCGCGTGCCCGATGTGCAGGCAGCCGTTCGGCTCGGGCGGGAATCGGGTCACGACCCGCCCGCCGTGCTTCCCCGTATTCAGGTCGACCGCAACGATTTCGCGGACGAAATCCCCCGGGGGGGCCCGTTTCGGGCCGGGTCCGACGTTCTCGGTGTCGCGTCCGGGTGCGTTCATGGGACCTGCCGCTCTTCTTTCGGCGCCTCGTCGGGCACGGCCAGATGGGGCGCCTTCCTCAATCGGTCGAGGGCCTTCTCCTTCCCGACAAGGGCCATGGTCTCGAAGATGCCGGGCGTTTCCGTGCGGCCGGAAATCGCCACCCGCACGGGCTGTATCACCTCTCCCGGCTTCACTCCCCGCGCGGCAATGACGGCGCGCAGTTCGCGCTCGATTGTTTCAGGGGTGAACTCCCGGAGCGGCTCCAGCCGGGCGATGACATCTCCGAGGATGGCCGCGGCGCCCTCTTTCCGGATGTGCTTCCGGAATGCCTTTGGATCGACCATCGGCGCGTCGGTGAAGAAGTAGTGCGCCTTGTCCGCCAGGTCGCGAAGCGTCCTGAACCTCTCCCCCAGGAGACGGATCACGGCCTCCATCCTCGGCAGGGGGACCGATCCGGGGGCCACGCCGAAACCCCCGAGGTGCGGGAGCGCCATGCGCGCGATCTCCGCCGGCGGCTTTTTCTTGAAATACTGCATGTTCAGCCACTCGAGTTTTTTCGTGTCGAAGACGGCGCTCTTCTTGTTCACCCGCTCGAGGGAGAAGGCGGCGATGAGCTCCGCGAGCGTCATGATCTCGCGGTCGTCGCCGGGG
>JBAXOY010000093.1:0-12204 GCA_037133055.1 Chlamydiota bacterium
ATGTGCGGCACGACGTTCCCGAGGCACGCGTAGTTCATCTTCCACGGCATGAACGCGCGCCCGACCGCCCGAGCCGATTCCGCGAGCTCCCTGAACAGCCCGGCGCGAACCCGCTCCGGCAGTTCATGCGGCTCCCGCGCGTGACGCTTCAGGAGCAGGACGCAGTACCCCCTGTGGAACCGGTGCTCTCCGACGACAAGGATCGAATGGACGAACTCGCGGATGAAGAAAGGGTCTTTCCCGCCGCGCAGGCGCGCGATCCGGTCGCAGATGGCGCAGGAAGTGCGTGGAGCGTGCATGCGACCTCCGGGTGTGCGTTCAGGCAACGGCGCCATAATGGAATATACCATGCCGCGGAGAATCCGCAAGCACCCCGCGAAGCGGGAGTGGAGGCGCCCCATGCCCCGGCGTTTCGAGCGCCGACACCGACGACGGATGGGCCGACTTCATGGAGGAGAAATTCAGCGGCGACCCGGTCGCCCCCGGGACAGGCTCGTCCCGCCTGAACACAAAGGCCGGAACGTGTGTTCCGGCCTTTGATAACGGGAGCGGGGGCTGCCCCCCTTCATGGGGGCGCCGGCGATTCCGCTTTGCTGCAGCACGCGCGTGACGCCCGTGCGCGCGCGGCGATCTGTTTGTTAATGATTCTCCTTGTGCTCCTTCTTCTCTTCCTTCTTCTCCTCCGCCTTCCAGACTTCGATTGAATAAATCGTGAACTCGGCGGGTCCGGTCCAGTTTCCCTCGACTTCTATCATCCGCCCGACGGGCAGTTTATCGATGGGAGTCGCCTTCCCCCCCTCGTCCTCTATCTTGCAGTCTGCGGGGACCTTCACGGTGACGCCGGAGATGGTCAGCGTCCGCGCCTGCGCGTTCACTGCGTCCAGCTTCGCGTTGATCTCGTAGTGCCTGAAATACTTCGCCTCGATCCTGTTCGCCGTAAACTCGCGGGAGCCGCTAAATTTCCCCTCCGCCTCGATCGACCACCCGACCTTCAGCCGCGACAGCCGGGAGGGGAAAATCAGATCCCTGACCTTCGCATCTTTCGCGAGTATTTTGACTCCCGACATCTCGATGATCCCCGTGGCGGCGTCGATCGCGGTGATCTTCCCGTCTATCCGCTCGCCCGCATGGGCTGCCGCCGCGAGCAGCAGCGCGGAAAGACCGATGCAGAACAGCATTTTCATCGTGCACTCCTTTCCCATTATGGACCACAGTGTCGCCCGGCGCGGATGCGCCGCGGCGATGAGGCCCCGTGTGACACTATTCGAACGGCATCGAAAAACCACCGCCGGCTGGAGCAATCGTAACAAGCGGGGGGCGGGAATGCAAGCGCATTGCCGCCGAGAAAGCCGAAAAGAAATAACCCGTCCCATCCGACAATGCGGCCCCCCGGGGCGGGCACCTCACGCGGTGCCCCCCAACGCCTCCAGATCCCGGCCGAGCGCCTCCCATTCCTCGATCATCCGCTGGTGCTCGCGCGCGAGGGCGTGGCGCTCCTCGGCGAGCGGGGCAAGCGTCGGGTAGGAGGCGGCGACCCCCGGCTCCGCCATCCGCGCGTCCAGCGCGGCCAGGCGCGCTTCGTGCCGCCCGATCCTGCCCTCGAGGGCGCCGATCTTCCTCCTTACCGCGCGGATCCGGCGCTCGCGCCCCTCCGCCCCCTCCGCCCCGCCTGCGGCCTGCGCGCCGGGCGAGGGCGTCCCCCCGGGCGCATCCACCGCGCGCGGCTCCTTCGCGAGGCGCGGTTCCCGATCCTGCCGCGGCGATTCCGAGACCAGGCTCTGCGCGTATGCCAGGTATTCGCTGTAGCTCCCGGGGTACACGCGGAGCGCCCCGCGATCTATCTCGATGATCTTGTTGGTCACCCGGTCCATGAACGCGCGGTCGTGCGACACGATCACCACGGTGCCGGTGTAGGCGGCGAGGGCCTTCTCGACGGTCGCGCGGGAGGTGATGTCGAGGTGGTTCGTGGGCTCGTCGAGCAGGAGGAGGTTGGCGGGGCTGAAGAGGATCCGGGCGAGGCGGAACCGCGTCCTCTCCCCCCCCGAGAGGGCGCGCAGCGGCTTCATGGCGTCGTCGCCGCTGAAGAGGAAGGCGCCGAGAAGGTCGCGGGCGCGCCGCGCCTCGCCGGTAGGCGCGACCTCGCCGATCGCGTCGAGAAGGGTCGCGTCCGACGCGAGGGTATCGGTGTCGTACTGCGCGAAATAGACGCTCCTGACTTTTTTTCCGACGATGCACTCACCCTCGCGGGGCGTTTCCCTGCCCGCGAGGATGCGCAGCAGGGTGGACTTCCCGGCCCCGTTCACGCCGACCAGGCCGATCTTCTCTCCGCGCTGGATCTCGAGGGTGACCCCCGAGAAGACCCGCTTCTCCCCGTAGGAGTGGCCGAGATTCCTGAGCGTGAGCACGTCGTAGTAGCTTTCCGGCGCCGGCGGGAAGCTGAAATGGATCGCGGTCGGGTGGAACGGAGGCTCGAGCCGCTCGATCTTCTCGAGCTGCCTGATCCGGCTCTGCACGAGCGCGGCGCGGGCCGCGTTCGCGCGGAACCTGCTGATGAACGCCTTCATCGCCTCGATCTCTTTCCGCTGGCGCGTGTACGCCTCCCATTGCGCCTCGCGCCTCTGCCTGCTGCGGACGAGGTACCGCGCGTAGTTCCCCGTGTAGACCTCCGCCCTCCCGTTCTCGAGGCAGACGATCCGTTCGGCGAGCCGGTCCATGGTGGCGGTCTCGTGGGAGACCAGCGCCACCGTCCTCCCGCACTTCCCGATCCAGTCCTCGAGCCAGAGGGTCGACTCGAGGTCGAGGTGGTTGGTCGGCTCGTCGAGCAGGATGATGTCGGGTTTTCTGAGCAGAAGCTTCGCGAGGAGGATGCGCATCCGCCACCCGCCTGAAAAGTCGCGGCAGGAGCGCGCGAGGTCCTCGGCGGAGAAGCCGAGGCCCGCGGCGACGCGCGCCACCTTCGACTCGAGCGCGTAGCCGTCTCCGTGCTCGACCAGGTGCGCGCACTCCGCGTAGCGGCGCATGACGCGGGCGTGCACGGAGGAGTCCGGGTCGGTCTTCCCCATCTCGTCGGCGAGCCGCGCCATCTCCTTCAGGGCCGCCTGCACCTCGACGAACGCACCGAGCAACTCCTCCTGGAGCGAGCGCTCGGCCTCCATCTCCGTTTCCTGGGGGAGGTAGCCCACCGTTGTCCCCTTCGGCATCCGGATCTCGCCGGTGTCGGGGTGCTCGATGCCGGCGATGGCCTTGAGGAGGGTGGATTTGCCGCAGCCGTTCGGCCCCACCACCGCCAGGCACTCGCCGTCCTTGACGGTGAGGTCGACTCCTCGAAGAATGGGGCGCCCCCCGAGCGCCAGATGGACCTTCTCGATGCTGATCATGCGCCGTCGATGCTCCCTGTATGCGCCTTCGCTGAAACTGTGAAGTGTACCCGCACATGGAGACGGCGACGGCTTAGATCGGGGACGGGGCAGCGGTGGGAGTCGGGGCGGTGGTGGCGGTTGGAGAGGGCGTTGGTGGAGCGGGCGTTGGTGTCACAGACCCTACGGATAACACCCTATCCGCCATCGTGCCCATTATGTTGCATCCGGCATCCACCAGCGCGCCCTGCAACCGGTATGTCCCGGTCGCCACATTCGAAAAGCCGGCTGAGAAAACGGGGTATCCCTGCACGTCGGCAAAAAACATCATCGGCCCCCCATCCCGACCGGTCGCGTAAGGGGTTTTCCTGTCGGGAACGAGCGCGCCGCTGCCGGTCAGATAGTAATATCTGGAATCAGGCGTGAGGAACCTCACGTACGGATAGCACGGCCGGCCCGCATAGGGTGTCCCGCCGACAGTCAGGTCAGCCGTGATGGTGATCCGATCCGTGGCGTTGAATGCCGGCTTGTTGACGATAAGGTTGAGCGGGATGGGCGTGGGCGCCGGGGTGGGCGTGGGCGTCGGGGTGGGCGCCGGCAGAAACAACGCGAGGTCGACGATGTCGTCGCCTCCCGTATAGGCGTGCAGGGGAGGGGCGTCGGCGTCTCCCAGCCATGAGGCCTTGCTGTATCCCGCCACGTGGATTTTATCCCGGCTGTCTATGGCGATATCCTGGCCGTAGTCGTCGGCCGCCGAGCCGTAGAAGGTGTGCCACTGATAGGCGCCGGCGTCGTCGAGTTTGAGCGCCATGATGTCCACGCCGCCGCTGTACTGATGCAGGGGAAGAGCGCCGGCGTCCCCCGACCAGTCGGCAAGGCTCCGGCCGGCGGCATACACGTTGGCCCCGCTGTCGAAGGCGACATCGAGTCCGTAGTCGTTGGCCGTGGCCGAGCCGTAGAAGGTGTGCCACTGGTAGGCCCCGGCGGCGTCCAGCCTCAACACCACGGCGTCGTCCTCGCCCGCATACGGGTGGATGGGGTTCACACCGCCGTCGCCCTGCCAGGAACCGTGGCTCCGGCCGGTGATATAGACGCGGTTGCTTCCGTTCACGGCTACCCCGCGGCCCTCGTCATTTTCGGAAACCCCGCCGTAGAAGGTGTGCCACTGATAGGCGCCGGCGCTGTCGAGCTTGAGCGCCGTGATGTCCCACCCTCCCGCGTAGGCATGTCGGGGAGATTGCCCGGTTGGCCCATTCCATGCGGCCACGCTGTATCCCGTCACGTAGACGCCGGCGCCGGTGTCCAGCGCTATGGAAAAACACTCGTCCGTGTCGCCCGAACCGTAAAAGGTGTGCCACCGGTAGGAGCCGTCCTTCTCGAGTGCCAGCACTGCGATGTCGTATTCTCCCGCTCCCACATAGGCATTCTGCGGTAGCTCCCCGCCCGGCCCATTCCAGGTGTCCCTGCTGCACATCGCCACATAGACGCCGGCGCCGGCGTCCAGAGCGATGCCGCGGCCCTCGTCGCCGCTGTCACCCGCGTAGGCGCCGGAGCCGTAGAAGGTGTGCCACTGGTAGGCCCCCCACTGATCGAGCTTGAGGACAAAGGCGTTGCTGCTCTGGTCCTGCGAGCCCGAATAGGCGTGCTTCGGGGGCTGCCCCGCCGGCCCGTTCCAGGACCCGTAGCTGAAACCGGTTACATAGACATCGGTGCTTCCGTCAATGGCGACGGCGTAGCCATAGTCGGCGCTGTTGTCGGTGCCCGACGTCCCGTAGAAGGTGTGCCACTGGTAGGCGCCGCTGCTGTTCAATTTGAGGACGACGATATCGGGCGCCGTGCCGGAATCGGAATGATCGTGGAGAGGCGGTTGCCCCGTCGGCCCGTTCCAGGTGCTCCTGCTTCTTCCCGTAATATACACATTACCGGCGCCATCCACGGCGACGCCATAGGCCCTATCCGCGGTAATTGCCCCGTAGAAGGTGTGCCACCGGTAGGCGGAGTCCCCGACAAAAGAGTCGGTTGAGAGCGCCGAAACGCCCGCAGTCGCGAGCCGGGCGACGGCATCCATCGTGCCCGCCGAGTCCGGACCGCGTTCGGCCGCGCGCGCGACGGCGCCGAGCAGGCACCCACACACCACCATCGCGCCAATCAGCATCGGATGGGCGTTGAACTCCCCACGGATACGGCCGGCCGCTTCGTCAACGCGCGTCATGATGCCCTCCACAGGTTGTCGGCTGCACCAGCGATTATATCCAGATAAAAACCGCTCGCCTCAGGCCAGAGGCATCCTGTTCTCCGACAACAATGATATACGGTATACCCTCCGAGGGGAAGCGGTCATTCCAAGTAATGTGACAATCTTGGGGGGTACAACTCCTGTCCTGTCATTCCGGCCCCAGCTTTGAAGTAGCACGCGGATGAACGCAGATCGTCAGGATAGACAGGATCCACAAGGGGGACAAAAGCGGCGGGATACCCACATTGGACACAGATTTCACGGATGAACGCAGATCAAGAAACAGCACATGATTTTCAAAAATGAATGGGACGCGGATTGCCGCGGATGAACGCGGATTATTAGCGCAGCGTGCCCCCATCGCGAGCCTTTAATCTTGACCCATTGTGGTATCTGCGTGCTCTGCGTTCATCTGCGTCCCAAAAGCCTTTGTATCTTTGTTCCGCATCTTATCCGCGCGCATCCGCGTCGATCCGCGTCCCGGCGTTGAAGCGTGTAACGCTAAGAAGATACCCCCCCTAAGTGTCCCAGTGCTATTCCAATGCATTGCCGGTGTCCAATGCATTGCCGGTTGTTTTCGCGGACCGATGGTGATACTGTCTCACGGGTATCGGTCTTCACGCCGGCCGGCGTGTTCGGGGGCCGCAAGGAGGCAGGGGATGAACGCACTCGGTGCAACCGTTCTGAAGCGTGTCGCGGCCGTGGCGGCCGTCCTCGGACTTGCGGCGGCAGGATGCGCCCTGATCCGTCCGGCGTCCCAGCCGGACGCGGTCTACTTCAACGGCAGGATCGTGACGATGGATGCCGCCGGCTCCACGGCCGGCGCCGTCGCCGTGAAGGACGGGAAATTTATCATGGTCGGCGGCGCCGACGAGATCAGGAAACTCGCCGGGCCCTCGACACGGATGGTCGACCTCGGCGGGAAAACGGTCGTCCCCGGTCTCATCGACGCCCACTGCCACCCGATGGAAACCATGATGATGAAGGAGACATGGGTGGATTGCCGCTATCCGGGAACCCCGTCGGTGAAGCAGGCGCTCCAAAATATCGCCGCGTGGGCGAAGAAGACGCCGAAGGGGGAATGGATCTTCGCGGCGTGCGTCTCGGCCAGCGAGAACAAGTTCGCGGAGAAGCGCCTCCCGGACAAGGCCGAGCTGGACAAGGCGGCTCCCAATAATCCCCTCCTGCTCGCAAACGGCACCCACATGGGCATCGCGAACTCGGCGGCATTGAAAACGCTGGGCATCACGAAGGGGATGACGAAGCTTCCCCACGGCGGTTCCGTCATACTCGATAAAAACGGCGAGCCCACCGGCGTGTTGACGGACGCCCAGGCCGATGTGCCGACCACTCCCACGGTGGCCCAGTTGGAAAAATATTACACGAAGGATATCCAGGAGTTCTGGAACCGGCACGGGTTCACGTCGTTCATGGCGATCACGCCCGCCGCCGCGCTGCCCGTCCTCCGGAAGATCGCGGGATCGAAGGCGAAGCCGACCATCCGCTACACCACCTCGGTGTGGACATCGGCCGACGGCAGGGACATGCCCGAAGACCTCGGCGCGTTCCGGATGCCCCCGGGCGCCGATCCGGCATGGTATCGCTTCGGGGCCATAAAGGTCTGGATCGACGGTGAAAACGACTGCCGCACCGGCTACATGTACGGGCCGTACGTCGGCCATTTCGATACCGACCCTCCGGGGGGCAGGGGGACGCTCGTGACCGATCAGCCGGCGGCCGACCGTTTTGCCCGGATCGCGCACAGGAACGGTGTGATATCCATGATGCACTGCTCGGGCGATGAAGCCATGGACATCGGACTGACCGCCTGTGAGAATCAGGTCAAATCGGGAGCCCCGGAAACGATACTGCGTATCGAGCATTTCGGGATGTTCCAGATGAACGACGGGCAGTTGAAACGCGCCGGGGCGATGGCAAGGAAGGGCTTCAGGATATCGGTCCAGCCGACCTGGCTGCTCGATCTGGTCAAGGCGGACTACGAGAACATGGGGCCTGAGCGGACGCGCACCGGGTTCAAGTTCCGCTCGATGATCGACGCGGGCCTCGAGCCGGCGGCGGGTTCGGACGTGACCGGCATCTATCTCGACAACGTCAACCCGTTCCTGGCGATCTGCGCCGGCGTGACGCGCGAATCGGATGACGGCATATTCATGCCCGAAGAGGCGGTATCGGTCACCGAGGCGCTTAAGATGTGGACGGTCTGGGCCGCGAAGTCGATGGGCGAGTCGGATGTAAAGGGCTCGATCGAGCCCGGCAAGTACGCCGACATGACGGTGCTCTCGGACGACATCTTCACGATGCCGAGGGAGGGCCTCAAAAACGTCAAGGTCCTCGAGACCGTCGTCGGCGGCGACGTCGTGTACGAGGCGAAACGGCAGTCCGAATCCTGACGTCTCACAAGGCAATCAGATCTGGCTCATCACGTGCGCCGGGTCCATGTTCGGCTCCCCGCAGGCGAGCGACACGGTCAACCTCGTGAAGTGGCTGCCGTTCGTGCGGCACTTCATCGGGAGGGAGTACTACCAGATAGAGCAGACGGGGCTCGGCACGGCGCAACATATCCAGCGGATAGAAATGCTCGCGGCGGAGGTGCGCGCAGGTGCTCCGGGAGTTCAAGGAGATGCCGTCCGGCACACGGATCCAGGTGTACGGCCGCATCAGGATGAAGAACACGCCGAAGGGCGTGCTCGTCGGGTTCATCGCCGACAACGTCGATGCGTTGGGGGGTGGGGAAAAGCCGTCTCCCCCGGCGAAGAAATGAGGGGGGTAGTTCCCGTCGCACCCTCATGGTAACTGCTCAGGAGCCGGGAGTTGGAATGCGGCCGCCGGCGGCGGGAACCCGTGGCGCCGGTGGATTGATACCGCCCGGGAGACGCCGAACGACGTCGTTCCCTGGCGCGAAGCCCCGACGGTTCCCGGGTCGACCTGCCGGGCTGAGACCCGCTCGGTCGCGGCCCGTTATGCCCCCTTGCGCTGAAGACGTCCGAAGAATCGCCCTTATTCGCCATCCATGGACCGGCTATGACAGAGCGCCATAGCCTCACTTCATCCGTTCCTTCAGTTTCTCCCGGAGGTTGATCATGGGCTGCTGGCTGACCATGATCGCGCCCGACCCTGTGCGGTCGAGATCCGCGATCAGCAGAATCACCGCCGAAAAGGTGAGGGAGAGCAAAAGGCTGAGATGCCAGTTGCCCTTGCCGGATTCGCCGAAATGGTATCCCACGGCCACCATGGAAAGTATCGTGACTCCCCAGAGCGCGATCCAGATGGCCGTGGGGATGCGGTAAAATGCCACCGTCACTCGATCCGTGTGCAGGTCGATCATCTCGTTCAGGGAGTCCACGAAGAGCGACACGATGTCCGGGTTCTTCAGATTCGCATCCGCCAGGGCTTCCGCGTGAGGCCACAGCCGGCCATGCAGTTCTTCCGAATCCCTGATGAGCTGCGGGAGGCGTTCCGGGCGCATGACTATGTTCGCCCGAATGTCCGCGTACTGTGCAAGAAGGGTGCGCACCTCGGTGCGATGGGGCTCCGGGAGCAATCCGGCCCGCAGGAATGTCGTCTCGATGGCGTTGACCTCATCGAGCAGCAACTGCTTCCTGGCGTCAAAGCGGGATGCCGTCATTCCGAAGGTGAACGCCAGCATGAACGCGAGCAGGCCCAGCGTGGCGCCGACGGCCGCGCCGAGCGGCGAGTCTTGATCCTGTCCCGAGCGATTGCGCCTGTGACGGCCGATCCAAATCCCGCATTGGATGGAGAGCAGGACCATGGCGACCGAACACCCGTATATCCCCCAGAGGGGAATTGCCTCGAGCAGTTGATTGATATCCATATACTCCTTTCCATGGTTATAACGGATTCACGCGGAAGCAGTGACACCGCCAGGGCCCGAGATCGACGTACAGTCCCTGATCCCGCATCTCATCGCCGCTCCTGTCGTAGATCCTCAAGGAGCCCCTTGTTTCGCATGGAAATTTCAATCCCCGCAGGACTCCGCTCCCAGACACCCATGAACCACACGGCGTCAAAGCCAAGGGAGGCAATCTTATCCCACTCCTCCGCCGGCACCGTGGCGAGATTCACGGGCTTCCGGTGCTTCCTGCTCAGCTCAGCCAGCCACACCCACGTATTGATCTCATAAAGAACCGGATGCCTTGGCCACTCTTTCATCTCTTCTTCCCCCCGGCGCCGGGGGCGCCCTGAAAGAACCCGGCCTCCTTGCCCGCCTCCAGTGCCCGCGCGGGATCCAGAACGCCGTAAAGCTGGATGAACTTGGCCACGAGCCCGGTCCAGCCGGTCTGGTGGCTTGCCCCTATCCCGGCGCCGCTGTCGCCGTGGAAGTACTCGTAAAAGAGGATGTTGTCGCGCCAGTGGGGGTCGCTCTGAAACTTCGGGTCCTTGCCGAACGCCGGGCGCCGCCCGCTCCTGTCTTTCAGGAAAAGCCTCTCGAGCCGCTCGGCGATCTCTTTGCTCACCTCGAAGAGGTTCATCTTCTTCCCCGAGCCCGTGGGGCACTCGATCGTGAAGTTGTCGCCGTAGTACAGGTGGAAGTTCAGGAGCGCCCGGATGATGATGGTGTTCACCGGGAACCAGACGGGCCCCCGCCAGTTCGAGTTCCCGCCGAACATGCCGCTGTCCGAGTCGCCCGGAACATAATCCACCCGGTACTCCCTGCCCTGCACCTGGAGGACGTACGGGTGCCGCTCGTGGAACTTGGAAAGCGCGCGGATGCCATAGGGGCTCAGGAACTCGTTCTCGTCGAGCATCTTCGTTAGGATCCGGCGGAGCCGCTCCGGGTTGACCAGGGCCGCGATCCCCCGCTCGGCCACGCCGAAATGTCCCGGGCCCGTGGGGTGGATGGACTTGAGGAGCTCGGGCATCCGGCGCAGTCGCTCCATGATCTGAGCCATCGCCTGCGGGACGCGCTCCCGCTGCGCCTTTTCTATAACCGTCGTGGCGGCCAGAGGCAGGAGCCCCACCATCGAGCGCACCTTGAGCCGCGTGGCCTTGCCGTCGGGGAGCCGCAGCAGGTCGTAGTAGAAGCCGTCCTCCTCGTCCCACATGCCGTCCTGGCCGGGGCGGTTCATGGCGGCGGCGATGTAGTAGAAGTGCTCGGCAAACTTCACGACCATGTCCTCGTAGCTGCGGTCGTGGACGGCGATCTCCACCGCGAGCTCCAGCATGTTCTGGCTGAAGAGGGCCATCCACGCCGTGCCGTCCGCCTGCTCGAGGTTCCCGCCGGTGGGAAGCGGGGCACTCCGGTCGAAGACGCCGATGTTGTCGAGCCCGAGGAAGCCGCCCTCGAAGACGTTCTTGCCGAACCGGTCCTTGCGGTTCATCCACCAGGTGAAGTTCAGCAGGAGCTTGTTGAACACCGACTTGAGGAAATCAAGGTCCGTCTCCCCGCGCAGGGCCTTCTCGGTGCGGTGGAGGAACAGGGTCGCAAAGGCGTGGACGGGCGGGTTCACGTCGCTGAAGTTCCACTCATAGGCGGGGAGCTGCCCGCTGGGATGCAGGTAGACCCCGCGGAGCATCAGTTCCAACTGCTGCTTGGCGAAGTCGGGGTCCACGACGGAGAGCGCCACGGTGTGGAACGCCGTGTCCCAGGCCGCGTACCAGGGATACTCCCACTTGTCGGGAAGGGAGAGGATGTCGTCGTTGACCATGTGGAACCAGTCGCGGTTCCGGTAAGGGTGGCTTGCGTGCTGCAGCGGATGGGCGTGATGCTCCTTCAGCCAGAGGTCCAGGTCGAAGTAGTAGTACTGCTTTGTCCAGAGCATGCCGGCGAGGGCCTGGCGCATGACCATCGCGGCGTCTTCGCTCACGGAGGGCGGGGTGATCTTCCGGTAGAACTCATCCGCCTCCTCCTGTCGCGCCTTGAAGACGGCGTCGAAATCCCGAAACGGGTCGCCCGGCTCCGCGGAGGCCTTCCGGGTCAGGCGCAGGCGGACGACCTGCTCCTTCCCGCCGCCGATGCTCAGTTCATAGTGCGCCGAGGCCTTTGTCCCTGTCAGATCTGGATTCACCGCGTCCTGCCGGCCGTGCACGAGGCAGTCGTTGATGCCATCCTTCACGAACGGGCTCGGGTTCGCCGTGCCGAATATCCTCCTGCAGTTTGTTTCATTCTCCGTAAAAAGCAGGGGGACCGCCCCCTCGCAGCACAAAGAGTATTCCCCGAGGCGTTCGCTGAAAAGCGGGTCGGTGTGGCGCGCGTGGATCACCCTGTACCCCGCCTCCTCACGCGACCGCAGGACCGGCTTGGATCCGCCATCCTTCCATGACCAGGTGTTGCGGAACAAAAGCGTGGGCAGCACGTGGATCGACGCCTTCTCGCGCCCGCGGTTGCAGGCGGTTATCCTGATCAGCACGTCCTCGGGGGAGGCCTTCGCGTACTCGACGAAGACATCGAAGTAGCGGTCGTCGTCGAAGATGCCCGTCTCGACCAGTTCGTACTCCGTCTCTCCCTTCGAGCGTGTGCGGTTCGTCTCGACGAGGGCGCCGTAGGGGTAGGCCTCGTGGGGATACTTGAACAGGTACTTCATGTAGGAGTGGGTCGGGGTGCTGTCGAGGTAGTAGTAGTATTCCTTGACG
>JBAXOY010000094.1:0-12175 GCA_037133055.1 Chlamydiota bacterium
CGCGCCGCCCTGAGCGCGCCGCGCGCGAACGTGTCGCGCGAGGTGGCGCGGTGCGCGAGCTCGACGCGCTCGCCTGCCGCGGCGAAGCTGACGACATGGTCGCCGACGATATCCCCCTGCCTGACCGCGTGGATCCCGATCTGGCCCCTCGGCCGCTCGCCCGGCGCGCCCTTCCTCCCGTACACAGCGCCCTTCGAGAGGTCGTTTCCCCGCGCATCAGCGACGGCCCGTGCGAGGGCGAGCGCCGTCCCGCTCGGGGCGTCCTTCTTGAGGCGGTGGTGGGTCTCGACGATCTCCACGTCGTAGTCGTCGCCGAGCGCGCGGGCGACCTCCGCCGCAACCCGGAAGAGAAGGTTCACCCCGACGCTCATGTTGGGGGCGACGAGACACGCGACCTTCCCCGACGCCTTTCTCACCGCCCGCATCTCGGCATCGCCGAGGCCCGTCGTCCCGACCACGATAGGTTTCCCGAGAGACGCGGCCACCCCCGCGTTTTGGGCGCTCGCCTCGCGCCCGGTGAAGTCCACGATCACGTCCGCGCGCCGCGCGGCGGCTTCGAGGTCCGCGGAAACCGCGACCCCGAGTCTCCCCGCCCCTGCGCACTCTCCCGCGTCGGCCCCCAGGCACGGATGCCCGGCGCGCTCGACGGCCCCGGCGACCGCGATCCCGCGCTCTTCAGCCGCGCAGGCGATGATGCGCTTCCCCATCCGCCCGCAGGCGCCGCACACGACTATCCTCAGCATGGAATACCCCCCACCCTTTAGAACTTACGGCTTATAGCTTACGGCTTACAGCTTAGAGCTTACAGCTTTCAGATCAGTTCGTACTCCTTCATCACCTTCTCGAGCTTTGACCGGCTTTCCTCGCCTATGCGGCAAAGGGGCAGGCGGTACTCCTCCCGTATCCTGCCCATCATGGCGAGCGCGGCCTTCACCGGTATGGGATTGGTCTCGATAAAGAGGATGCTGCTCATCCGGTAGAGCTCGTAGTGCATGGTGCGCGCGCCCTCGATATCCTTCTCGAGGAACGTCTCCACCATCTCGGCGACCGCGGCGGGGAGGACGTTGGCGACCACGGAGACCACCCCCTTGCCCCCGAGCGCCATGATCGGGAAGGTCAGGCTGTCGTCGCCGGAGAGCACAGTGATGTCGCAACGGGAGATGATCTGGCTCACCTGATCGAGGCTGCCGCTCGCCTCCTTGATGGCGACGATGTTCTTATGCTTCGCGAGGGAGGCCACCGTCTCCGGCGCAATGGAGATACCCGTCCTCCCGGGGACGTTGTAGATGACGAGAGGGATGTCCACCTCTTTCGCGAGCGCCTCGTAGTGGTAGTGCAGCCCGCGCTGGGTCGGCTTGTTGCAGTAGGGGGTGATGACCAGCGCCCCGTCGGCCCCCGCCTCCTTCGCGTGGGCGGTCAACCGCAGCGCCTCCCTGGTGGAATTCGATCCGCTGCCGGCGATGACGGGCACCCTCCCGGCGACCTTCCCGATGACAAACTCCACCACCCGGTCGTGCTCCTCATGGGACAGCGTCGCAGACTCCCCCGTCGTCCCGCAGGGGAGGATCACGTCGGTCCCGCCCTCGACCTGAAACTCGATCAGCTCGCCGAGCGCTTCGTAGTCGACCTCGCCGTCCCGGAACGGTGTCACCAGGGCCACAATCGATCCGCTGAACATAGACACCCCCTCGAGTTTCATCGCCACGCGTTCACACCCGGCCTCGTGAGGCGGCCACACCGGGGAAAGTATACCACGTCCCCGCGGGATTCCGCCTCATCATGATGCGGGGAATCCGGAGTTTCGCGGCGGGGGGCCGGGAAGGGGATTACCTTTTCCGTTCGACGTCGATCTCGCCCCGGAAGACCTCTTCCGCGGGGCCGGTCATGAAGACGTGGCCATCTTCCGCCCACCGGATGAGGAGCTCCCCGCCGGGCAGGGCGACGACTATCTCCCGGCCGGTCCTGCCGTTGAGAGAGCTCGCGACCGCGGCGGCGCACGCACCGGTCCCGCACGCCGCCGTTTCCCCCGCGCCGCGCTCCCAGACCCGCATCGAGATCCGCGTGGGAGACTCCACCTTCACGAACTCCACGTTCACGCGCTGGGGGAAAAGCGCGTCCGTCTCGATCTTCGGGCCGAGCTGCCGCACGGGACATAAAGCAAGATCGGTTACAAAGATGATGCAGTGCGGGTTGCCCATGGAGACGCAGGTGATCCGCCTCTGCTCGTTGGCGAGCGTCACCTCGCGGTCGATGATCCTCCCCCCCATCCGCACCGGAATCCTTGGCCCCTCGAGCTCCGGGGGCCCCATGTCCACGGTGACCCGGTCGCCCTGGACCCGCGGCCGGATGATCCCCGCCCGCGTCTCGATCGCCTGCTCCGACTCGTCCGCGAGCCCCTGTGCGACGAGGTACTTCGCGAGACACCGGATCCCGTTCCCGCACATCTCCACCTCGCCGCCGTCGGCGTTGTAAACCCGCATCCGGTAGTCGACCTTCTTCGAGGGGAGAAGGACGAGGAGCTGGTCGGCCCCGATGCCGTGGCGCCGGTCGCAGAGGGTCCGGATGAGCTCCTGGTGGATCGGAACGGTGTGCCGGATGCAGTCGAGGATGATGAAGTCGTTCCCGAGCCCGTGCATCTTCACGAACGGGATTTTCATGGCCATTACCGGAGAAACCTCAATGCTCTCTGTGTCCTCTGTGGCACCCTTATTTTTTAAGGAAGGCCGGAATCCGCTCGCCGCGGACGAGGTCCTTGTAGCTCTCCCGCTCCCGCACGAGCCAGGCCTGCGTCCCACGGACGAGGACCTCAGCCGCCCGGCGGCGGGAGTTGTAGTTCGACGACATTGCGAATCCGTACGCCCCCGCCCCCATGACGGCGAGGATGTCCCCGGGGCGCGGCTCCTGCATCGTCCGGTCCTTCCCGAGGAAATCCCCGGACTCGCAGACCGGCCCGACGACGTCCGCGGTGATCGCCCTCCCCCTCCCCTTGCGGACAGGGAGGATCTCGTGGTACGCCCCGTAGAGACTGGGCCGGATGAGATCGTTCATGGCAGCGTCCACGATGACGAAGTTCCGCGCGGCGCCCTTCTTGAGGTACACCACGCGCGTGAGAAGCACCCCGGAGTTCCCGGCGATGAAGCGCCCGGGTTCGAGCACCAGCGTGAGCCCGAGCCCATTGAGCTCCGGGAGCACGGCCGCCGCGAACCGGTCGGCGCTTGCCGGGTTCTCGTCGCAGTAGATGATCCCAAGCCCCCCGCCGATATCGAGGTATTCGAGCGGCACCCCCGTGCGCACGAGCTCGCGCGCAAGGGGGAGCACCTTCCTCAGCGCCTCGACGTAGGGCCCGGTCTCGATGATCTGGGAGCCGATGTGCATCTGCACCGCCACCGGCCTGACGTGCCGCAGCCGCATCGCCTTCCGGTAGGCGCCGCCGACGCGGGCGAGGTCGAGCCCGAACTTGTTCTCCGCCTTCCCCGTGGTGATGTACCGATGGGTGTGAGGGTCAACGTCCGGGGTAACGCGGAACGCGATCCGGGCGGTCTTCCGGAGCCGCGCCGCCGTTTGCTCGACGGCCTCGAGCTCCGCGAGCGACTCCACGGTCAGGAAGAGGATATCCGCCCGAAGCGCCGCGGCGATCTCATCCCCCGTCTTCCCCACCCCGGCGAAGACGATCCTGCGGCGGTCGGCCCCCGCGGCAAACGCGCGGTGCAGTTCGCCCCCCGAGACGATGTCGAAGCCCGCGCCCGCCTTCGCGAGTGTTCTCAGGACCGCGAGATTCGAGCAGGATTTTACCGAGTAGCAGATGAGGTGCGGCACCGCGGAAAAGGCGCGGTCGAGCCGCTCGAAGTGCCCGGTCAGCGTGGCGTGGCTGTAGACGTAGAGCGGAGTGCCGAACCTGCGGGCGAGGTCATCGAGCGGGAGCGACTCGGCGCAGAGCCGCCCTCCCCGGTAGAGGAACTCATGCATGGGAGATCCCCAGCTTTCTCTTCCACCCCGCGAGGGCCTTCGCCACGCCCGCCGGCGACGTGGATCCACGCGACATCTTCCGCGCGACCGTGTGGTCGTGCGCGAGGACTGCGAGCGCGTCCGGCCCGAACCGCGGGGAGCAGGCGCGGAGCTCCGCCAGGGCCAGCTTCTCGAGTCTCTTCCCGCGCCGCGCGCAGTCGGCGACGAGCCTCCCGATCGCGTAGTGCGCCTCGCGGAACGGGGCTCCTTTCGAGACGAGGTATTCGGCGAGGTCGGTGGCCTGGCTGAAATCCCCCTCGAGCGCCCTCCGGAGGGCCTCCGGCCGGAACGAGATCTTACTCCAGAGCCCCGCCATGATCCCGAGGCAGCCCTCGAGTGTCGCGACGGCGTCGAAGAGCGGCTCCTTGTCCTCCTGCATGTCGCGGTTGTAGGCGAGCGGCAGCCCCTTCATGACCGTCAGGACCGACACGAGAGAGCCGATCAGCCGGCCGCTTTTTCCGCGCACGAGTTCGGCGACATCGGGGTTCGCCTTCTGCGGCATCAGCGACGACCCGCTGCAGTAGGAGAGATCGATCACGATGAACGAGAACTCCCTGCTCGCCCAGAGAACGATCTCCTCGGCCATCCGGGAGAGGTGCACCCCGATGATCGCGCCTGCGGCGAGGAACTCGATAACGAAATCACGGTCGCTCACCGCGTCCATGCTGTTCTCGCAGAGGCGCGGGAAGCCGAGCGCCCGAGCCACGTGCTCTCGGTCGATGGGGAGGCTCGTCCCGGCGAGCGCGCCCGCGCCGAGGGGCAGGCAGTCGGCCCGCTTCAGGCAATCCGCCATCCGGGAGGCGTCGCGATCGAGCATCTCCACGTACGCGAGCAGGTGGTGCGCGACGAGCACCGGCTGGCCGTGCTGGAGATGGGTGAAGCCCGGCATGACATGCGCCCGGTGTTTCCAGGCGGCGGCCACCAGGCTCTTCTGGAGTTCCCTGATGCGGGAGACCACGGCGCCGATCGCGTCGCGCACGAAGAGCCGCGCATCGAGCGCGACCTGGTCGTTCCGGCTGCGGGCGGTGTGAAGCCTGTCCGCCGCCGGGCCGACGATTTCCTTCAGGCGCGCCTCTACCGCCATGTGGATATCCTCGTGGCCTGGGCCGGGACGGAATGCCCCGCGCCTGATCTCCGCCTCCACCCGCTTCAGCCCCGCGCTGATCCTCTTTGCCTCCGCCTGCGTCACGAGCCCCCGTTTCGCGAGCATCGCGACGTGGGCGAGGCTGCCGCGGATGTCGTGCGTGAACAGGCGCCGGTCGAAGCCGATGGAGGCGGTGAACCGCTCCACCTCGGGCGCCATCTCCCTGTCGAACCTGCCGGACCAGAGCTTCCGCGTCATGGTGCCTCCGTACCTTTCCTTGTCTTACGGCTCAGGGCTTACAGCTTACGGCTTACCCCTTACAGCTTTTCCTCATCATCGCCTCGATCCTGAGCCTGAGGCCGTTCAGCCGGATGAACCCGGTCGCATCCGCCTGGTTGTACACCGCGCTCGCCTCGAAGGTGGCGTGCGCCGGGCTGTAGAGCGAGCAGGGGGAGCTTCTGCCGACGACCATGCAGTTCCCCTTGTAGAGCTTGACCCGCACACGGCCGGTGACGTTCCTCTGGCTCTCCTCGACGGCGGCCGCGAGCATCCGCATCTCGGGCGAGTACCAGAAACCGTTGTAGATCAGCGAGGAGAAGAACGGGATGAGCGAGTCGCGGAGGTGCATCACCTCGCGGTCCATCGTGAGCGACTCCATCGCGCGGTGTGCGATGTGGAGGATCGTCCCGCCCGGGGTCTCGTAGACGCCGCGGCACTTCATGCCGACGTAGCGATTCTCCACGATGTCGATCCTGCCCACCCCGTTCCTCCCGCCGAGCTCGTTCAGGCGGGTGAGCAGCTTCGCGGGCGAGAGCTTCTTCCCGTCCACCGCCACCGGCACGCCCTTCGCGAAGTCGACCGTGACATAGGTCGGCTTGTCGGGGGCCTTCTCCGGGGAGACGCTCAGGACGAACATGTCCTCGTCCGGCTCGCGGTCCGGGTTCTCGAGGATGCCGCCCTCGAAGCTGATGTGCAGGAGGTTCCGGTCGCTCGAGTACGGCTTCTCCTTCGTCACTGGGATCGGGATGCCGTGCCGCTTCGCGTACTCGAACAGCTCCGCGCGCGCGCGGAAGTTCCACTCGCGCCACGGGGCGATCACCTTGAGGTCTGGCCCGAGGGCGGCGAAGGTGAGTTCGAACCGGACCTGGTCGTTCCCCTTCCCCGTCGCGCCGTGCGCCACGGCCTTGGCCTTCTCCTTCCGCGCGATCTCCACCTGCCGCTTCGCAATGAGCGGGCGCGCGATGGAGGTCCCGAGCAGGTAGGTCCCCTCGTAGATCGCGTTGGCCTTGAGCGCCGCGAAGACGAAGTCCCGCGCGAACTCCTCGCGCAGGTCCTCGACGTAGACCTTGCTCGCCCCGGTGCGGAGCGCCTTCTGCCGGATGCCGTCGAGCTCCTCGCCCTGGCCGAGGTCGGCCACGTAGGCGATGACGTCCATCCCCTTTTCCTTCCGGAGCCACTTCAGGATGATCGAGGTGTCGAGCCCCCCCGAGTACGCGAGGACCACCTTTTCCATATCGTTCTCCTTTCAGTCAATAGTAGAGGTCTGACCCCGTATCACGCTCAGCGCCGGGCGCGGGTGACGGCGGCGAACGCCTCTTCCACTATCTTGATGGCGCGGTCGATCTCGGCCTTCGTGACCGTCATGGCGGGCATGAAGCGGAGCACGTTGTCCCCGGTTGAGTTCGTGAGCATTCGCCTCTTCAGGCACTCCGCCACCACCGCCTTCCCGTCGATCGAGAGGTGCATCCCGAGCATCAGACCCTCGCCACGGATCTCCCTGACGAACGTGTGGCGCCCCGCGAGGCGGACGATCCGGGTGCGAAGATATTTGCCCATCCGCCGCGTCCGCTTGAGCAGTTGCTCCTCCTCGATCGCCTCGAAGACCGCGATCCCCGCCGCGCAGGCGAGCGGGTTGCCGCCGAACGTCGAGGCGTGCGTGCCCGGCTGGAGCAGGTCGGCGTAGTTTGAGGCGGCGAGCATCGCCCCGATCGCCACGCCGCCTCCGAGCGTCTTGGCGAGCGTGATCACGTCGGGCCTGATTCCGTAGTGCTGGTAGGCGAAATACTTCCCGGTCCTCCCCATCCCCGTCTGGACCTCGTCCATGATCAGGAGGATCCCTCTCGAGTCGCAGAGCCGTCGCACCGCGACGAAGTACTCCGGCGGCGCGACGTTGATCCCCCCCTCGCCCTGGATCGGCTCGAGCATCACCGCGCAGGTCGCGTCGGTCACCGCGCGCGAGAGCGCGCCGATGTCGCCGAACGGGACGTGCTTCACGCCGGGGAGGAGCGGGCCGAACCCCTGCCGGTATTTCGCCTGCCCCGTCGCCGTGATCGTCGCGATGGTGCGCCCGTGGAACGAGTCGAGCATCGAGATGATCTCGTAGCGCCCCGTCGCGCTCCCCGCCTTCCGGGCGAGCTTCATCGCGGCCTCGTTCGCCTCCGCCCCGCTGTTGCAGAAAAAGCATTTCCCCGGGAAGGCGTGCTCGACGATGAGTTCCGCGAGGCGGGCCTGGAGGGGGCTGTAGTAGATGTTGGGGAGGTGCAGGAGCACCCCGGCCTGCTTCCTGACGGCCGCGACGACCTTCGGGTGACAGTGCCCGAGCCCGCTCACCGCGTAGCCGGGGAAGAAATCGAGATACTTCCGGCCGCGGTCGTCCCAGACCCACGAGCCCTTTCCCCTGACGACGACGAGCGGGCTCCTCCCGTACGAGGGAATCACATAGCGCCCGTATGCCTCGATCGTACCCGGTGCCCGATTCCGCTTGTTGCCTTTCATTCCCGCCTCTCCATGATTGCGCATCATTTCGCCCTTGTCCGCCGGATGAACCGGCGTCTCGTGTGTCTGCCGATCCCTACCCCTTCACAATTTCCGTCCCGATCCCGGCGTCGGTGAATATCTCGAGCAGCGTCGAGTGCGGCAGCCTGCCGTCCACGATATGCGTCTTCGGCACCCCCGCATTCACGGAGGTCACCCCCGCCTGCACCTTCGGGAGCATCCCGCCCTTCAGCACGCCCGCCGCGGTCAGCGTGGCGATGTCGCCGATCCGGAGCGTCCCGATGAGCGACCCCTCATCCTCGGGGTTCCTGAGGATGCCGCGCACGTCGGTGAGGAGAATAAGCTTCTCCGCCTTCAGTGCCGCCGCCACCTCGCCCGCGGCGGTGTCGGCGTTGATGTTGTAGAGGTTCCCCTCGGCGTCCGTCCCGATCGGGGCGATCACGGGAATAATGTCCTTTTTCAGGAGCTCGCGGAGCGGCCCGGTCGCGACCGCCTCGACGTCGCCCACGAAGCCGATGTCCGCGCGCTCCTTTCGCCCGTCATTCTCGACCTCGAGGAAATGCCTCTTCGCCCGGAGGACGCCGTCCCTCCCGGCGAGCCCGCGCGCCCGGCCCCCGAGCTGCTCGAGCCGGGCGACGATTCCCCGGTTCACCTCGAGGAGCACCTCCTCGACGACCTTCATCGTCTCCGCATCGGTCACCCGCAGTCCGGAGACGAACCGGGGCACGATCCCGCGCTCCTTGAGCCGCGTGCTGATCGCGTTGCCGCCCCCGTGGACGACGACCGGCCGGATGCCGACGCACTCCATGAAGACGACGTCCCGGAGTATTCCGTCCGGGTCCCCCGAGCTCATGGCGCTCCCGCCGTATTTAAGGACGACGACCTTCCTCCTGAACCGCTGGATATACGGAAGCGCCTCGACGAGCACGCCCGCCTTCTCGATCAGCGCCTTGATGTCGCCCATTCGTCCCGTCCCCCGTCTTACAGCGTATAGCTTACAGCTTATGGCTTATGGCTTACGTCTTATTCAAATCCACGTACTCCGGCGTCAGGTCGCAGGTGAGGACTCGCTCGCGCGCCCCGCCCCGGGCAAGCGCGATCTCGATCCTGATATCCCCGCCCTTGAGCGTCTTCTTCAGCTCCGCCTCGTCCGCCGCCGCGGGCGCGCCCCCCGCGAACACGCGCTGCCCCTGGAGGAGCACCTCGACGCCGTCATGGGAGAACTCGACCCCCGCGGCCCCCAGGGCGGAGAGTATCCTCCCCCAGTTCGGGTCCTCGCCGTACATGGCGGTCTTGAAGAGGGGCGAGTTGGCGACGGCGAACCCGAGCCGCTTCGCCTCCTCCGCATCGCGCGCGCCGCGCACGAGGATCTCGATGAACTTCGACGCCCCCTCGCCGTCCCGCACGATCATCTCGGCGAGCTTCCCGGTGACCTCGTCGAGCGATTCGGCGAACCGGCGCGCCTCGTCGCTCTCCGTTCCCGCGATGACCGGGTTGCCGGCGAGGCCGTTCGCCAGCAGAAAGACGGAGTCGTTGGTGCTTCGATCCCCGTCCACCGTGATCCGGTTGAAGCTCTTCTCGACGCTCGCCCGGAGCATCGCGGCGAGGGGGGCCGGTTCGACCGCCGCATCGGTGGTGATGAAGGCGAGCATCGTCGCCATCATCGGGTGGATCATCCCCGCGCCCTTCGCCATCCCGCCGATGGTCGCCTCTTTCCCCCCGAGGGCGAGGCGGGCGACGGCCTCCTTGGGGCGCGTGTCGGTGGTGAGGATCGCGATCGCCGCGTCGCGCCCCCCCGCGCGGCTCAGGGCCGCGGCGAGCGCCGGGAGCGCGCCCGTGATCTTTTCGAGGGGCAGACGCTTCCCGATGCGCCCGGTGGAGGCCGCGAGCACCTCCGCCGGATCGAGTTTCAGCGCCCGGGCCGCCGCGGCGGCCATCTCCTCCGCGTCGCGCATCCCGGCCTCGCCGGTCGCGGCGTTGGCGCAGCCGCTGTTCACGACGATCGCCCGCGCCCTGCCGGCGACGAGTCGCGCGCGGCTCAGCATCACCGGGGCGGCGCAGAACCGGTTGGTGGTGAAGGTCCCGGCGGCGGCGGCCGGGACATCCGAAACGACGAGCGCGAGGTCTTTCGCGCCCTCCTTGATGCCGCAACACGCGCCCGCCGCCCTGAAGCCGGAGGCGGCCGTCACACAGCCGGAGGCCTTTGTCATGAGGTGCATGTCTCCCGTGGGAATGCGGCATGCGCGAGCGCCGGGGCCCCTCAGCGCAGGCCCTCGGTCTCGGGGAAGCCGCAGACGAGGTTCATGTTCTGCACCGCCTGCCCCGCGGCGCCCTTCACGAGGTTGTCGATCGCGGAGATGACGATGATCCTGCCGGTGCGGTCGTCGACGACGACCGAGATATCGCAGCAGTTCAGCCCAAGGACGTTCTTCGTGTCCGCGAGTTTTCCGCTCTCCATCACCCTTACGAACGGCGCGCCTGAATACGCCTCCCGGTAGACACCGAGCACCTCCCCGGCGGAGACCGGGGCGAGGGGCTTCAGGTAGGCGGTGGTGAGGATGCCCCGGTTCATCGGGACCAGGTGCGGGGTGAAGAGGACGCGGATGGGCGTTCCCGCGGCCTTCCCGAGTTCGACCTCGATCTCGGGGGTGTGCGGGTGATTCCCGACCTTGTAGGCGCGGAAGCTCTCGTTGACCTCCCCGAAAATCATGGGCAGGGAGGCCTTTCTCCCCGCGCCCGTCACGCCCGACTTCGCGTCGATGATGATCCCGTCGGTGGCGACGAGCCCCGCCTTCAGGAGTGGGGCGAGCGCCAGGATCGAGCCGGTGGGATAGCAGCCTGGGTTCGCGATCAGTCCGGCCTTCCGTATCTCGTCGGCGTGCAGCTCCGGGAGGCCGTACACCGCCTCGCCCAGAAGCTCCTCCGCGGCGTGCTCGATCCCGTACCATTCCTTGAACACGGCGACGTCGCGGAAGCGGAAGTCCGCGCTCAGGTCGATGACCTTCCTTCCCGCATCGCGGAAGGGGCGGGCGAACTTCATGGAGACGCCGTGGGGCAGAGAGAGGAAGACCACGTCGGCCTTGCGGCAGACATCCCCCACGTCGAGCGGCGTGCAGGGGAGGTCGACGCGCCCCGCAAAACGCGGTGACTCGTCGTGCATCGGGATATCCCGGTCGATCTTGGCGGTGAGCGACGTCACCTTCACGCGTGGATGCTTCAGGAGAATCTCGAGCAGCTCGCACCCCGTATACCCGGTCGCCCCGACAATCGCCGCACGCATCATTGCATCACCTCGTTGACGAGCATTATATAACCGCAGCCCCGGCTGTCAATAAAATCCATTGTTCAAGCGTTCAAACAGTTCAAGCGGTTCAAGCCGCGAGACGTTATCTCCGTGTACTCCGTGATCTCCGTGGTGAGGCAGTACGTTACCTTCGTGTCCTTCGTGATGAAACGTTATTGTCCCCGGGCGGAGAAAGGGGCAGGAGCCGTCAACCCGGCCCTGCCCCATCGCTCTCTCCAAATCTTCGACTCGCCCGCGCCGTTGCTGTTTTTACCGCACCGTCACCACACTCTGCCACAGATATCCGGGGATGGCGTTCTGAATAGTCGGAGCAGCCCCACATGGCACGAGGCCAGTAATTATCGTGCTGTCTCCTTTCGCGCACGACCCAAGAGAATCGCTGGAATACAGCGTCCCCTCGTAAGGCGTCGCAAGCCCCGGAACATTCTTCGCCAGGGGCACAACCCCGGCCTTTAGATTCTTGGGATTCAGGATATCGAACGAGTAAATCTTTCCGCTGGGCCCGATCACCACGCTGTAGGCGTCGAAGCAGCTGCTGACAGGAGAGCAGTATGTCCTGATCGTGAACGGACCGCCCATCGAGGGGGTGGTAGTGCTCGTCAGGAGGATGAGGAGCGGCATCGGAGTAGGAGGGGCAGATGTAGGCGTACTGGTAGGTGTTCCGGTCGGCAACTGGGTGGGTGTGACTGTCGCTGTCCGGGTGGGAGTTCTGGTCGGAGTTAGGGTCGGAGTGGGCGTGATCGTGGGTGTATTCGTCGGTGTGGTTATTATCGTAGGTGTTTCAGTCGGTGTCTCCGTGGGTGTCTGAGTAGGCGCCGGAGACGTAGGCATAGGTGTCGACGTAGGAGACATCTCAGTCGGGGTCTCCGTCGGTGTTTGAGTGGGCGTTTCAGTCGGTGTCTCGGTCGGAGTATCAGTCGGCGTTTCGGTCGGTGTCTCAGCCGGTGTTTCAGTCGGAGTCGGCGTTATCGTGGGCGTCTCCGTGGGCGTCTGAGTAGGCGTTTCAG
>JBAXOY010000095.1:0-11488 GCA_037133055.1 Chlamydiota bacterium
GGTCGATAAAAAAAGTCAATAGTCGATAGTCCGAACGGAGTGAGGACATGAGCCTGCCGGAGTTCGGCGTACGAAAGCCGGTCACGAACCTGATGATCTTCTCGGGGATCATCGTCATCTCCCTCTACTCCCTGATGAACCTGGGCGTGGACATGATGCCCGAGATCGAGCCCCCCGCCATCACCGTCCTCTCCATCTACCCCGGCGCGAACCCGGAGGACGTCGAGACGAAGGTGACGGAGCCGCTCGAGAACCGCCTCGCCACGACGCCGGGCCTCGACAAGATCTACGCGCGGTGCCTCGAGGGGCTTTCCCTCATCACCCTCAAGTTCAACTGGGGCAGCAATCTCGACGAGGCCTCGAACGACATCCGGGACAGGATAGACCAGGCAAAGCGCGAGCTCCCCGATATCCCCGACGAGATGGACAACCCGTTCATCTTCAAGTTCAACACCGCGATGATCCCCATCCTCTTCATCGGCTTCGGGGCCGACCGCTCCTACCCGGACCTCTACGACCTCATAGACAAGACCGTGGTGGACGAGCTGAAGCAGATCCCGGGCGTCGGGACGGTCCAGCTCCAGGGGGGCCTCAAGCGGCAGATCAACATCTGGATAGACCGGAAGCGGCTCGAGGCGTACGGCTTCTCCATCCTCGACATCCAGGAGATATTGAAGAAGGAGAACTTCACCCAGCCCGCGGGGAGCATCAAGTACGGCCTCACCGATTACCTGGTGCGGGTGCCCGGCGAGTTCGCGACCCCCGAGGAGATCAACACCGTGATCCTCGGCACGCGCAAGGGCAACCTGATCTATCTGAAAGACGTCGCGCGCGTCGAGGACAGCTTCAGGGAGGTGACGAGCGTCGTACGGATCAACCGGAAGCCCGGGCTGATGATGATCATCCAGAAGCAGATCGGGTCGAACAGCGTCCAGGTTGCGGAGAGGGTCAAAAAGAAACTTTCCACCCTCATGGACAAGCTCCCCCCCGACGTGCGGATGACCATCATCATGGACACCTCCGGGGACATCATCGACTCCCTGAACTCGCTGAAGAAGACGGTCTGGCAGGGGGGCATATTCGTCATCCTGGTCGTCTGGTTCTTCCTGCGGCGCTTCATCCCCAGTCTCATCATCGCCCTCACCATCCCGTTCTCGCTCCTCATCGCCTTCATCTACCTGTTCCTGAGCGGTCGCACGATCAACATCGTGAGCCTCTCCTCCCTCACCATCGCCATCGGCATGGTGGTGGACAACGCCATCGTCATCGTGGACAACGTGTACCGGCACATGGAGCGCGGGCGGCGCCCCCGGGAGGCCGCAATCTTCGGGACCAACGAGATGTTCCTCTCCGTGTCCGCCTCGACCCTGACCACGGTCGTGGTCTTCCTCCCGATGCTCTTCATCACGGGGATCATCGGCATCTGGTTCGGCGAGCTCGCCATCACCATCACCGTGACGCTCACCGCCTCGCTCTTCACGGCGGTGACGTTCACCCCGATGCTTTGTTCGAAGCTCATGAAGGTCGCGCCCCGCGCGCAGTCGCCCGGGCCGCAGGCCGCGGACCGCGGGACGCCGGCGGGGCTCTTGAATCGTTTCTACGCCCTCTCGGAGCGATGGTTCACCTCGTGGGAAGCCAACTACGCCAAGGCGCTCGGCTGGTGCCTCGCGCACCGGAAGATCACCCTCGTCGGGTTCACGGGGGTTTTCCTCGCGAGCCTCCTCCTCATCCCGTTCGTGGGCTACGAGTTCGCGCCCGAGGACGACCAGGGGGACATCCGCGCGACGCTTCAGCTCCCCCTCGGCACGCGCATCGAGGAAACGGACAGGGTGGGGAACAGGGTCGAGGCGCTCTTCTACAAGAACGTCCCCGAGCTGAAATCGATCTTCGTGCGCAACGGCCTGAGCTCGGAAATCGGCGCGGTCTTCGGCGACGCGTCGGGGTCGCACGTGATAACGGTCGGAGCGAAGTGCATCCCGAAGACGGACCGGAAGCGATCCATCCAGGAAATCGCGCAGGACGTCCGGACCGGGGTGGAGAAGATCCCCGGCATCGTGAAGACCGATTTCACCATCGGGAACCCGATCGGGCGCGCCATCTCGGGGACGGGCGGCAAGTCCATCCAGGTCGAGGTGATCGGGCACTCCTTCGCGGAGACGGGCGCCGTCGCGGATAAGATCAAGGCGGTCATGGAGAAGGTTCCCGGCGCGGTGGACGTCAGCACCTCCCGCGAGCTCAAGCGCCCCGAGATCCGCATCCAGGTGAACCGCGAGAAGGCCGCCTCGCTCGGCCTCAACATGCGCACGATCGCCGACAGCATCAAGACCTACATCGAGGGCACGTCAGCCACGCGGTACCGGGAATCGGGCGACACCTACGACATCTACGTCCGCCTCAACGAGGAATCCCGCACAAAGAAGGAGGACATCGAGAGCCTCATCGTCGTCTCCCCCTTCACGCAGAAGCAGATCAAGCTCGCGAGCATCGCGCGGATATATGAGACGTTCGGCCCGATGGAGATCGAGCGGAAGAACCGGGAACGCGTCATGCGCGTCGAGTGCAACACCTACAAGCGGTCCACGGGGAAGGTGAGCGACGACATCCAGGCGGGAATGAGGAAGATCGCCCTCCCCGCCGGCGTCACCCTCAACTTCGGCGGCCAGGCGGAGGAGCAGTCCGAGGCGTTCCTGAACCTGACCTACCTGCTCATCCTGGGCACCCTCCTCGTCTACATGGTCATGGCCGCCCAGTTCGAGTCGCTGCTCGATCCGTTCGTCATCATGTTCGCCATCCCCTACACCTTCACGGGCGCCATCCTCGGCTTCATCCTGACGGGCACGACCCTCAACGTCATGTCGTTCCTCGCGATCATCATGCTGATGGGGATCGTCGTGAACAACGCGATCGTGCTCATCAGCTACATCATCATCCTCCGCGCGCGCGGCTACACGATGGTCAAGGCGATCACCGAGGCGGGAAAGGACCGGCTCCGGCCCGTGTTGGCCACCACCATCACCACTCTTGTAGGGCTGCTCCCCCTCGCCATATCCAGGGGGGAGGGGTCCGAGACCTGGCAGCCGCTCGGCATCACGATGATCGGCGGGCTCGCCGTCTCGACCCTCGTGACCATGCTCTTCGTCCCGACGCTCTACGCGGTGTTCGAGGCGCGCCTGAAAAAGAATGTCCATGGTCCAAACGGAGCGAGGCTATGAAAATGGTGATGATCTGCTACAACGAGGCGATCGACGACGAGGTGATGGAGGTGCTCGGGGAATGCGCCCTGAAGAACTACACCAAGGTCATTGAGGTCTTCGGCAGGGGCGAGGGCTCGGGAACTCACCTCGGAAACGACATCTGGCCCGGGAGGAACAGCATCCTCTACATCGCCTGCGACGACGCGGCGGCTGAGCGGCTCCTCGGGTGCGTGAAGGGGCTCCGCGCGCAGTACCGGGACGAGGGGATCAAGGCGTTCTGCTGGCGGCTGGACGCCGTAACTGACTGACAGTCCATGGTCCATGGTCGATAGCCGGGAAACGCGTATGTGGCCATGGACTATTACACGGCCTGCTTCGAGATCAGGACCTGAATCCTGTCGCCCACGTTCTCTACCGCATCCGCGATCTCGGAGATCAGTTTTATCAGGTCCCCGATGATGATCTTCTCCGCGAGGGTGATGGTACTCTCCTGGAAGAGGTGCTTCAGCAGTTTGAACTCGATCGCGTCCGCCGCCTGCTCCCGCGTCGAGATCTCCTGGATGAGCGCCATCGACTTCGGCTTGTCGAGGAGCGGCCCCTCTGTGAGCTGGACGAGCGGATCGAGCGTCAAGACCGCCTTGGACGTCAGCGCGCGTATATCCGCATGCATCTCCTGCGGGATCTTCGGCGCCTCGATGACCATCGTCTGCGTCACCGTCTTCGCCCGGTTGGCGATCTTGTCGATCATCTCCACGATCCCGATATAGTCCTCCCTGAAGAACGGCAGGAACGCCCCGGCCGAGAGCTTCGCGAGGATATCCCGCCTGACCTCGTCCGCTTCGTGCTCCTTCTTGTGTACGTTGAAGGAGCTCACGTTCGCCTCTTCCAGATGGCCGTCGAGGTAGAGCCCGATCGTCTTCTCGAAAAGGGTCAGGCAATCCTTGATCTTCCCGAGGTGCTCCTTCATCAACTCCTTGACCTGCTGCTCCTTCTTGTCGAAGAACATGGCGATCCCTCCTTATGCCGACCGGACTAACGCCCCATCCCCATCCCCCACGCAATCGCCACGGAGATCGCGGCCGAGATAAACGGCGTGAGGAGCCACGCGCTGAAGATGGTGAGGAGCGTTTTCGAGTTCATCGTGTTCATCCCCTTGGAAAGTCCTATGCCCGCGACCGCTCCCACGATCGCCTGGGACGACGACACCGGCACGTGGAACTCCGTGAAGATGTGCATCGCGACCGAGTGGGCAAGCACCGCGACGAGGGCTGAGAACGGGTCCAGCAGCGTAATCCCCTGCCCCACGGTCATCATCACCTTCCTGCTGTAGGTGAGCGCTCCGATCGCGATGCTCGCCCCCCCCAGCGCAGCCGCGATCAGGGCTGCGTGGTTCGCCTGATAACGCGCGGGGTCCCCGAAGAGGCCGGCCTGAAAAAACGGGCCCGTGCTTACCACGACGTTGTTCGCCCCCAGGGTGAAGGCGCCATAGCAGCCGAAGACAAGGAGGCCCGTCTTGTAGACACGGTCGAGGATATCGATCCTTCTCACCCAGCGGTTCAGAAGGGCCCCGACAAACTTCACCACGAGGAATGCGACCACTGCCGCCCCTATCGGGTTGAGCACCCAGCAGCAGGCCCATCCCCCGAGCTTCACCCAGTTGGCCCCGCCCAGACCGCTCCCGAGGATCGCGATCCCCATCAGGCCGCCCACGGCGGCCTGCGAGCACGAGACGGGAAGGCCGAGGTAGGTGAGGCCGAGCACGGTGAGGGCCGCGGCGAAGGTGCAGACGAAGGCCAGCGTCATGGTGATCGTCGTGCCTTCATCGAACCGGTAGCCGGGATAGAGCTTCGGCCCCTCGACCACTGCGCCGATGATCGCGAAGATCGCGATGAGGATGACGGCGGTCTTGTAGCGCACGGAGTTTGTGGCGACGGCCGTGCCGAAGATATTGGCGGAGTCGTTCGCGCCGATGCCCCATCCGAGGAACAGCCCGCCGAAAAGTTTGGCCAGTACTATCACGAGTGCGCCCTCCGGGTGCAGGAGAATCAAAGCGTTCAGCCGGCGGATTGACACTTATTAGTCCATGGTCCATAGTCCATAGCCAACTACACCTATATGCAGCCATCGACCATGGACTATTACACCGCCTGCTTTGAAATCAGGACCTGGATCTTGTCCCCCACGTTCTCGACCGCGTCCGCGATCTCGGAGATCAGCTTGATCAGGTCCCCGATGATGATCTTCTCCGCGAGCGAGATGTTGACCTCCTGAAAGAGGTGCTTCAGCAGCTTAAACTCGACCGAGTCCGCCGCCTGCTCCCGCGCCGAGATCTCCTGGATGAGCGCCATCGACTTCGGCTTGTCGAGCAGCGGCCCCTCCGCGAGCTGTATGAGCGGCTCGAGTGTCATGACCGCCTTGGACGTCAGTGTGCGTATATCCGCATGCATCTCCTGCGGGATTTTCGGCGCCTCGATGACCATCGTCTGGGTCACCGTCTTCGCCCGGTTGGCGATCTTGTCGATCAACTCGACGATTCCGATGTAGTCCTCACGGATGAACGGCAGAAACGCCCCGTCGGAGAGCTGGGCGAGGATGTCGCGCCGCACCTCGTCCGCCTCGTGCTCCTTCTTATGGACACTGAAGGAGCTCACGCTGGCCTCCTCGACCTTGCCGTCCAGATAGATACTGATCGTCTTCTCGAAGAGCGCCAGGCATTCCCTGATCTTCTCCAGGTGCTTCTTCATGAACTCTTTTACCTGCTGCTCTTTCTTGTCGAAGAACATGACCTATCCTCCTCTGTTAACGCATGCCCATCATGAACGCGATGTCCATTGCGAGGAGCACGTCAGCGCCGGGCGCAGTATACACGGGCCGGCGATGGGGGCGCAACATTTATCTGTCCATGGTCGATGGTCGATAGTCCATGGCCACCTACGCGTGTATCAGCTATGGACCATGGACTTCTTTTAGCTCTTGACTATGCGCGCAGCGCCGCCGCGAGGCCGATGGCGAGAAACGCCGAGATCGCCGGGGTCAGCACCCATCCGCAGAAGATCTTCGCGAGCATCCGGGAGTTCACCATCCGCATACCCTTGGAAAGCCCCACCCCGGCCACGGCGCCGACCGTCGCCTGCGCCGAGGAGACCGGGATGTGGAACTGCGTTGAGATGTGGAGTACCAGGGCGTGCGAGAAAACGACGACCAGGGCCGAAAACGGGTCGAGTGTCGTGATCCCGTGCCCGATGGTCTTCATCACCTTCTTCGCGTAGGTGAGCGCTCCCACCGCGATGCTCGCCCCCCCGATCGCGGCCGCGATGAAGGCGGTCCGCGGCAGCGAGGGGTCTCCGAAGAGGCCCGCGTGAAAGAAGGGCCCGGTGGTGACGACGACATTGTTCCCGCCGAGGGTGTAGGCGGCGTAGCAGCCGATCACCAGGAACCCGATCTTATAGATGAGGTTGAGGAGCATGAGGTTCTTCACGGAGCGCTGGATGAGCGGCCCGGCATACCGTATCAGGAGGGCGGCGACGAGGCCCGAGATCACGGGATTCGTCACCCAGCAGCAGGCCCAGACCCCCAGCTTGCCCCAGTCCGCGCCGCCGACGCCGCTCACCCAGATGCTGATCCCCATAACTCCGCCGACCGCGGCCTGCGAGGCGGAGGCCGGGAGGCTGAGCCAGGTGAGCACGGAGATGGTGAGCGCGGCCCCCAGGGTTGCGGCGAAGGCGAGGGTCTCCGTGATGTCGCCGGAGAAGGTGTATGCGGGGTAGAGGCGGCGCCCCTCGACAATCGCCCCGAGCAGGGCGAAGAGCGCGATGAGGAAAACGGCGGTCTTGTAGCGGATGGAGTTGGTGGCGACGGCCGTGCCGAAGATGTCGGCGGAGTTATTGGCCCCGATCCCCCAGCCGAGGAACAGCCCGCCGAAGAGCTTTGCGAGGAAAAACACGGTTGGGTCCTCATATCTCGAAAGCCCGTCAGGTACATCAGCCCGCGAATCAGGCCCCCTGCCTGACCGGCAGGCACGCACGGTCCACGGGAAGGCAGACATTTCCGCGTACCACAGGCCGGGGGACTGGAATCCCCGGGCCGGATGTGCGTGTGATGCAACAATCGGGCGACTCGCCCGCCGATTTCAGAATTTCTCCTGGGCGCGGTCCCGCCGGGGCCTGCGGTTCCTGTCGGGGAAGAATCCCCTCGACGCCGCGCCCTCGCGGCCCTTCGCCGTGATGCCTTTACCCGCCGGCGATTTCCGTATCTTCTCGACCCTCACCGAATCGTCTTCCCACTCCTCGTACTCCTCGAAGCGGTCATCCGGTCTCATCCCCTGAAGCCTCCTCCTTTCATACCGCTGCGTTATCGGAAAAAGGTTAGCATATTCCCCGCGTAAAAGTGTAAGATAAGTTTTCGCAACTCGGCGCATAGAGGGTTAACCATGCGCATCCCGCCGCAGGCGTTGAGATTCTGCCTTCTCATATCGATCTGCCTCGCCTTCATGGGGATCGGGGCATGGGCGCAGTTCACCCTCCCCCAATCGACATCCCTCACCATCTTCACCGCTTCGGTGGTCGCGACGCTGCTGTTTTGGGAATCCCGCGTGGCGATCGCGTTCTGGGGCATCGCCGCCCTTATACTCACCAAAACGCTGGATATCGAACACCTCATCCTGTTCTCCTCCCTCGAGGTGATTCTCTTCCTCGTCGGCATGATGGTGATCATAGGCCTGCTGCGGGAAGTGAATTTCTTCAACTGGGTCCTCTGCAGGGTCGTCACCATCAGGGGTATGACCGGCACTAAACTGGCGGTCATCATCTGCGTCAGTTCCGCGATCATGGCCTGCCTCGTGGACGAGGTCACCTCGATCATTTTCATGGTCACCCTGATATTCTCGCTGGCGGAGATCTACGAGGTCAATCCCACGCCCTTCCTGATCATGGCCGTGATGGCCACCAACATCGGGAGCACCGGAACCGTTCTCGGAAACCCGATCGGGATACTCATCGCCACCAAGGCGGGCTTGACGTTCGAGGATTTCCTCCTGCACGCATTCCCCCTGATGGCGGTCGCCCTGGCGGTCATGATCGCCATCGCGCTCCTGTGGTTCAGGCGTCCGATAAGGGAATTGAACGCCCGGATCAAGAGATTGGGGGCGAGCAGGGAGCTGCTGGCGACCCTGATCTGCCTCCCGATGACGAAGGAGATCCGGAAGGAGCTGCTCATCTTCACCCTCACGCTCCTCTTCATCGGACTCCACCATCGCCTGGAGGCCGTCTTTTCACTGCCGACCAACGCGCTGCTGCTGTCCATCCCCCTGATTTCCGCGGGGGGGATCATGCTCTGGCGCAGCGACAAGGCCAAGGACTACATCGAAAAGGACGTTGACTGGTGGACCCTCATCTTTTTCATGCTCCTGTTCGCCAAGGTGGGGGCGCTCAAGTACACCGGGGTCACCGATATCTTCTCGAGGGGAATAGCCGGCATGGCGAGGGGAAGCAATTTTTTCATGCTCACCTTTGTCCTGTGGACGGCGGCGATCGGATCGAGCATTCTTGACAACGTGGTGCTGGTCGCCACGTTCATCCCGGTGATAAGCGAGCTGAAGACCATGGGCATGGAAACGTCTCCCCTATGGTGGGCCCTTCTTTTCGGGGGCTGCCTCGGCGGCAACATCACCATGGTCGGCTCGACATCCAATATCGTGGCCCTGGGGATGCTCGAAAAGCATAAACAGGTTCGCATCTCCTTTCTCGACTGGTTCAAAATCGGCATGGTCATCGGGCTTGTCACCACGGGGATCATCTGGGGCATTCTCCTTGCGGTGCATTGGAGGTTCATCCTGTAGCCGCGCCGCCGCCGCGGCCCGCCTGTTCCGTGTTCCTTTGCTCCGTGCGCCCCCGTGTCCTCCGTGACCTCCGTGGTGAGGCTGTACGTTTGCCGTCGACTCCGTTTGCCGTTTCCGATTGGCATCCGCGCCCTCATTCGCTACACTACCCACGACTCCGAGCCGCTCCCGCTGCCGGGAATCGCCCCCACGCGGGGCGGCCGATAGGGCGCAGGGGGAAACCCCTGCACCTCCCATGTTCGGAAAGGAGCGTCCCATGCGCATCCCCGTCCTCGTCTTTCTCGCCGCAGCCCTGCTTTCCGCCGCCGCCCCCCCCGCCACCGCCGCCGAGCGCGTGAAGCTCGCGACCACCACCAGCACCGTGGATACCGGGCTCCTCGACACCCTGCTGCCGCCGTTCGAGAAAAAGAACGGCCTCAAGGTCGATGTCATCTCCGTCGGTACCGGCAAGGCGCTCGCGCTCGCGAGGAACGGCGACGTGGACGTGATCCTCGTGCACGCCCGCGAGGACGAGGACCGGTTCGTTGCGGACGGTGATGGGGTAAATCGCAGGGATGTCATGGTCAACGACTTCGTCCTGCTCGGCCCGGCAAAAGACCCGGCGGGGGTCATTGGGAAGAAGGATGCGGTCGAGGCCTTCGCCGCGGTCGCGCGCGCCGGGGCCCCGTTCGTCTCCCGCGGCGACGATTCTGGAACGCACAAGAAGGAGAAGGAGCTCTGGAAGGGCGCCGGGGTCTCCCCGTCGGGGGCCTGGTACATGGAATCCGGCCAGGGCATGGGCGCGACCCTCATGATGGCCGACGAGAAGGGGGCGTACTGCCTGGCGGACCGGGCGACGGCAACCGCGTTCGAGAAAAAGGTCTCTCTCCGGATACTCTGCCAGGGGGACCGGCGCCTCCTGAACCCCTACGGGATCATCGCCGTGAGCCCCGCGAAACACCCCGGCGCAAACTACCGTGGCGCCATGGGCCTCATCGCATGGGTCACCTCGCCGGATGGGCAGAAGATGATCGGGGAGTTCAAGAAGGGCGGCATCGTCCTCTTCCACCCCTCCGCGTACGGGGAGGCTCGTTGAGTGGGCTACCTCGCCGACGGGTTCGCCGAGGCCCTCCGCCTCATCATCCGCATGGACCCCGAGGTGTGGGGCATCACGCTGGTATCCCTCAAGGTCTCCGCGGCCTCGACGCTCATCGCCACCATCCTCGGCGTTCCCCTCGGCTTCTCCGTCGCCTCGCGGGAGTTCCGCGGGAAGGGATTCGTGATCACCGTCCTGAACACCCTCCTCGCGCTTCCCACGGTGGTCGTCGGCCTTTCGGTCTACGCCTTCCTGTCGCGCCGCGGGCCCCTCGGCTCGCTCGGCCTGCTCTTCACGCCGGCGGCTATGGTGATCGGGCAGTCGATCCTTGCCCTCCCGATCACGGCCGCCCTCAGCCTCGCCGCGGTGCAGCACATCGACCCCCGCGTCCGCGAGACGGCGCTCACGCTGGGGGCGACCGCCGGGCAGGCGGCCCGCGCCGTGCTTCGCGAGGGGCGATTCGCGATCCTCGCCGCCGTGATCGCGGCCTTCGGCCGGGTCTTCGCAGAGGTCGGCGTCTCGATGATGCTCGGCGGCAACATCAGGTTCTACACGCGGAACATCCCGACGGCGATCGCCCTCGAGACCGGGCGCGGGGAGTTCCCTCTCGCGGTCGCGCTGGGGCTCATACTCCTCTCGGTCGCGTTCGGCGTGAATCTTGTCTTCCAGCGACTCCAGCGGCGGTAACCATATGATCACTATCCAGGACCTGCATAAGTCATACGGCAAAGACTTCACCCTTTCCATCGACCGCCTCGATATCGGGGAGGGCGGCGTCACCGCCCTCCTCGGCCCGAACGGATCCGGGAAAAGCACCCTGCTCGGCGTCGTCGCGGGAATAGTCCCCGCCGACCGCGGCGCGGTCCGCATGGGGGAGATGGAACTCGCTCCCCGCGCGGCGGCGCCTGTCCGCTGGCGCCGCCGTGTGACGATGCTCGCCCAGAAGCCGTTCCTGTTCAACGGCACGGTCCACGAAAACCTCGCGTGGGGCCTGAGGCTCCGCGGCATCCCCCGCCGCCTCCGGGAGGAAAAGATCGCGCATGTGCTCGTCCGCATGGGCCTCGATGGCTTCGGGCGCAGGCACGCGCGCGCACTTTCGGGGGGCGAAGCCCAGATGGTCGCCCTCGCGCGCGCGCTCATCCTCGAGCCGCGCCTCCTGCTCCTCGACGAGCCGACCGCGCACATCGACCGTGACAACGCAGCCCGCGTCGAGGAGTTCATACGCGCCCTCGGGGGGAAAGGCCGCCCCACGGTCATCCTCGCCACGCACAACCTCGCGCAGGCGCGCCGCCTCGCCGGCACGGTCATCTCCCTCGACGAGGGGCGTCTGGGGTCAGACCTTAACTATTAACTGGCTCATCACCTGAACCTGTCTCAAGGTAA
>JBAXOY010000096.1:0-11187 GCA_037133055.1 Chlamydiota bacterium
AGGAGTCCTTCGATCGAACTGCCCCCGTCGATGCCCGCCCTGACGCCCCCGCAGGTGTAGTGGGCGGCGGGGACGACCGGGATCGGCTCCCTCGTCATGTCGAAGCCGAACTCGAGGCACTTCTCGTAGATCGTGGGGAAGCGGGAGAGGATGAAGTCGCGGCCCCGGTGCGTGATGTCGAGGAGGGCGTGCTCCGCGCCCGATGTCTTGATCTCGTTGTCGATCGCCCGCGCGACGATGTCGCGGGGGGCGAGCTCGCGGTCGGGGTGGTACTTCGCCATGAACGGCTCTCCGCCCGCGAGCCGCAGGATCCCGCCCTCCCCGCGCACCGCCTCGGAGATGAGGAAGCTCTTCGCCTTCGGGTGGTAGAGGCAGGTCGGGTGGAACTGGATGAACTCCATGTTCGCGATCTCCGCCCCCGCGCGGTACGCCATCGCGACGCCGTCGCCGGTGGCGATGTCCGGGTTGCTCGTGTAGAGGTACGCCTTGCCCGCCCCTCCCGTCGCGAGGACCGTGAGCCGGGCCGAGATCGGCGAAATGACCCCCGTCGACCTGTCCAGGACGTAGGCCCCCGCGCATCGGCCGGGGTCTTTCCTGTCGCCGGCGATCTTTCCGGTGGTGACCAGGTCGACGGCGATGTGGTCCTCGAGGATGGAGATGTTCCTCTGTTCCGCCGCCCGCGCCAGGAGCGTTTCCTCGATTTCGCGCCCGGTGCAGTCCGAGGCGTGGACGACCCGGCGGGCGGAGTGGCCGCCCTCGCGCCCGAGGTCGAAGCCCCCCGCCGCGTCGCGCGAGAAACCAGCCCCGAGGCCCGAGAGCCATTCGATGGCCCGCGGGCCGCCCCCGACGACCTCCTCGACCGCCGCCCGGTTGCAGAGGCCGTCGCCGGCGGCGAGCGTGTCGCGGACGTGGGCCTCGAACGAGTCGGGGGGCGAGAGGACGGCGGCGATGCCGCCCTGGGCGTAGAGGGTGTTGGACTCGGACTTCTCCCTCTTGGCGAGAACGGTGACCCGGGCGAACGGTGCGCACCTCAACGCGTAGGAGAGGCCCGCGATGCCTCCTCCGATCACGAGGATGTCGGTTTCCATGGCCCCATGGTAGCGGCCTTTGCGGGGCGTGTCAACGACGGGGCGCACCCGCGGGGTGCAACCCGCCCGCGGCGAATCTGGACTGCAAACAGGGAGCATGCTGAATCCGTAATCCCGCTTGACAGCCCCTATGGCTCGAAGAATATCTGTGTGTACTTCAAACAGGGAGCATACTGAATCCGCAATCCCTCATTAACAGCCCCTACGGCTTCCGGCCTTGCGGATAATATTTCAGTTAATATGTTTTGATGCCCGTACGAGTTTTTTGTTAAAAAAATCCCATAGCCTTGATATATTGACATTTTCTGATGTTCGCTGAAGTGATTCGTGAAATCTATAAATTTAGGCGCCGTTTTTAATTTCCACATCGCCATGTAGCCAATTCCCTCTCCGCAAAGCTCTTGATCTCTCCTCGAAAAGGCATTTATAACCTCTTTAAGCATAGCAGGCTGATTTTCACATAGCCAAAACGCTGCATAAACTCCCAGCGCTCGTATCATTTCATCATGATTCTGATCAGGTGTAAAATGAGGCAGTGCAGAGGTTAGTGCTCGTATTTGTTGCTGCATAGACTCGGCATCTTTAGCGCGTATATAATCATCTCTGCCATACCCGGCAAACCACTCGGCAAACCCCATTTTAATGTCATTTGATTCCTGTGCATTATAATGATGAGGCAACTCTGCGAGTAGTGCCTTGCATAGTGCAGGTGAATTCCTGTAGTTCATAGTTATCATAGCACCAAGCCACCAATAGTTTGTTCCCGAAGCCCGGCCCCGCCCCGTGTCCACCGGATCCAAAATCGATAATGTGCCTTTCATGCCGGCTAAAATTGTTGTTGCCAGCAAGAATATACCTATCAAGCGTAATGGCATTGTAGTGATACCATTCCTATGCGATTTGATAAGATTCGAGATTCCAAGGGCTATTACGATAAAATAAATTGGATAGAGCCTGATAAGATACGGGCCACGTTGCCAAAAACCAACAAGCGGGGAAACGTGCCAACTAAAAGAAAACATATGGACCAAAGGAAAGATCAATACATATCCGAGTATGACACTTTTTGCATCATCATTCTCTGATCTTCTCAGACTACGGGAGGGAATCAAGAAGTGCCGGAGAGAGAGTAAAGTAACCACATAGCACAACCAGAAAGTGGCGAGAAGCCCCCCCCCCCACAAATAACTGCCTTTGTAACAAAACGAATCATATATTCCTCTGGTAGCTGCAACAAAAAAATTCCGAATCGCATCATAAAGCGTAGGGGATTTGATGATACAGTTTATTATACCCGTAAATCTAAATAAGAATGTCAGATCAAGTTCATATGAATACATCAGGAGTGGGCTAAGCCCCAATAATAAGCACGGGAAGACCAAAATCCAATTCCAATCCTTCCATGTGCGCCAATTATAGATGGTGACAAACATGATGATGATAGCACTGCTGAACAACATCGTCGGCAATATGAAATAGCCAAGCCCGCAGGTCAACCCAACTCCAATTATGAGCAACCTCCTGATACTCTCTTTTGGTCGCTCAATAATATGAACAAAAAGCGTGAGGAGGAGAAGGTCGAGGTACCCTATGAGATTATGATGTCCGGTAGCTAATACTGAAGAAATGATATCGCCGGGGAAAGAAAGAATCGAAAATACATAAAAAAGCCTTGCAGCCAGAGGGCCAAAATATTTTCCGAGCAGGTGGATCACAAGCCAGACATTCAACACCGAGAATACGAGTGCTGAAAGCTTCAGGCTAAGATGACAATCGCCAAGCAATAGATAATACGGGGCCGCAAACAAACCTATAAGATACGGTCCCCCTTCACCTATGACATAATGATAACAATAAATGGGTTGAAGCCTCCCCCACGCAATATCTTTGGCAAGGTTACCGGCAACGAGCTCTTCACAGGTGCCTATTTGATATACTTGACGGGAGAGAAGTAGCACCATTAGCCTGGCCGCACTATAAAGAAAAAGCGCGATACAGACTTCAATATGGCGAAGAGAGCGATTATGGATTTTTATATATGGCGTGCTCATCATCCGATGGAGGGTCTACATCTTATATATACCTGAAACCTGCGTGAATATCCGTTGTTACGACAATGAATATGCCAAAAAAAGCCAAGAATTACAAAGGAAGTATATCCCCGCCAAGATCATAGTGCCAGATTTTTCCGGATTTTTCCAATCCCGCGATGCCTCCTCCGATCACGAGGATGTCGGTTTCCACGGCCCCATGGTAGCGGCCTTTGCGGGGCGTGTCAACGGCGGGGCGCACCCGCGGGGTGCAACCCGCCCGCGGCGAATCTGGTATACTGTCGGTCATGCAGCAGAAGATCGTCATCCGCGGCGCCCGGCAGCACAACCTGAAGGGGATCGATCTCGACCTCCCGCGAAACGCCCTGATCGTCATGACCGGCGTCTCCGGCTCGGGGAAATCCTCCCTGGCCCTCGACACCATCTACGCCGAGGGCCAGCGGAAATACATCGAGAGCCTCTCCGCGTACGCCCGGCAGTTTCTCCAGCAGATGCAGAAGCCCGACGTCGAGCATATCGAGGGGCTCTCGCCGGCGATCGCCATCCAGCAGCGCCCCCTCGGGACGACGCCCCGCTCGACGGTGGCGACCGCGACCGAGATCCACGACTACGCCCGCGTCCTCTACGCGAAGGTCGGCGTGCCGCACTGCCCCGCCTGCGGCATCCCGGTGCGCCGCGCGACCGTGCAGGAGATGACCGACGAAATCCTCGCCCGTCCCGCGGGCGAGGGGCTACGGATTCTCTCGCGCGTCGCGGACGGGGTGAAGGGCGACCAGGCCGAGCTCCTGGCGCGCCTCGCCCAGGAGGGGTTCGTCCGGGTGCGCGTGGACGGCGTTCCGGGCGAGCTCGGGAAGCTCCCCCGCCTCGACCCCCGCGCCGCCCACACCGTGGACGTGGTCGTCGACCGTCTCACGGTGAAGCCGGGAGCGAAGAACCGGCTCACCGACTCGATGGAACTCGCCCTCCGCACGGGGGAGGGGAGGGCGATCGTCGCGTGGGAGGGGACGGGGGAGGAGCGGCTCTTCACGGAGCGGATGCTCTGCCGGAGTTGCGGCAGGTCGTACGCGGAACTCGGGCCCTCCGATTTCTCCTTCAACAGCCCGCACGGGGCCTGCCCCTCCTGCCACGGCCTCGGGCGGCGGCTGGTCTTCGACCCCGCCCGCGTCATCGACCCGAAGAAAACGCTGACGGGAGGCGCGGTGCGCCCGTTCCGCGCCGGCGGCAAATCCCTCGTCATCTACTACCGGGCGCTTCTCAGGGCGGTCGCGAAGCGGTTCAACTTCAGCCCGGACACGCCGTTCGGCGGGCTCGATGCGAAGGCGCGGGATCTCATCCTGCGCGGCTCCGGCGCGGAGACGGTCACGTCCAGGTTCTGGCGCGGGCGCCGCCCCTGCGTCCGGACGGCCCCGTTCGAGGGGGTGCTCCCGATCCTCGACCGGAGGTTCCGCGAGACGGAGAGCGCCTGGATGCGCACCAAGCTCCAGGAGTTCATGAGCGAATCCTCCTGCGAGGCGTGCGGCGGGCGGCGGCTCAGGCCCGAGGCGCTCGCCGCGACCGTCGCGGGGAAGGGGATCAGCGAATTCACCGCCCTGACGATCGACGGGGCGCTCTCCTTCGTCGAGGGGGTTGCGCTCGAGGGGCGGGACCGGGCGGTCGGCGCGGATCTCCTCCGAGAGATCGGCGACCGGCTCCGATTCATGAGCCGCGTGGGGCTCGGCTACCTGACGCTCGACCGGGAAAGCGCCACGCTTTCGGGGGGCGAGGCGCAGCGCACGCGCCTTGCGACCCAGATCGGGGCGGGGCTCGTCGGGGTGCTCTATGTTTTGGACGAGCCGAGCATCGGCCTGCACCTCCGGGACAACGCGCGGCTCCTCGAGACGCTGGCAAGACTCCGCGATCTCGGCAACACGGTGATCGTCATCGAGCACGACGAGGCAGCCATCCGGGCCGCGGACCACGTCGTGGACCTCGGCCCGGGGGCCGGCATCCACGGAGGAAGCGTGGTCGCGCAGGGGACGGTTGCGGAGATCATCGCGGCCCCGGCGTCGATCACGGGGCAGTATCTCTCCGGGACGCGGCGCATCGAGGTCCCGGCGGAGCGGCGCGCCCCGGCGCCGAAGAGGGCGCTCGTCCTCGCCGGCGCCGCGCACAACAACCTGAAGGGCATCGACGTGCGCGTTCCCCTCGGACTCCTCTGCGCGGTGACCGGGGTCTCCGGCGCGGGGAAGAGCTCCCTCGTGGACGACACTCTCCGGCGCGCCCTCCAACAGCGCCTGCACGGCTCGCGGGAGAATCCCGGCGCGTTCAAGAAGCTCACCGGGGCGGAGCGCGTGGACAAGGTCGTCGTCATCGACCAGTCCCCGATCGGGCGCACGCCGCGCTCGAACCCCGCCACCTATACCGGGGTCTACGACGCGATCCGCGTCCTCTTCTCGAAGCACCCGGAGGCGAGGGCGCGCGGATACGGCCCGGGGCGCTTCTCATTCAACGTCAAGGGCGGCCGCTGCGAGGCCTGCCGCGGCGACGGGATCCTGAAGGTCGAGATGCACTTCCTCCCCGACGTCCATGTCGTCTGCGAGGCGTGCGCGGGGCGGCGCTACAACCGCGAGACGCTCGAGATCCGCTTCAAGGGGAAGACGATCGCGGATATCCTCGACATGACGATCGAGGAGGCGGTCCTCTTCTTCCGGCACGTCCCGGTCCTCGCGAGGAGGCTCGGCATCCTCGCCGAGGTCGGCCTCGGCTACCTCAAGCTCGGGCAGGCGGCCACGACCCTCTCGGGGGGCGAGGCGCAGCGCGTCAAGCTCGCCCGGGAGCTCGGGGGGCTCGCGACCGGGAACACCCTCTACATCCTCGACGAGCCGACGACAGGCCTCCACTTCGCCGACATCCACACCCTCCTCGGCGTCCTCCGGCGCCTCGTGGACGCCGGGAACACCGTCCTCGTGGTGGAGCACAACATGGAGGTCGTGAAGTCCGCCGACTGGGTGATCGACCTGGGGCCCGAGGGGGGGGAGGCAGGCGGGTATCTCGTCGCCGAGGGGCCGCCGGAGAAGATCGCCGCCTGCGAAAAATCACACACGGGGCGGTATCTCAGGGAGTATTTGGATCTCTCGACCTCCCACGCGCATACGCCCTCACGCGCACACGCCCATACGGAGTAAAGTGGCCCGAGTGTCCCGGTCTTGCCTGTTGTCCTGATCCGCCCCCTGTGATAGTATCGTGGGAAAGCACCACCCGGACATCGCGGCGGATCCCACGTGAAAATCATTCAGCGCTATATCGGCGGCCAGCTCCTGAAGACGTTCGGCATCGCGCTCACGGTCTTCACCTTCATCCTCTTCATGGGGAACGTGATCAGGATCCTGGACATGCTGGAGCGCGGCGTCGCGGGAGGGCTGCTGCTCAGGCTCTTCCTGAGCTTCATCCCGTACCTTCTCGTCTTCTCCATCCCGATGTCCGTCCTCACCGCGTGCCTGCTCGTCTTCGGCCGGCTCTCCGCGGACAACGAGATCACCGCGATGCGCGCCTGCGGGATGGGCTACGGCAGGATATTCAGGAGCGGGATAATGCTCGCGCTCGCCCTCACGGCCGTTTCGTGGATGGTGAACGCGGTGGTGGCCCCCCGGGCGCACTACGCCATCCGGGAACTGCGCGACCAGGTGGGCGCGCAGAGCCCCGCGGCGCTCCTCGAACCGGGCGTCTTCATCGACTACTTCAAGCCGTACCAGTTCTACATCGGCCGGAAGGACGGGAGCCTTTTCAAGGATGTGATCATCTATGAAAAACTCCCGGACGACCGCATCCGGTTCCTCAAGGCGGCGCACGGCGAGATCGTCTCCGGCGAGGCCCGGAAGATCGTCTTCAGGCTCTTCGACGGCACCATGGAGGAGCCGCCGCGGGAGGGGGAGACCACCTCGGTCTCGGCCACCTTCAAGACCTACATCGTGAAGATGGGGCTCGACGAGGACCAGGGGGGCGTGCCGAAAAAAATGCCCGACTACACCTTCTCCGAGCTCGTGACGAAGATCGCCCACTGGAGGGGTATGCTCGCCGCCGCGAGCCCGATGATGCGGCGCGACATGCAGCGCCGGATCAGCATCACGCTCACGGAGGCGAGCGAGCGGATGGTCTTCACCTTCTGCGCCCTCGCGTTCGTGATGATCGGGATGCCGCTTGGGATTGTGGCGCACCGCGGGGAGACCTCCGTCGGGGCGGCGATAAGCCTGGCCCTCGTGGGGCTCAACTACGCCTTCATCATCTGCGTGGAGGCTCTCCAGGAGCGCGCCTGGCTCTACCCGTTCGTCCTCGTCTGGGTCCCGAACGTGGTGTTCGCCATCATCGGCCCCTGGCTCACCTACCGGCTCGACAGGAGATGAGGCAATGATCAAGATACTCGACCGCTACCTCGTCCGCGAATTCCTCATCCCGCTCTGCTACTGCCTCGCGGCGTTCATACTGATCTACGTCATCTATGACCTCTCCGCCCACCTCGACAACTACATCGAGGACCGGGTGCCCATGCGGTTCCTGATCCAGTACTACGTCATCCAGATGCCGCTCGTCATGGTGCAGGTCATCCCCCTCTCCATCCTCCTCGCGATCGTCTACTGCCTGGGCGCCCTGAGCCGCCACAACGAGATCACCGCGATGCGCGCCAACGGCATCAGCGTCTACCGCATCATGCTGCCCTATTTCATCCTGGGCGTGGGCTTCACCGCGTTCATCTTCTATCTGAACGACCGGCACGCCCCGCGGGCGTACGAGGAATCGAAGAAGTTCCTCGATGACGCCCGCGGCGGGAAGCCCGAGGAGAAGATGCGCCCGCTCGCCTTCTTCAACTCGAAGGAGGGGCGGGCGTGGGCGGGGCAGTGGAAGCCGTCGGGCGACCTGCTCCAGAACGTCTCGGTGCGGAGCTTCCAGAACGGGCAGGTGGTCGAGACGATCTCCTCGTCGAAGGCGTCGTACCTCGACCAGGAATGGTGGTTCTTCGACGGCTCCATCCAGCGGTACGATTCGAAGGGGCGGGCCCGAGGGAGCGAGGAGGCGTTCAGCAAGCGCCGCTTCCCGTTCGGCGAAAAGCCCGAGGATTTTCTGAGCAGCCAGAAGGAGTCGCTCTCCATGAGCCTCGCGGAGCTCTGGCGGAACATGGCCCTCTATCCACGGGACTCCGATATCTACGGCAAGAAGCTCGTGGACCTCCACTACAAGATCGCCTTCCCGTTCGTCGGCATCACGATCGTGCTCATCGCGGTGCCCCTCGCCATCAAGACGACGCGGGGCGGCGCCGCGGGGAGCGCGGGCCTGAGCATCGCCATCTGCATCTCCTACTATGTCGTCGGCATGGTGAGCCTCTCGCTCGGGCACGGAGGGCACCTGCCCGCGTGGCTCGCGAGCTGGCTGCCCAACATCCTCTTCGGCGCGGCGGGGCTCGTGCTTCTGTACAGGAACAGATAGCGATCGAGCGATCGAGCGATCGAGCTATCGAGCTATCGAGCTATCGAGCTATCGAGCTATCGAGATATCGAGCTATCGAGATATCGAGCGGGGGATCCTGTTCGTCCCGCGGATTGAACAGCGTGAACCGTTTGAACGGCTTGAACCAACGGTGCGCCGGCGATTGATCGTGCGGTATCCCTGACCCTGCACCGCCCCCCGGCGCAAAGGTACTGGATTCATGCATCACTCCCAGTTCGCGCACCTCCACGTGCACAGCGAGTACAGCCTCCTCGACGGCGCCTGCCGGCTCCCCGACCTCATCGAGAGGGCGCGCGAACTCAAAATGCCCGCCCTCGCGCTCACCGACCACGGCTTCATGGGCGGAGCCCTCGAGTTCTACGGGAAGGCCATGGCGGGGGGAGTGAAGCCGATCATCGGCCAGGAGATGTACATCGCCCCGGGGAGCCGCATCGACCGTAAGACCTCGGGGATCAAGGACGCCTCGTTCCATATCCTCCTCCTGGCGAAAGACCTCGAGGGCTATCGAAATCTCCTCACGCTCTCCTCCCGCGCGCACCTCGAGGGCTTCTACTACAAGCCGAGGATCGACCGTGAGCTGCTCGCCTCCATGAGCGGGGGGCTGGTCGGGGCGAGCGCCTGTCTGAAGGGCGAGATCGCCGCGCTGATTTTGAAGGGGGACACCGCCGGCGCCGGGCGCGTCGCGGGGGAGTTCAAGGAGATCTTCGCGCCCGGGGATTTTTACCTCGAGGTCCACAACCACGGCCTCGAGGAGCAGAAGCGGGTGAACCGCGAGCTCCCGGGCATCGCGCGCCGGGTCGGGCTTCCGCTCCTCGCGACCAACGACGTCCACTACATGCGGCGCGAGGACTCCCTCGCCCACGAGGTGCTCCTCTGCGTCCAGACGGGGAAGACGCTCCTCGACGAACATCGCATGAAGTTCTCCACCGGCGAATTCTACTTCAAGTCGCAGCAGGAAATGGCCGCCGCCCTCGGGGAGTTTCCCGATGCGCTCGCGCGCACCATCGAGGTCGTCGAGAAATGCACCCTGGAGCTCAATTTCAAGGATGAGAAGGGGGAGCAGATCTACCGGATCCCCGAATACCAGACCCCGGGCGGCAAGGGGAGGATGGAGTACCTCCGCGAGCTCTGCCACGCGGGGATCGCGCGCCGCTACCCGGGCGCCCCGCCGGAGGTGATGCAGCGCCTCGACCGGGAGCTCAAGGTCATCGAGCGGATGAACTTCGAGAGCTACTTCCTGATCGTCTGGGACTTCATCAGTTGGGCGCGACGGCAGGACATCCCCGTCGGTCCCGGCCGCGGCTCCGCCGCGGGATCGATCGCCGCCTACGCGCTCGAGATCACGGACATCGACCCGCTGAAGTACAATCTCCTCTTCGAGCGGTTCCTCAACCCGAACCGCGTGACGATGCCGGACATGGACATCGACTTCTGCTACGACCGACGGGGGGAGCTGATCGGCTATGTCAGCGACCGCTACGGCCACGAGAACGTCGCACAGATCATCACCTTCGGCCGGATGAAGGCGAAGGCGGTGATCCGCGACGTCGGGCGCGTCCTCGGGATGCCGTACGGAGAGGTGGACGCCATCGCCAAGCTTGTCCCGAACGACCCCAAGATCACCCTCGCCGAGGCGATCGAGACGGAGCCCGAGCTGAAGCGCCTCAAGGAGAAGAACCCCCAGGTCGCGCGCCTCATGGGCCTCGCCTTTTCCCTCGAGGGGCTCGCCCGCAACGCCTCCACCCACGCGGCGGGTGTCGTGATCGGCGACCGGCCCCTGATCGAGTACCTCCCCCTCTGCCGCGGCACCAACGACGAACCGATCACGCAGTACGCGATGAAGTCGGTCGAGGAGATCGGGCTTCTCAAGATGGATTTCCTCGGCCTGCGAACCCTCACCGTCCTGCACAACGCCCTCAAGATCATCGCGCGGACTCGCGGCGTGCAGCTCTCCTGGGAGACGGTTCCCCTTGACGACCGCCCCACCTTCGACCTCCTCAACAGGGCCGACACGGTGGGGGTGTTCCAGCTCGAGAGCGCGGGGATGCGGGACCTCTCGAAGAAGATCGGGCTCGACCGATTCGAGGACCTGATCGCCCTCCTCGCCCTCTTCCGCCCGGGGCCTATGCGGATGCTCGACGACTACGTGCGGCGCAAGCACGGCCAGACGAAGATCGCCTACAACCACCCGGCGCTCGAGCCCATCCTCAGGGACACCTACGGCGTCATGCTCTACCAGGAGCAGGTGATCCAGATCGCCCACGAGATCGCCGGCTTCACGATGCCCCAGGCCGACAACCTCCGCCGCATCATGGGCAAGAAGATCGTCGAGCAGATGGAGAAGCAGCAGGAGGCGTTCGTCCGCGGGGCGGTGAAGAAGGGGATAAAAAAGGCGGTCGCCGAGGGGATCTTCGACCTGGTGGCGCGCTTCGCCGAGTACGGGTTCAACAAGTCGCACAGCGCCGCGTACGCCCTGATCGCCTACCGGACGGCGTACCTCAAGGCCAACTACCCGGTCGAGTACATGGCCTCGCTCCTCTCGCGCGAGATCAACAACCCGGACAAGATCG
>JBAXOY010000097.1:0-11058 GCA_037133055.1 Chlamydiota bacterium
CCAAGAACCTGACCGCCGAGCAGGAAGCGCAGCAGCGCTTCGAGCGGCTGTTCCGCAACAACCCGGTCGTGATGGCGCTCTCCACCGTGCCGGACCAGCGGTTCTTCGATGTCAACAACGCCTTTCTGAAGGCGCTCGGCTATTCCATGGGCGAAGTCGTCGGCAAAACCGCCGCCGAACTCGGTCTCTTCCTGGAAGCGGGGCAACAGGCCGCGATCGCGGATACCCTGCGGGCGGATGGGCGCATCGCCGACATCGAACTGCAGGTCCGACGCAGGGACGGGGCGATCCTCGACGGCCTTTTCTCGGGTGAACTGATCGACATCCAGGGGCGGCAGTACTTCCTGACCGTGATGATCGACGTCACCGAGCGCAAGCAGGCGGATGAGGAACGCAAAAAAACACTTCTGCGGGAGCAGCGCCTCAACGTGATCCAGCAGTCGCTTCTCACGGCGGCGCCGATTGAGGACAAGCTCAGAACCGTCACCGACGGCATCGTGCGTAGCTTCGACGCCGATTTCTGCCGGATATGGCTTATTCGGCCTGGAGATCTGTGCGAACTGGACTGCGTCCACGCCGGGGTGAATACAGGGCCCCATGTCTGCCGTTACCGCGACCGGTGTCTGCATTTGCTGGCGAGTTCCGGCCGCTACACCCATACAGACGGCAAGACCCACCGTCGTGTCCCGTTCGACTGTTATAAGATCGGACGCATCGCGTCAGGCGAAGACCACAGATTTCTCACAAACGATGTGCAGAACGATCCCCGCATTCACAACCACGAATGGGCGCGCGAGCTGGGACTTGCGGCGTTCGCGGGATACCAGCTCCGAATATCCGGCGGAGACATACTGGGGGTCATGGCCCTCTTCTCTAAACACCCCATACTGCCTTCTGAAGACGCACTGCTGGATGGACTCAGCAGCTCCGTTGCCCTCGCCGTTCAACAATCTGTTACGGCGGAGGCGCTGCGGGAGAGCGAGGAGAACTACCGCGCTCTTTTTAACGAATCAAAAGACGCTATAATGACCGTTTCACCTGAGGAGGGATTCCTTTCCGGAAATCCGGAGGCTGTCAGAATATACGGCTGTCGCGACGAAAGGGATTTCATATCCAGGTCGCCGGCGGAGCTGTCCCCGGAATACCAGCCGGACGGCGCCTTGTCGTCTGAGAAAGCGCGGGAGATGATGCTGTCGGCATTGGCGAAGGGCTCATGCTTCTTTGAATGGACGCATAAGAGGGTGGACGGCACGGAGTTTCCGGCAACTGTCCTGCTTTCAAGAATGGAAAAAAACGGCAAGGCGTTTCTGCAGGCGACCGTGCGCGACATCAGCGAGCACAAGCGGGCGGAGGAGGTGTTGCAGAGAAACCTAGCACTATATGAGGGGCTTATTGAAACAACAGATACAGGTTTTGTAACTCTTGACCAAGAAGGCAAGATCCTTAATGCAAATCAGAAATATGTCCGTCTTTCTGGACATGAGAATTTCAACCAGATACGCGGTAGAAGCGTAGTTGAATGGACAGCCGATTACGAAAAAGAAAAAAATGCCGAGGCTATCGGTAAATGTTTTAGAGAAGGCCACATCAAAGATTTAGAGATTGACTACGTGAATACTCAAGGCAAGATTACTCCAATTGAGATTAATGCGACTGTTATAAAAATAGATGGAGTACCACAGATTCTTACGCTGTGTCGCGACGTCACCGAGCGCAAACGGGCGGAGGAGACGCTGCGGGAGAGCGAGGCGCGATTTCGGAATTTATTGCAAGACATTCAATCCATAGCCATTCAAGGGTATGGGACGGATGGCACGACGCAATACTGGAATCAAGCGTCCGAACATTTGTATGGGTACAGCGCGCAAGAGGCTATTGGACGCAATCTGTTGGATCTGATCATACCGCCCGAAATGCGGGGGCATGTCGAGCAGGAGATACGACAGATGGCCGAGACGGGGCAACCCATCCCCTCGTCGGAACTATCTCTCATGCGAAAAGATGGATCACGGGTGACTGTTTTTTCGAGCCATGCCCGCGTCAAGCTGCCGGGACACGCAGCGGAGTTGTTCTGCCTTGATGTTGACATCAGCGAGCGCAAGCGGATAGAGGAGGCGCTCCTTGCCAGCGAAAAAAAGTACCGGGATCTTTTCAATGAGAACAACGACGCCATATTCATCGCGAATGCAAAGACAAGGATGCTCGTCGACTGCAACAGGAAAGCGGAGGCGCTGACCGGGTACTCGAGGCAGGAGATCCTTTCCATGCGCGTGGACCAGCTTCACCCCGAGGATGTGGTGGGTGAAGCGGTGAAGGTATTCGGGAGGTATACTACGGGAGACAAGATGCCCGTGATGTCGGAAATCATGACCGGGGACAAGAAGAGGCGGTGGGTCGCGATAAGCCCGGCCGAAGTGACGGTCGGCGGGGAAGCCTGCTTCATGGGTGTTTTCAGGGACATGACCGAGCTCAAGAATTACCAGCAGACGCTCGAGGAGCGCAACCGGGAGCTCGAGATCATCAGCAACGCCGCGTTCACGCGCGAGTTCCGCATCAAGGAGCTGCGCGACGAGATACGGGAGCTGAAGGAGCGGCTCGCGGGGGGCGGGGCGCGGGATGGGGGAGGGGGATAGTGTATGGGACGGAGAACGGGGGCGGGCGGCTCGGGCGAAGGGCGCGTTACCCTCCGGGTGAAGACGCTGGGGATGACGCTCCTCACCGGCGCGTTCCTCATCGGCGTGGGGGCGATGATGATCTTCAACTACCAGCAGCGGCTGATGGATTTCAGCATCCACGAGTTCGTGCAGAAGGAGGTCCGCGCGGCGGCGGCGGGCGTCGCGGCCAGCCTCGAAGAGAAGGGAAAATTGCTGCGCCAGGTGGCCTATTCGGATATCGCACTGCGGTATCTGGAGTCGCCCTCTTCCCGGGGACCCGTGTACGAGGGCCTGCTCCATGACCTGCGGGCGCTCGTCTCGTCCGACCCGATGATCAACCTCGCGTATGTCCAGTCCTCCACGTCGTACCTCTATTGTTGCCAGAGCGACGGCCTCCCGCCGGACGAGAGCTATAGCCCGATAGGCCAGCCGTGGTATGACCTGCCCGTCGCCCGGAAGGGATTGGTGGTGACGCCCCCCTACCTCGAACAGGGGGGGGAGAGCCTCAATCAGATGGGCAAGCCGATGATATCGATGGCGCTGCCCGTGTACGACGGCGCGCGGAAATTGCTCGGCGTTGCCGCGCTCGACCTCCTGCTGACGCCCTCCCAGAACCTCTTCTCCTCGATCGCCCCCCTTAAAAGCGGCTACTTCATCGTCATGGCCGCAGACGGCACGGTCCTGTCCGGACCGCATGCCTCCGCCGACGGGGAGCCCCTGCGCAGGCTGGAGCAGGCGGGCGACTACCCGGTCGCGGCGGAGGTCATCGCGTCGCATGAGCCCGCGCTCCGCCTGCGGGACCCGGATTCGGGGCGGTGGGTCTGGGCGGGCTCGGGGACCGTCCCGGTGACGGGGTGGAGAATCGTCATGGTGTTCCCCGAGGCGAGGCTGGCGGCGGAGTTCGGAAGGTTTGCGCGGGAGCTCCTGTGGCTCGGCGCCGTGGGGGTCGCGGTGTTCTCGCTCCTGTCCGTGCTCTTCTCCTCGCGAATCTCGCGCATGGAGGCCGGGGTCCGCGCCGGCCGGGAGCGCTACCGCGAGATGTTCGACCAGGCGCCGGTCGCGGCCTGCGCGACCGACGGGGGGGGGCGCGTAACGGACGCGAGCCGTGCCTTCCTCGCCTTGACGGGCGCGGAGCGCAGCGCGCTCATCGGCGCCCGGGTCGAGGAGATCGTGTACCCGGAGGACGCGGCGAAGGCCGGGGAGCTCATCCGGAGGGCCGGTGAGGAGGGAAGCGCCGCGGACGAACTGAGGTTCATGAGGGCGGACGGCGAACCCGTGGCCTGTGATGCGGCGGCTGCGCCCCTGCGGGGCGCGCGGCCGGGAGTGCTCATCGTCGCCCGGGACTCCGCCCAGGAGAGGCGGCGGTCGCGACGGATCGGGGAGATGGAGGCGGAGATCGCCGAGCTCAACCGGATCATGGTTCAGCGGGAGTTCCGCGTCAAGGAGCTCAGGGACAGGGTCAGGGAGTCCGAAAAAGGCGCCGGGGGAGGCTCGGGCTGATGAAAATCGGGAAAAAGATCAGTCTCATCTTTTTCGAGAGCGTCCTCGTCCTCCTGGGGGTTGCCGGCGCGATCTATTATGCGACCGCGGTCTCGGCGGTCCGGCGGGGCGTCGATGACACGCTCCGCGGCATCGCCGCGGCGAGAGGCGCGGTGGTGGAGGCCCTTGTCGAGAAAGAGGCGGAGAGAGTGCAGCGGATGGCGGAATCCCCCCCCCTTCGCGTGTTTCTCGATGTGCGCGAATCCCCCCTTGCCCGGGGCGTCGCATTCGCGGCGGCGCGGGAGGAGTTTTCCCCGGCCGCGGGGGACGGGGCTCCCTTCATCGAGATCAGGGTCATGAACAAGGTTGGAGACACGGTGTACCTCGACGACCTGAGTCCTCCGGGGGATGATGATCCTCTCATGCGGCTTTTCAAGGAGGCCACTACGGGGCCCGCCGTGGCGGTCTGCGCCTCCGGCAGAATGCGGGAGCTCCTCATCGCTGTGCCGGTGGTGGTCAGGAAGGATGGAAGATTCCTCGGCGTCCTGGCCGTGGCGCTCGACGCCCGCGTTCTCGACAGGGCGCTGGAAAACCCTGTGGGGCTCGGGAGGACGGGCCTGTTCGCCCTCTTCTCGAAGGACGGGATGTTCCTCGCTTCCTCGCGGCACGGCGCGGTCGCGGGCTCCGGTCCCGCGGCCCCGGCGTGGGGGGATATCCGCACGTATGTCGGCGTCAGCGGGCAGCGCGTCCTCGGGATCGGGATACCGCTGCGCGCGCTCGGCTGGACGCTCCGCGCGGAGATGGACGCGTCGGAGGCCCTCAGGCCGGTGTACATCTTAAAGATCGCGCTCATCGGCATCTTCGCGGTCATCCCCGTGCTCGCCGCCCTGGTGGGGATGAGGGCATCGCGGATCATCACGCGCCCGATCGAGGAGCTTCTGAAGGGTCTCCGGATCGTCGGAAAGGGCGACCTCGATCATGCCCTCGACGTTCGGGATCCCGAGGAGGTCGGCCTCCTCGCGGTCGCGTTCAACGAGATGGTCGCGAAAATCCGGAGCACGCAAAAGCTCCTGGATCAGCGGGTAGAGGAGCGGACCACAGACCTGCTGCAAAAAACCGGCGACCTCGATCTTTCCCGGAAGGCGTTGATCTACATGCTCGACGACATGAACGAGCTGAACGAGAGGCTCCGGGAGCTCTACGTGATCAAGTCGGATTTCACGTCGATGGTCTCGCACGAGCTGAGGACCCCGCTCACCGCGATCGCGGAGGGGATCAATATCGTGCTCGACGGCACCGCCGGGCCGATCGGCGAAGAACAGCGTGAATTCCTCGACCTTGCCAAGAAAAACGTTCGCCGGCTCACGCGCCTGATCAACGACGTGCTCGATTTTTCCAAGCTCGAGGCGGGCAAGCTCGTGTATGTCATGGAGGGACAAGATCTTCGGGATGTCGTGCGCGAGGTCGTCGAGGCGCAGCGTCCCGTCGCACGCGAAAAGGGCCTCACCCTTGAATCGTCGTTCCCCGCTGCGCCCGCCACGGCCGTGTGCGACAGGGACCGGATCGTCCAGGTGCTGACGAACCTCATCAGCAACGCGTTCAAATTCACGCATCGCGGCGGGGTCAGCGTCGGGGTGGAGGATGCGGGCGGCCTGGTGACGGTCCGTGTGGCGGACACGGGCGAGGGGATCAGCCCGGAGAATATGGGGCGGCTCTTCCGGAAGTTCGAACAGATCCCGCGGGACGGAAAGCGGGCGCCGGGGGGCACCGGGCTCGGCCTCGTGATCTCGAAGCAGATCGTGGAGCAGCACGGAGGAAGGATCCGGGCCGAGTCCGAACCGGGGAAGGGGAGCACATTCTCATTCACGCTGCCGTCGGGGCCGAGGGAGCCCCGCGGCGGCACGCCCGCGGAGGGGAGGCAGCCATGAGCGGTCGCGCGAGGATACTGGTCGTCGAGGACGAGCCTGACCTGCTGAGGATCACGGTCTACCGGCTTGAGAAGGCGGGGTACGAGGTCGCGACGGCCATCGACGGGCGGGCCGCCCTTGAGGCGGTCCGACGGGGGGACTTCGACCTGATCCTCCTCGACCTGAACCTCCCCGTCATCGACGGGGCCGAGGTGTGCCGCACGCTCAAGGCGGCGGACTCGGCGCACCGGCACATCCCCGTCATCGCCTTCACCGCGACGGTGAACAAGATCAAGGAGACCTATGGCATTCTCGGCGCGGACGACTACGTGATCAAGCCGTTTGACATCGGCGAGCTGCTCGAAAAGATCGCGCGGCTCATGGCCGGCCGCGGGGGAGAGCAATCAGGGCAGCCATGAGCCGCGAGGACGTGTCGGTCATCATCCCCGTGAAGAACGCGGGCCGCTTTCTTGACTCCCAGCTCCGGGCCGTCTTCTCCCAGGAGGGGGCGGCGCGCCCCGAGGTGGTGATCGTGGACTCGGGCTCGACCGACGGCACGCGCACGGTTGCCGCCCGCTACCCGGCGAGGGTCATCTCGATACCGCCGGAGGAGTTCAACCACGGCGAGACCAGGAACCTCGGGGCACGGGAGGCGAGGGGCGATTTCCTCGTGTACCTCACGCAGGACGCCGTTCCGGCGAACGGCGCGTGGCTGGAAAATCTGCTCCGCCCTTTGCGCGGGGACGCGGAAGTGGCGGGCTCCTTCAGCCGGCACGTGCCGCGCCGGGGATGCTCTCTCCCCCTTGCGCGCCAGATCGAGGAGGAGTGGCCGCAGGGCGGCGGACTCGAGCGGATCGTGAAGAGAGTGCGGTCGCGCGAGGAGCTCGAGGAGCGGAAGCCGTACTACGTCTATTTCGCCAACACGAGCTCGTGCCTTCGCCGGTCGGTCTGGGAACGGTTCCCGTTCCGGCGGGTGGAGTTCGGGGAGGACGCCGACTGGGCGGAGCGGGTGCTCCTCGCCGGGTACGCGATCGTCTATGAGCCGACCTCGGCCGTGGTCCACAGCCACGACTACTCCCTGCGCGAGCAGCTCCGGCAGCACTACGACTACGGCCGGTTCGTCCGGCAGGCGCGCCTCGCCCCGCCGATCACGGCCCGGCAGACGGTGAAGACCGCGCTCGTCTCGCTGAGGGACGACCGCGCCTACGCGCGGAGGAAGGGCGTGCCGGCGGCGCAGTTCCTCCGCGGCATCCCGTACCACGCGGCGTGCGTGCTGGGGCGGTGGCTCGGGGAGCACTCGGAGGCGCTGCCCGCGGGGTTGCGCGGGGCGCTGTCGCGGCAGGGCACAATAAAAAAGCAGTAACTGCTCAGGAGCCGGAATTCAGAAGTCAGGAGCCAGGAGTTGGAATGAGGGCGCCGGCGGCGATATTTCTGGAAGCTTATTCGCGATCCATTCTGGATTCCGGCTCCTGACTTCTGACTACCTGAGTAGTTACAAAAAGTAACTATCTACTGCATGAAGATACTCTTTGTGGTCCACGGCTACCCGCCGACCGCGATGGCGGGGACGGAGCTGTGCGCCCGCAGGCTTTGCGTCGCCTTGAGGGACATGGGCCATGCCGTGAGCGTGTTCACCCGCGAGGAGCTTCTGGGCTGGCCCGAGTACAAGATGCTGCGGGGCGAGCTCGACGGGATCCCGGTCCTGCGCGTCGTGAACAATTTCACCACACTCGACACGCAGGGCCGCTACGAGCACCACCCCCGCATCGAGGAGATTTTCGAGGAGTGCCTCGACCGGGAAAAGCCCGACCTCGTGCACGTCCAGCACCTCGCGGGGGCCTCCTGGGGAATCCCCGGGATCGCGGGGCGGCGCGGGATACCCGTGGTGATCTCGCTGCACGATTACTGGTACGCGTGCGCGCGGGTGCAGCTCCTCAGGCCCGACGGGAGCCTCTGCCCCGGCCCCGACGGGGGGAGGAACTGCGCGCGCGCCTGCGGGCGCGGGACCCTCGCCTCGAAGGCCTCCGCGGCCGCGGGACGGATCAAATACGCCGCCGGATTCACCGGTTCCCTGCCGGCGGAAAGGGCGTGCCTCGCCGCGTGTGGCGCCCTCCAGCGGATCTTTTTCCGTGGGAGGACGCGGCAGCTCGAACGCCTCTACGGCGAGCGGTGCGCGAAGCTCCTCGGCTGCCTCGGGGAGGCGGACGCGCTCATCGCCCCCTCGGCGCGGGCGCGTGAAATCTACGCGGCCATCGGCGTCCCGGCGGAGCGGATCCTTGTCATCCCCCACGGCGCGCCGCCGTTCCCCGGCCTCCCCGCCGGGTCCGCCCTCGCCCCGTATGACGGAACGCGCCCGCTCGTGATCGGCTACGCGGGGACCGTGATGCCGCACAAGGGCGTCATCACCCTGCTCCGGGCGGTCCGGCGGTTTCCCCCGTCGAGGGTGCGGCTCGCGGTGTACGGGAGGGCCTATCCCGCCCGCTTTGAGCGGTTCTTCAACAAGGTCGCCGGGCGGTTCCCGGCGGGACAGGTGACCGTCCGCGGGATGTACCGGCCGGAGGATCTCCCCGCGATCCTCGCGGGGGTCGACCTCCTGGCGATTCCCTCGCTCTGGCACGAAACGTTCAATCTGGTGCTCTGGGAGGCGTGGGCCGCGGGGCTCCCGGTGCTCGCCTCGCGCGTCGGCGCGCTCGCCGATTTCGTGCGGGACGGCGTGGACGGGCTCGTCTTCCCTCCCGGCGATTGGCGGGCGCTCTCGGCGGCGATAGGGGCGGTGATCGAGAGGCCGGCGGTCCTTGGCGAGCTCCGGAAGAACCTCCCGCGCCTCTGCGAGAGCATCGAGGAGAACGCGTGGCGCTACGAGGAGGTGTACACCCGGATCCTCGCCGGGCGCTCCGGATGTGGGAGAGGGGAGCGCGCGCGATGACGACGCCGGCGGCGCGGAAGCCGTATGTCGCGGCGGTGGTGCTCAACTACCGCCGCCCCGACGACACGATCGGGTGCGTCCGCGCGCTCCTCCAATCGGAGGGGGGGGCCCCGGAGATCATCATCGTCGACAACGGCTCGCCCGACGGCTCCGCGGAGCGGCTCGCCCGTGAGTTCCCCTCGCTCACCCTGATACGGAATCCGACAAACCTCGGCTACGCGGGCGGGAACAACGTCGGGATCAGGGCCGCCCTCGACAGGGGAGCGGAGCGCATACTTGTGCTCAACAACGACTGCACCGTCGCGCCGGACGCGGTCGAGGCGCTCGTCGAGGCGGCGGGAAGGACCGGCGCGGACATCGTGAGCCCCAAGGTCCTCGACGCCCGCCTGCCCGGCATCATCCAGTACGCGGGCTACCGGAACATCCATCTCCTCGCGCAGGGCATCCCCGTGGGGGAGGGGGAGAGGGACAGGGGGCAGTACGACCGCGAGCGCGAGCTCGACGCCGCCCCAGGCTGCGCGATGCTCCTGACCCGGCGTCTCCTCGACCGGGTGGGGCTGTTCGACGAGCAGTTCTTCTCCTACTCCGAGGAGCTCGACCTCTGCCGGAGGGCGCGGGAGGCCGGCTGCCGGATTCTCTATGCCCCGCGCGCCCGCGTCCTGCACGTCAAGGCGGCGACGCTCGACGCGCGGAGCCCCGACTACGTGTATTACCTCGCGCGGGGGAGGCTCATCTACGCGCGCAAGCACCTGGGGCGGGCGGCGTTCGCCCTCGTCTTCCTTCCGTATTTCATCGCGGTGAAGCTCGCGAAGCCCGCCGCGGGGTTCGCCCTGCGCGGGCGGTGGGACTGCGTCGGGGCGCTCGGGCGCGCCGTGTCGTGGAACCTGAAAAACAGGGTGCGGAGGTAAGGTGAAGATACTCGTCCTCACAAAGCGCTACACCTCGGCGAAGGACATCTCGCGCGAGGATGTCGGGCGGCCGTACTGCCTCTTCGCGGCCCTGCGCCCGCTCGGACACGAGGTGCGCTTCCTCCTCGGCGACTACACCGAGAAGGCGAACCTCGACGCGCGGAAGGGCGACATCCCGTTCCTGATCCGGCCGCTCTCCCCGGGGCGCTTTTTCTCCTTTCGGCGGACCCTCGCCGGGGAGCTCGGGCGGGGGCGGTACGACCTCCTCATCGCCGAGGGCGACCCGCTTTTCGCCCTCATCGCGTCCGGGCCCTGCCGCCGGGCGGGCGTCCCGCTCGTCTACGACCTCATGGACGACTACAGGACCTACGACATTTACCGGGTCCCCGGTTTCGGACTGCTCGACCGGCGGCTTATCAGGCGCGCCGACCTCGTGGTCTGCGTCACCCGGGCGCTCATGGAGCGGATCGCCCCGGTGCGGCGGAACGGGGTGTGCGTCGTCGGCAACGGGGTGGACACCGTGAAATTCAGGCCGATGGACCGGGCGGAGTGCCGGGCGCGGCTCGGGCTTCCCGGAGACGGCGAGCCGGTCATCGGCTATTTCGGGTACCTCGTCGGCTACAAGGGGCTCGACCTTCTCCTCGAAGCGCACGCGATCCTCCGCCGCGAAGGCTTCCCCGCCGTGCTGCTGCTCGCCGGGCCGCGGCGCGGCGCGGCCGCGCGCGGGGGCGAGGGGGTGCGCGATCTCGGCCTTGTCCCCCAGGACGAGATCCCCGGCTGCATCAACGCCTGCGACGCCGTCGCGGTCCCGAGCCCGTCCAACGACTACACCGAGTGCTGCTTCCCGCTCAAGGCGCTCGAGGCGCTCGCCTGCGGGGTCCCGGTCGCGGCGACCGCGCTTTCTCCCGTGCGGGAGCTTTTGGGCGACGGACCCCCGCGGCTCGCGCGGCCCGGCGACGCGCCTGACCTCGCCCGCGCGCTCCGGGAGGCATGCGCCCGGGGGGGCGCGGGCCTCAGGGAGATCGCGGAGGCGCATACGTGGAGAGGAGCGGCGGAGGAGCTCGCGCGCGAGCTCGGACCGCTTGTCAAAAGAATGGCACATGCCGATACCCGATAATGACAAATGACTGGTAACTACTCAGGTAGTCAGAAGCCAGGAGCCAGAATCCAGAATGGATCGCGCA
>JBAXOY010000098.1:0-11032 GCA_037133055.1 Chlamydiota bacterium
CGCTTCCAGAGCCCGCTGCTCCTCCTCCTGCTTCTCGCCATCCCGCTGGTCGCCTTTATCCGTTTGAAGCGGCGGCGTCCCGCAGCCATCAAGTTCACGGCGCTCGACGCGCTCCGGGAGGCGCTGCCTCCGGGGGGGATCAGGTTCGCCCGTCTTCCGCTCGCCCTCAGGTGCGCCGCGGCGGTCCTCATCGTCCTTGCCCTGGCGCGGCCGGTGAAGGGCGTCGGGCGCGCGAAGGTGTTTTCCGAGGGGATCGACATCGTGCTGGCGCTTGACGTGTCGAGCAGCATGGACGCGCGCGATATGACCGACGATCTTCGGGTGAACCGTCTTGACGTCGTGAAGGAGGTGGTGAAGCGGTTTATCCCCGAGCGCAGGAACGACCGGATCGGGATCGTCGCCTTCGCGCGGTATGCCTACACGATGTCCCCGCTCACGCTCGACCACGACCTGCTCCTCGACATCGTGGACCGGTTGAAGATCGTCCCTCGCGGGGGGGATGAGGACGGCACCGCGATCGGCTCGGCCATCGTCACCGCCGTCGCGCGCCTCAAGGACTCGAAGGCGAAGTCGAAGGTCGTCATCCTCCTCACCGACGGCATGAACAACTTCGGCGAGGTAAGCCCCGAGAGCGCCGCGGGCATCGCCATGAGCATGAAGAACAAAATCTACACGATCGGCGCTGGGACCAAGGGGCTGGCGCCGTACCCGAGGACGGTGATGGGACAGATCTTCTTCGATAGGGTTCCCATCGACATCGACGAGGAGACCCTGCGCAAGGTCGCGGAGACGACCGGCGGGCAGTACTACCGGGCGCAGGACGAGAAGGCGCTCATGCAGATCTACAACCGGATCAACGCCATGGAGAGGGTGCGGATCGAGGAGGACAAGTATTCGGAGTACCGCGAGATATTCCCTTTTCTGCTGATCCCGGCGCTCGCCCTCCTGTTCCTGGAGGCGGGATTGATCGCCACGCTGCTGAGGAGGCTGCCCTGATATGCAGTGGGGACACCCGTCGTTCCTGCACGCGCTCTGGCTGGTCGCCGCGCTTGCCCTGTTCCTGAGATGGGCGGCGGCGCGCCGGCGCAGGGCCATTGAATCGTTCGCCGAGCCGGCCCTCATCGGGGGGCTGATCATGGGCCTGAGCGTACGGAGGCGAAGGGGAAGGATCGCCATGGAGCTCATCGCCCTGGCGCTCGGCGCCGTCGCCCTTGCCCAGCCCAAATGGGGGTACCACTGGCAGCGGGTGACCCGGGAGGGGATCGACATCGTCATCGCGATCGACACCTCCAAGAGCATGCTCGCGACGGACGTGAAGCCGGACCGGCTTACCCGGGCGAAGATGGAGGTGAGCGAGCTCCTGGACCGGTTGCAGGGCGACCGCGTGGCGCTCGTCGCCTTCGCGGGATCGAGCTACATCCTCTGCCCGCTGACGCTCGACTACTCGGCGGTGGAGATGTTCCTCAAGGTGGTGCGGGTGGGGGTCGTCCCGCTCGGCGGCACGGATATAGGCGGTGCGATCGGGCAGGCGATACGCATCTTCCAGGGGAGCGAGCGCGAGCACCGGGCCCTCATCCTTCTCTCGGACGGGGAAGACCTCCGCGAGGGGACGGAGGCCGCCGCGAAAAAGGCGAAGGAGCTCGGGGTGAAGATATTCTCGGTGGGCATCGGGAGCCCGTCGGGGGAGCTGATCCCGGTCGAGGGCGACGAGGGGGGCAAGAGCTATCTGAAGGACCGCGAGGGCAAGGTCGTGCAGACCAGGCTCAACGAGAACACACTCCAGCAGGCGGCGCTTTTAACGGGGGGCTCGTATGTCTACCCTTCGGCGGGCACCCTGGGGCTCGTGGACCTCTACGGCGAGAAGATCTCCGGGATGGAAAAGAAGGAGCTCGTGGAGAGGCAGCGGAAGGTCTACGAGAACAGGTTCCAGTGGCCGCTCGCCGCGGCGTTTCTTCTCCTGTGCCTGGAGGCGGTGCTGAACGACAGGGCTCGACCGAAAAAGGATACTGCATAACGTGCTGCCTCACCACGGAGATCACGGAGGTTCACGGAGAAAGCGTCTCGCGGCTTGAACTGCTTGAACGGGGTAGCCGGATTGCAAAGGTCACACAGTATGAACAGATATATCACCGGCAGGAAATTGGCCGCAGCGATTTCGATCGCGGCCCTTTCCGTCTCCTGCCTCGGCCTGACCTTTTCCGCCGCCCGGAAGAACGGGCAGGGCGGCGACTTCTATCAGAAGGGAGATTACGAGAACGCCCTGAAGAAATACTCGGAGGCGATGACAGAGGCCCCCGAGAAGCCGCAGCTTTACTTCAACATCGGGGACGTGCTCTACCGGCAGGCGAAGTTCCCCGAGGCGGTGAAACTCTACGAAAAATCCGCGGCTCCGGGCGACCCGGGGCTCCAGGCGAAGTCGTGGTACAACATCGGCAACGCGAAGTACCGATCCGCGAAGAAGGACGGCGACCCGAATGCGCTGAAAGAGGCCGCCGCCTGTTACGAAAAATCGCTCGAGTCCGACCCCGATGACATGGACGCGAAGTACAACCTCGAGTTCGTCCAACGCGCGCTCAAACAACAGCAACAGGACCAGCAGGACCAGAAGCAGAATCAGAAAGAACAGCAGAAAGAACAAGAGAAAAAAGAGCAGGAGAAAAAGGAAAAGGAGCAGAAGGATCAGCAAAAGGATCAGCAACAAAAGGAGCAGGAAAAGAAAGATCAGAAAGATCAGAAAAACAAGGATCAGGAGAAGAAGGACCAGGAAAAGAAGGAGCAGGAGAAGAAAGACCAGGAGCAGAAAGAACCCGAGCAGGCAAAACAGGAGGAGAAGCCCGCGGGAGAGACGGCGCAGGCGGAAAAGAGCGAGCAGCCCGATAAGGACCTGAGCGAACAGCAGGCCCGCCAGCTCATCGAATCGCTCGAGCGGGAGGAGCGAGACCCCACCCATTTCATGAAGGCCGAGGGCAGCCCCCAGCCGACGGATATCGATAAGGATTGGTGACAACGAGAGGTATAATCGGCGTGTGAACGGATATGAGTAGACTATTCTGCGGACTCATCGCGGCATGGGTGAGCATCACGGGGACCGCCCGGGCGGTTGAGCTTACCGCCTCGGTAGACCGGAATGTCGTCTCTCTCGACGACCGGGTGGTGCTCAGCGTGAGCGTGTCCGGCGCCGGGCAGGGAAGCGCGCTCGTGCTGCCCAACCTCGACGGGTTCCGGATCGCCGACACCGGCCGCTCCACCCAGATCCAGATCGTGAACTTCCAGACCATCACAAGCACGCAGTATGACTACGCGCTCATTCCCCTCAGGGCCGGGAAGCTCACGATCGGTCCCTTCACCCTGAACTTCCAGAGCACCGTGTACCGGACCCAGCCGATCACGATAGAGGTCCTTGACCGGGGACAAGCCGCCCCGCCTTCCGCGCCCCCGCCGCCGGCCGGCGGCGGGGCGGAGCAGCCGCGTCCGCGCGCGGGCGGCGCTCAGCCCGAGCAGATGTTCATCGAGCTCTCCGCGGACAAGACGAATCCCTGGCTCCGCGAGCAGGTGATTCTCACCTTCAGGTTCTGCTACGCCGACGTCGGGCTCGCGGAGCAGCCCGCCTACGAAGCGCCCCCGGCGAACGGGTTTGTGGAAAGACATCTCGGCGACGGGAAGAGCGTCAATTACTCCCGGATCATGAACGGCAGGAGGTACCAGGTCAGCGAGCTGAAAACAGCCCTTTATCCCTACAAGACCGGCGAACTCACCGTCGGCCCCGCGAGGTTGAAGGGAAGCATGCTGGCCGAGTCTCCCCGCCGCGCGCGCGCTCCCCGCGGTTTCTTCGACATGGAGGATATTTTTGACGATCCCTTTTTCGGGCGTTTCACCAGGAAGCCCTTCTCGCTCGTTTCCAACGAACTCAAGATCAACGTCCGCCCGCTCCCGAAGGAGGGGGCCCCGGCGGGCGAGGTTTCAGTGGGCAATTACCGACTCGCGGTGGAGGCGAAGCCGCGCGAGGTCCACGCAGGGGACCCGGTCACGCTCACCATGAAGGTGACGGGGGAGGGGGATCTCGACCGCGTGGCGCCCCCGCGGGTGAGTGGCCTCGACGGGTTCAAGAGCTACGAGCCGACGGGCTCGACGACCGCCGGGGGAGGCGACGGAGGCGCGGGGATGAAGGTGTTCGAGCAGGCAATCGTCCCGCTCGACGAAAAGATAAAGGAGATCCCGCGGGTGGTCTTCAACTATTTCGATCCCGGGGAGGGGAAGTATGTCACGCTGAGGGAAGGGCCCTTTCCGCTCAAGGTCCTTCCCCCGCAGGCCGGCGTGGGCGGAAAAATCGTGAGCCTCCCGTCGGGGGCCGAGGGGCGGGACGTGAAGCTGCTCGAGCGGAATATCGTCTTCATCAAGACCGCACCGGGCGCCCTGTCGGGAGAAACCGCCCCGGGTGGGCCGGGCGCCTTCTTCTGGCTCATCCAGTTGATCCCCCTCGCCGCGGTCGCCGCCGCGGCCGCCCACGCGAGGCACAGGACGCTCCTCCGCTCCGACCAGCGGTACGCCCGCCTCCACCGCGCCGGGGCGACGACGAGGGCGCGTCTGAAATCGGTCGAGGGTGCGATGAAAGAGGGGAGGCCCGAGGAGTTTTACGGCGGTATCGCCAGGGCGGTGAGCTCCTACGTCGCGGACAGGCTGAACATCCCGACAGGGGGGCTTACCCCTGAACTGGTCCATGAACATCTGGCGTCGAAGGGCGCCGCGCCGGAGCTCCTCCGGCGGATGGACGGATTCTATCGGGCATGCGACCTCGCGCGGTTCGCGCCCGCCGGCGCGGGCGGTGAGGAGATGGAGAAGTGCTACGGCGAGGCGACCGGGATACTGGAAGCGCTGAGGAGGGCGAAGTGGTGAAGGGGACCCGGTCGTTGCTTCAAATCCTCAGCATGGCCATGGTGCTGTCTGCGGCGCTCGCGACCGCGTTCGGCGCCGAGCCCGTTCCGCCTGGCAGGGGAAAAAAGCCCGCCGGGCCGGCGCCGCTCGCCCCGGAACGCGTCGAGCTGATCTCGACGCGGAACACCCCTTTGCCCGCGGTGTCCCCGGAGCCGAAACTTGTTCCGGGAACCGCCGGTGGAAAGGCCGGGGAAGCCGACCCGCGCGAAGTATTCGCCCGCGCCAACAGCCTCTACGAGGCGGGAAATTACCCGGGGGCGGCGGAAGAGTACGGGAAGCTCGTGCAGCGCGGCTATCGCGGGGGTAACCTGTACTACAACCTGGGGAACGCACACCTCAAGCTCGACCGGAAGGGGAGCGCGATCCTCTACTACAAGAAGGCGCTTCTTCTTCTCCCGAGGGACCAGGATTTGAAGAGCAACCTCGAGTACGCGCTCTCCATCGTCGAGGACAAGCTCCAACCGGGGCCGAGGCCGTGGTTCGCGCGGCGGTGGGATACGGCGGTCGGCTGGTTCACCCTGCGCGAGTGGCGCATCGCGGCGGCGGCGATCTTCTGGGGGCTCTGCGCGGCGCTCATCGCGCTGATCTACGCGCCGGGAGCGCGGCCCGCGCTCACGCGGGTCTCCGCGGTCATGGCTGGGCTGCTCCTCATCGCCGCGGCGGCGGCCTTTTCACGCGCCTATCTCGAGGGGCAGGAGCAGGCGGTCGTCCTCGCACGCGAGGCGAAGATCCGGTACGGCCCGTCGGAGAAGGACGTCGTCGCGTTCATCCTCCACGAGGGGGCGGTGGTCGAGCTCGAGAACGAGAAGGGGGACTGGTACCAGGTGAGCCTCCCGGACGGCAAGGCGGGGTGGGTGGAGAAGCAGCAGTGCGGCCTCATCTGAGTTCGGGACGCGGATTGCCGCGGATTAACGCGGATAAAAATGGGATTCACCACGAAGGCACGAAGGATACAACGGCAACGGCAAGAGACTATTGAACGCAGATGGACGCAGATGAACGCAGATGAGGAACGGCCAAAAGGCGAATGGGACGCGGATCGCCGCGGATTAACGCGGATAAAAATGGGATTCACCACGAAGGCACGGAGGACACGGAATCTATGGTTTGATGTTGGACACAGATGAAGACGGATACGACTACATCTGATCACTGTTTTTTTGAACCAATATTGTATCTGCGTCCTCTGCGTTTATCTGCGTCCCGAATGCCTCTTTACTTTGAACTTTCAACTTTGAGCTGTTATCCCATCCGCGTTCATCCGCGGCGATCCGCGTCCAGAATTATTGATGTTTTTCTGTACCCTGTCTATCCTGACGATCTCCGCCAGAGGCGGACGGGCGGACAGGTGCGTTCATCTGCGTGCGACGTCATTGCGCGAATTTTCGGGGAGGCGCGAGGCCTGTGTCCGTGTTCCTGAAGCGCGCCGCCGTCTTTCTCCTGGGCTTCTGCGCGGTCGTGGCTCAGGTGACCTTCTTCCGCGAGTTCCTGGTCGTGTTCCTCGGGAACGAGCTCTGCGCGGGGGTCGTATTCTGTTCGTGGTTTCTCGGCGTCGGCCTCGGCGCGGCGGCGAGCGCCCGGCCGGCAAGAAACGCGGCCTCCGGCGAAGGGCATTTCATCCTCCTCGGCGCGGTCCTCGCGAGCATCGCCCCCGCGCTCCTCGTCCTCACCCGCCTCGCGCGGGGCATCCTCGGCGTCCCCCCGGGCGCCTACATCCCCTTCGCGACGCTCCTCGCCGCGAGCGCCGCGCTGATCGTCCCGTTCAGCTTCCTCGTGGGATTCGTCTTCCCCTTCGCCTGTCTCCTCCCGCTCGGCGGAAGAAGGGGGGTGGAGAACGTCGGGCGCGCTTACGTGATCGAGTCGCTCGGCAGCATCGCGGGCGGCGCGGCGTTCAGCTTCGCGCTGGTGGGGCGCGTGCCCGCCGTCCATATTCTCTCCGGGTGCGCGGCGGCGATGTGCCTCGCCCTCTTTCTCCTCTCACTGGAGCGCGGGCGTTCGAGGGCGGCCGCGTGTGCGGTCGGGGTGTGCGCCGCGGCGTGGGGCGGCGCGCTCCTCTCCGGCGCGGCGGGGCGGATGGAATCGTGGAGCGTCGCCCGCCGATGGAAGGGCTTGAACCCCGGGATCCACCTCATCGCCTCAGTGGATTCCCGCTACGAGAACATCGCGCTGGGGAGACGCGCCGGGCAGTACGACGTTTTCGGGAGCGGGCAGTACTACTTCTCCTTCCCCGACCCGTACGGGTCCTCGGCGGCGGCGCACATGATCATGACCGAGCACCCTTCCCCGAAGCGCGTGCTCCTCGTCGGGGGCGGGGTGGGGGGGATGCTCCCCGAGATCCTGGCGCACCGGCCCTCGCGCGTCACGTACGTGGAACTTGACCCCGCCCTGATCGGCGTCACGGAACCGTATCTCGACCCCCGGACGGCTCGCGCCCTTCGAGACCCGGCAGTCCGCCTCTGGTTCGGCGACGGCAGGCGTTACGTCAAGCGAACGGGCGAGCGGTTCGACCTGGTCATCGTGAATGTGCCCGACCCGTCCACCGCAATGCTGAACCGATTCTACACCCGCGAGTTCTACGAGGAGGTGAAGGCGATCCTCGCGCCGGGGGGAGCGCTGGCCGCGCGGCTGAGCGCCCCCGCGGACTACTACGGCGGGGATGTCGGCGGCTACGCGGGCTCCGTGTACGCCACGATGCGGGCCGTGTTCCCGCACCTGATCGTCGCCCCCGGGGAGGAAAATTACTTTTTCGCCTCCGTTGACCCCGGTGTGATCACCGCGGACATCGACACGCTCCAGCGCCGCTGGGAGAGCCGCGGCGTCGCGACGGAGTTTTTCACGCCCCAGCACTTCATCGCCTGGTGGCTCCCCGAGCGGGTGGAGTTCACGAGAAAGGCGCTCGATGCCCGGGCGGGGATGCGCCTCAACACAGACCTCCGGCCCGTGACCTACTACTACAACCTTGTGCTCTGGGCGCGTTTCTCCGGCTCCTCGATCGCCTCGGCGCTGAAGGCGATCGAGAAGGCCCGGCTCGCCTGGTACATCGTCCCGGTGCTCGCGGTGTGGGCGCTCCGTATCATCTGGCTCGGCGTTTCCGGGAGGAGGGGCCCGCGTCAGGACGCCTTCCACGCGCTCGCCTCGATAGGCGCGGTCGGGTTCACCGCCATGGCGCTCGAGATCGTGCTCATCTTCGCGTTCCAGAACGTCTACGGATACGTGTACCGGATGATCGGCCTGATCGTCGCCCTGTTCATGGCAGGGCTCGCGTGCGGCGGGTTCGGCGCCACGCGGATCGCGGAACGCGCGGGAGCAGGGTGCGTTCTTGTGCTCGCGGGTGTGATGGGGGCGCTCACCGTGCACGCTGCGGCGGTGCCGTGGATCGTGCGCGCCGTCACGCCGCTTCCCGCCCATTCCGAATACGCGTTCCTTGCGCTCGTCTGGCTCACGGGAGTCCTGACCGGCGCGGCCTTCCCCCTCGCGGCGAAGGTCTATCTTCGCCGCCCCGCAAAGGCCAGCGGTGCGGCGGCCCGCGTCAACGGCTTTGACAACCTCGGGGCGTGCGCAGGCGCGCTCCTCTCCGGCGTCGTGTTCGTCCCGCTGCTCGGGCTCGTCTCGACCTGCGTCATCCTCTGCGTCCTCGACGTTTCGTGCGCGACCCTCCTTCTCGCGGGGCGCTTTCGCGGCGCCGCGAGCCGCTGAATCCCGGATTCCACGACCGCCGGCAAAGACGGATTGACCGGGATCTGGAGGGCGGGCGGCCTCGACCGCCGGGATACGGCGACGGGTTGACAAAAATGACAAAAATGAAGGCCCTTGGCTACGCCCCATGCACATGCTACTATTAGGATTGAATGCTAAGTAGGTCGCGCAGATGAAATCACTCAAGATCGTGGTCGAAAAACACCCTGACACCTATGTGGCCTACCCACTCGGAGTCAAGGGAGTTGTTGTTGGCCAAGGGGATACCTACGAGGCCGCAGTAGCAGACCTCAAGTCGGCTCTCCAATTCTATGTGGAGACCTTTGGCGTAGACACACTTGAGGTTGATCCGCCGATTCTTGAAGCATTCATTGCAGAGGCGGGAGTGTCGGCCTGATGCCCAAGTTCCCCGTTGATGCGCCGAATCGGGTAACAAAGCGGGTGTCCGACGACCTTCGCCGGATCGTCGACGAGGGGCTCTGCCATCGCTGCGGATCCTGCTCCGGAATCTGCCCCACCGGAGTCATCGCGCCCGGCGCGGACTATTATCCCGAATGGGATCCCTGTGATCCCCGCTGCACGGGCTGCGGGCTCTGCGTTCGTGTCTGTCCCGGGGCCTCGTTCTCCTTCCCGGAGCATTCCAGGACCCTCTTCGGCGCGGAGCCGGATCTTCGAGACGCGCACGGCAGTTTCATCAAAGCGTTCCTCTCCTATTCCCTCGACCCATCCGTCAGGGGGAACTCGACCTCGGGAGGTGTCGCGACCGCGCTCGCCCTTCACCTTCTTGGCAAAGGCAGGGTCCGCGGCACGTTCGCGGCGGTTCCCGACGCGGAGCATCCGTGGAAACCGCACGCCACTGTCGCCCGCACGCGCGATGAAATCCTGAAAGGGGCGTACTCGAAGTATCCCGCCTGCTCGATGAACCACCTGTTCCATGAACTTCGGAGCGACCGCGGTCCCTTCGCCCATGTCGGCCTCCCATGCCACGTGCACGGATTGAGGGCGATGGCCGCCCTCGACCGGTCTATCGCCGAGAAGGTCGCGGTTTCCATCGGCCTCGTCTGCCACTCGTGCCTCGACCACGCGGCCCTCCGCGACATGATCCGCTGCTACGGGATCGACGAGCGGTCCCTCGCCTCGGTCCGCTACCGGGAGGGGAAACTGCCCGGATATATCTGCGCCGTCACGAAATCGGGGGAGCGGGCGTATCTCCCGTACCCGCGCCTCGGCCCGGACCGCTACCGTCCCAACGCCAAGGAGTGCCTCACCCTTTTCTTCAAGCTGTATTCGCCTCCGCGCTGCCGCCTCTGCATCGACGCGATGGCCGAGTTCGCCGACATCTCGCTCGGCGACCCCTGGTACAAGGGCTGGGAGGCTGAGGGGAAACTGCGCGAGGGGTATACCCTCGTGGTCGCGAGGACAGAGCGCGGGCTCGATGTCATCGAGGACGCCCGGCGGGGTGGCGCGATCGCGCTCGATCCGTTCCCCGAGGAGAAGCTTCCCCTCATCCAGCACGCGATGGTACGCGCGAAGCGGCGGCGGGGGTTCTATTTCGCGGAGAAGCGGCGGAGGGAAGGGCGGCCCGCTCCGGAGTACGGGTTCACACTGCCGTTCACCCGCGGCGAGCGGTTCCGCACGATGCTCCACGCCTTGACCTACGCCGCCGCGGACAGGCCCCGCCTGCGCCGGGCGATCTACCGATTTCTCCTCTCCCGTGCCGGGCGTCCGTTCGCGGGGGCTCTTTTCTTCCGCCGCCACGTCCTCCAGCCCCTGATCGAGACGACGCGAAGCAAACGCGGAAGGGTACGGGGTAACTATTAGGGGGCTCATACCCTTTTTTCCCCCTGAGGAGGAGATTACCCAGTATTCCCCTCCCCCCTTGAGGGGGAGGGATAGGGTGGGGGGTGAAAATACCCACCGTAAGTGACCCAGCGTGCAGAATGGACGGGGCGCGGGACGGGGCGCGGGGCGCTTCCTGACGTGCGCCGTGCTGTGATACCATTGCATGTCGCGGGCGGTTAGCTCAGTTGGCTAGAGCGCTACCCTTACAAGGTAGAAGTCACTGGTTCGAGTCCAGTACCGCCCACCATCAAAAAGGAGGAAGCCATTGCGCCCGTTAGATTTAGCGAAAATGTCCGTCGCGGAACCGAACCCTAAAAAGTCCGGCGAAATTTTGGACCGGTTCGTATGGTCTCTAATCCACACAAAAGAGGGACGGAAGCTCCGCGCGAGGATGGCGCCCATACTGAGAAAAGGGCTTGGGGCGGGGCTTTAAGGAGACCGGGCCGTCCCCGGGGCCAGAGCGACTTCCTCGAGCCCGCTGAGCTCAACCGAATTGTGGGTCTCCCGGACCGACGGACGAAGGAAGGGCTACGGGATTACGCGGTACTTGTACTGCTGGCAA
>JBAXOY010000099.1:0-11014 GCA_037133055.1 Chlamydiota bacterium
CATGTGCTGTTTCTTTATCTGCGTTCATCTGCGAAATCTGCGTCCTGAATGCCTCGTTGCTTTGAACTTTAAACTTTAGGCTGTTGTCCCATCCGCGTGCATCCGCGGCGATCCGCGTCCAAAAGTATTTTGTCGTATTTTATATCCTGTCTATCCTGACGATCTGCGTTCATCTGCGTGCTACCGTTAAAGCCGGATCAGTATGGGAGTTGTACCCCCCGAAACTGTCCCCTTACGGCCCGGACGGGAGTGGAGGATACGCATTGTCACTCCGCATGCCGGGGTGCGAGGGATTTTGAAAGCTCCGCCCGTTTCCTGTTGTGGGCCGCGCCGCCCCTTGTTAGCATACCCCGCGGGGTACAGGGTACGATGCTCATGAAAAGGGAACATGTCGCGCTGCTCCTCATCACGGCCCTTGCGGCGGGGCTGCGCCTCTGCGACCTGACCTACCAGGGCCTCTGGGGAGACGAGGCGTTCTCGGTGTACGACGCGCGGGGGGTGGACATGCACTTCATGACCGCCTCCCTGGTGGACGCGACGCACCGGAAATTCGTCAATCCCCGCCCCGCCCCTCGAGCCATTCTCACGGCGTGCCTGAGGAACGAGGGAACGCCACCCGCGTTCTTCGCGGTTCTGGCGCTCTGGATACGGGCGTTCGGGGGGGGCGAGTTCGCCTGCCGGGCCCTCTCCGCCGTGATGGGCGTCATGGCCGTGCCGGTCATCTACCTCCTGGGTCACCGTCTTTTCCGGCGCGCAGACGCGGCGCTCCTCGCGGCGCTGTTCATGGCGGTGTCGCCCGCCGCGATCTTTTTTTCCCAGGAGGTCCGGGCCTACAGCATGGCGAACCTCCTCGCGCTCGCCTCCTCGTGGCTCTTTTTGCGTGCGCTCGACGGGGGGCGCCGCGCCGGCCCGTGGCTCTCGTACGCCGCCGCGGCACTCGTACTCTGCTACACCTTCTACTTCGCCGCCCTCGTGCTCGCCGCGCACGCCGCGTACCTGTTCGCGGCCGACCGCCGGGGACTCCGCCCGTGGCTCCTTGCGCTGGCCCCCGTCGGCGTCCTCTACCTGCCCTGGCTCGTCTTCGGCTTCAGGGCCCAGATGGCCGTCTCAAGCGGCTACACGCGGCCGGGCCCGGTGCTCCCCGGCGAGTTTCTGTCCGTCACCGCGGGCGCGCTCCGGTATATTCTCGACTCGCTCGTCCTCGGCCCCATGTACAGCCGCGTCCTCATCACCGATGCGGTGAAGCGGGGCGTAGAAGTGGGACTGGGCGCGCTCCTCGCGGCGGGGGCGGTCCGGCTCCGGCGGGCGGGTGAACGCAGGGCCGTGATCTTCTCGCTCCTCCTCATCGCCGTGCCGCTCGCGGCGATCCTCGCGCTCGGCGGTTCGAAGTGGACGCTCTGGTACATGAAGCCCCGGTACCACCTGTGGGAGGCGGCGGGCATACTCCTCCTCGCGGCCGGGGCCGTCACGACGCTCAGGCGCCCCGCGGCGCGCGGCGTTTTCGCGGGGGCGTTCTGCGCCCTCTCGCTCGCGGCCGCCCCCTACCACTTTTATCCGGGGGCACTCAATTCCGATCACGCCAAGGAGGATTTTCGCGGCGCGGCGGCGGTCATTTCGGCGGGAGAGGAGAGGGGCGACCTGATCCTGGTCAATATCGCGGGGCACATGATCCCGCTCAACTACTACTACCGCGGGGGACTCCGCCAGGTGGGGATCGCGGAGTGCGGGCGCTACGATCTCCGCGCGCAGCTCGGACGCACTACGGCGAAGAGGAGAAGGGTCTGGGCGCTCATCGGCGAGGGCACGCGCGGACACGGCGACCGCGAAATCACGGCCTTCCTCGACCGGGAGTTCCCCGTAAAAAAGGTGTATCCGCTCAGGGGAATCAGCCTCGCGCTCTACGCGCGGTGAGGAAAAACAAAATGGAAGGGCTCCCGCCCCCCCGCCGCCTCGCGTCCGACCTCTATGCGCCCGCCTTCTTCTCGAGATCGTCGATGACCGTCTGGAGCCTTTTCAGCTCGGCGTAAATTTTGTCGCCTCGGCGGCCCCAGACCGCCCGTATGGTCGGCTCGATGTCGATATCGGCCTTGAAATAGTCCTGCGCCAGGCGCTGGAGGCCGTGGGCGCTCCCGATGCTCAGGGTCTGATAGTTCTCGACGGCTCCCCGCATCAGTTTGAGCACATCTTTCTGTACGTCGGTCAGCGGCATGGAATTCTCCGGTTAAATGCGCCGGGACCCGCGACCGGGAGCCCCGGCAACCGGCTAATGATACCCCACACCCGCCCCCGCGTCAACAGGCACGCCCCCACGCCTGCCGGGGTATCACAAGTTTTGGAACCTTTGCTGTTTTACCACGTGGCCTGCCGGCAGGCGGGCTCCGTGCCGTCAGTGGTGGAACATTCATTACTGCTGAAGGATGCTTCTCCCCCTCCAGGGGGAATGGGGCTTCGCTCCGCACCCCATGGCGGACGCTACGCCCCCCGGATTGATGGAACATATCTTGCTAGCCCGGTTGATGTTATGGATACGGAGCGTCTTCCGATCGGTCAGAACCCCGTTTGATGCCCGCCGGGATCACTTTTCTAACGCCCGTTTTGACCCCCTAAAAATCCCCCCGGGCGGGGGATTGTTTTATTCGAGGGGTTTACGGATACTACTCCCGGGGCTCGTCCGCATGGATGGCGGATTGTGACCCGTCGCGCGCGCCGGACGGCCGCATGCGCGGCGCGGGACGAAGGCATGTGGGAACGGAGCACCGGTCCATGCAACAGACGCTCCATTACGATTTCGTCGGCGGCCACATACTCGTCGAGCATGGACTGCACAGGCTGCTGCTCGACACGGGCGCGCCGTCCAGCATAGGCACTCTCCCGACCGTGGCATTGGCTGACAGGCGCCATCCCCTCGGGAGCGAGTACGGCGGCGTGACCGCGAAATCCATGTGCGCGCAGATCGGCGTGGAGACACACGCAATACTTGGGGGAGATATCCTGAACAACTACGATATCGTCATCGACCCGGAAATATGCGACATCACCTTCTCGGATGCACACTTCGACATCGAGGGCGAAGTGCTGGAACTGGGCCTGCGCGGGGAGATCCCGTTTGTCACCGCCTCCGTACAGGGGACCCGTGTGAAGATGTCCTTCGACACGGGAGCCCCCCTCTCCTACCTCTCCCGCGACATGAACAGGCAGCATGCGCCGCTGCGGATAGAGGAGGACTTTCACCCGAGGGCCGGAACATCCAGGGTGGCGACGTATCAGGTTCCGATCACGCTCGGGCAGGACACCCTTGAGTATCGTGTCGGCACGATGCCCTCCTCGCTGCAACGGGCGCTGAGGGCGGTCGATATCGAGGGGATTCTGGGAACGGCGCTGCTGAGATACTTCATCGTCTGCTTCTCCCCCAGGAGACGGAAGCTCATCCTGAAGAAGCGGTCCGCGCGGAACGGCGCCCTCTCAGCTCACGGGGCGGTGGATAAGGCGGCGCACGGGTGAGGCCGGGGTGTCACGGGCTGCGCCGGCACGCCCCCAAGGTCCGTTTCCGAATGCACGGCGGCAGCGCCTGCCGGCGCATCGCCTCGGGAGACTCCCCCGCCACCTCACCCGCGAGCTCCCGGTACTTCGCGGCGGGCATCTCCACGTGGAGATCGATCCGGTCCGGCGGCGGCCCCGATACCATCGAACATGCGATGGGAAATCAGGAAGAAATTTTTCCCTCTTCCCCTGAAAATGAGGCGCCCGGCGCAATTCCTCGGGATGGAGATAGCTTCCTTTTAGTCCCAAGAATAAACTGGCATTCTACCCCTCAAAGGGTTAGACATCACGGAAACATTGGGATATCTATTGCGGCAACTATGATCCCTATCATTATGCGCTGATGTTTGTTATAGTACTCCACTCCCAGATTTTCATCAAAGAATCGTTTCGCGATGATTTTGTCAGGCGCATTTTACCCCCCCCTAAAATATCCCCCCTCGGGGGATTGCATTTTACGGATAATGTGTAGCATAATAGCGAAATTGGACTGGGGCCGAAAATTCAGGGATACGTTGCTTTCTTATCACGGTGAGTCAGAAGACCACGGGCTTGCACGTGGGGCCCCATCTTCCGGAATGGAGGGAACATCTGTGAGGTGTAATTTCCCCTTTCGCGCGCTGATGGTTTTTCTTCTCATCTACGGCCCCCTCTTCCTCTGCACCATCACTATGACGGCAATTGCGAGTTCGACGGTCGAGGCGGAGACGGATTCTGCTGAACAGGATACCTACCATTTTTACCACGGCGATATCCACAGCCACACGGGCTACTCAGACGGGTATGCCGGTTCGACACCCGCAGATGCCTATGCGCACGCCCGTGATGCTGCGGGTCTGGACTTCTACGCGGTCACCGATCACCTGCTTATTAACTGGGACCCACCCCACCCGGCTTGGGATCTCGATGCTGGTGAGTATAAGCAGATGAAAGTCTATGCAGACAAGGCCACCAAGGACGGTCGCTTTGTCGCCCTCTATGGATATGAGTGGACAACGTATCAAGGTATTCACGGGACTATGTACATGGTGCCCGATTTCATTTCAGCGCCTGATCCGGCATCAGTCTATCAGGAGCTTTTCGATCGGCGGCGTGAGGATCGGCGCGTCTTCGGCAAGTTCAACCATCCCACATGGGCAGGAGATGTTTCCGACTGGAATGACTGGGCTTTCTCCACCGAGGGCGCGTGGTGCATGAGATTGATGGAGGTGCGGGGAGGTTTGCCCCCGGCGCTCTCGAGATCAAGTCTCACAGATGAGGTCCGTGAATATGTGGAGGCGCTCGAAAATGGGTGGCTCATCGGCGTAGATGCGTCAAAAGATACTCACACCAACGCGTGGGGCGAGATCAACACGTCGAGTTCATGGTGGAAGGGCAACACAGTCGCCTTGGCCGCGAGCCTGACCAGGGACGATATCCTCGACGCTCTCCAGATGAGAAGGACATATGTTTCACAGGACACTGACTTTCGGACCAACCCGCTCAAGGTCGATTTCAGGGCATCAAAGGACGGAGGGGCGACATATCCCTACATCGTCGGCGAGGCCGTCAACGCTCAAGGGATCTCCCAAGTCACTCTCCGCCTGATGGCGGAGGACGGGGCGACTGATTACCTGAGCGAGGCAAGGATCTATAAGAACGGGAGTTCGGTGGCCAGGCAGACAGGTCTTCACAATCTCTCGGCAACGCTCACGTACACGGATTCGAGCCCGTCGCACGGCGACTTCTATTTCGCCGTCGTCATCGAGGAAGATGGCCAGGTGGCGCTCACGAGCCCCATCTTCATCCGCAACGGCGATGTCGACTCGGATGGTCTCACCGATGAAGAGGAGATCAACCGGGAAGATACGGACCCGTACGTCTGGGACACGGACGGCGACGGGCTTGGCGACGGGGATGAAGTGAACACCTACGGCACGGATCCGCTCAGGGAGGATACCGATGGCGACGGGCTTGGCGACGGGGAGGAAATGAACACCTACGGTACGGATCCGCTCAGGGAGGATACGGATGACGACGGACTTGGCGACGGGGATGAAGTGAACACCTGCGGTACGGATCCGCTCAGGGAGGATACCGATGGCGACGGCTGGAGCGACTATATCGAGATCCGTTCAGGGAGCAATCCTCTGAGCCGGGACAGCACGCCGGCGAAAATTTTTATCAAATTCCAGCCGGTATCTGCCCGCCTCCCTGCCGGGGACTGCTCCGGGGACGGGAACCACAACCACCGCGGTTACGAGTGGCGGTGAGGGGTGCGGCGTCCGGGGGTAAAAACATCTGATTTTGATGGTTTTTACATCCGGCATTTCCCTTTTGGCAAAGGGTGCTACCCTACCCGTGCCCCTTTTTGAAAAATAGGTCCATCCCCCCTGTCCCTCCTTTCAAGAAGGGGGGTAGGGGGGATTTTATCCTGCCAGAACATGACAAAAAATAGGGAGTTTGACTTCTTGAATGAAAGTGGTATAGTGTCCTTTAGCAGAAGGCATAGCTTGACTGGAAAGTGTTGGATATGTCCCAAAGTGTCCCAATAATCTCTCAGTTGCGGAATGGGACCGCCCTCTATTTGTATAGGGGGGGCCGTCACGCCATTCCATCGGGACTCTGTGGCCCTATGGGGCAAGGCCCCCCTACGTAACTGATGCGGGGATACGTGTCCCAAAGTGTTGCACTTGCTACTGGCCAATGGGGAGTGATTCGATGTGGGCCAGTGTGGGCAAAATACGGAACTCCTCCTGTGAGTGGTTCTGCTTTTGCGATAGATCGATCAGGCATTCTTCCGAGTTGCATCTTTTGCTCTGTCATTGACAGGATACGCTCTTACCCGGGCGATGCGGGGCGGAATGGTGTGCCATGCCAAAGGGCAGGCCCGAAGAAACACGGCGCAAGAAGTTCCCTCCGCACGACGATGGATTGTCGGCGGATGGTGAACTGGCCCTTATTCGAGAATTCCTCGACCGATCGAACGACTACTATTCGGTCATAGAGATGAATTCGGGGCGTTTTCTCCACGTCAGCGAAAAGGTCCTTCGCGCAACCGGGTATTCGCGGGATGAATTCGCTCGGCTGCGGGTCGCTGATATCGACCCTTCCATCACAGAGCCATGGGACCCGAAGAAAGAGCGGAGGATGCGCGCGAAGCAGGATACATTTCTCCGCGAGGGTTTGGTCGCGAGAAAAGACGGCAGTACATTTCCCGTGGAGATCATTTCTCTCATCGTTCGCTTCGGCCGCGCCGATTACATGATCGCCACCTTCCACGACATCACCCCTGTCAAACAGGCGGAAAGGGAGCTTCGCCTTTCAGAGGAGAGGTTCAACCAGGTCGCCGAGAATTCCAAGGAGTGGCTATGGGAAGTGGATGCGAAGGGGATGTACACCTATTCCAGTCCGGTGGTTGAAAAGATCATCGGATACACACCCGGGGAACTCGTGGGGAAAAAACACTTTTATGACTTTTTTACGCCGGAGGCCCGGGCTCGTCTCACACGCGCGACATTTGAACTCTTCTCCAGGAAACAGCCCTTCCGGGAGCATCGCGCCGAGTACGTGCATAGAAATGGCTCGACGATTTATCTCTCGAGCAGCGGGGTCCCCCTGCTCGACAAGAAAGGGAATCTCGCAGGCTACAGGGTTTCGGACGTGGGCATCACCGCACGGGATACGGCGGAGCGGGAGTCCAAGCGTCTCATGGAGAGACTGGAAGCCTCCAACAGAAATCTGGAGCAATTCGCCTACATCGCCTCGCACGATCTGCAATCCCCTCTGCATACGGTGATGGGCTACCTCCAGCTCATCGAGCTGGACGATCATGGGGAGGCGGCCGCCCGTATCGCCAAGTATGTGCCCCGGTGCATGGATGGTATTGCACGGATGCAGACGCTCATCAAAGACCTCCTTGCGTACTCCAGGGTGGGGAGCCGGAAGGAAGACTCCGCTCCCGTCGACTGCGACCATTTCGTGGACACGGTCCTCGCCGGCATGAATAAGGTCATCAAGGAGAAGGATGCGGCGATAACCCGCGACAGGCTGCCGCGCATCAAAGCCGCCCGAACTCACATGATCCAACTGTTCCAGAACCTGATATCAAACGCACTGGAGTACCGCAGCAAACGTCCATGCCGGGTGCATATCTCAGCACGTCCCGAGCATGGCGAATGGCTCTTTTCCGTGAGCGACAACGGCATAGGCATCCCCAAGGAGGACTCGTTGCGGATATTCGGCTTGCTGGAGCGGCTCCACGGGGCGGGGGAGCACCCGGGGACGGGGATAGGCCTTGCCATCTGCAAGAGGATTGTTGAATTCTACGGGGGACGTATATGGGTGGAGTCTGAGATGGGAAAGGGTTCGACCTTTTACTTCACCATGCCGGCAGAGAGGCCGCAGAACCCCCTCAAGAGCACGCCCGACGCCCCCCGGGCCAGGGGGCGGGCTCCGAGGGCAATGACTGCGGGCCGCCCGCGAAAGGCCATGACAAAGTCCGGGAAGGACCATCATGAAGGGCACAGCGATCAGAGTTCTCCTCATCGAAGATGAACCGGAGCAGGCGGCCCTCATAGGGGAGATGCTCTCGACCGACGGGAGCACACCCGCAGCAGGGTACGGCTGCGACCGCGCATATGCGCTGGAATGCGCACCGCGCCTTTCGAAAGGCATAACGCGGCTTGCCTCGGGAGGGATCGACGTGGTCCTGCTGGACCTGTCTCTGCCCGACAGCAAGGGGCTCGAGACCTATGCCAAGGTCCATGCCTCCTCCCCTGATGTGCCGATTGTGATAGTCACCAGCAGCGACCGCGAGGAATACGCGGTGAAGGCGCTCAGCAAGGGAGCGCAGGATTATATTTTCAAAGGCACTATAAACAGGGAAGTCTTCAGGCGCTCCATCTACTACGCGATAGAAAGGAACAAGCTGCAGATGAAACTTCGGGCCATGTCCCTTGAGGACGAGCTCACGGGTCTGAATAACAGGAGGGGGTTCTACACCCTGACCGCGCAACAGATAAAGATGGAGAGGCGGATGAAGCGAGGCATGTCCCTCATTTTTGCGGATATTGACGATTTAAAGCGGATCAACGACAACTTCGGGCATTATGAGGGGGACCGGGCGCTGGCGGAGTTTGCCTGCATTCTCAAGCGTTGTTTCCGCGAAGCGGACATCATCGCCCGGATCGGGGGCGACGAGTTCGCGGTCCTCACGACCGGCGATAGGAGTGAGAAACTGATCGAGCGATTGCAGATCGCCATAAACGCGCGCAACGCGCGGGGGGATCTCGGGTACACTCTCTCCGCAAGCGCGGGCGCCATGATCTGTCAACCCGGCAAACCCTGTTCAACCGAAGATCTGCTCAGGCGCGCGGACGAAGCGATGTATACGCACAAACGGATCGGCAATGCAATGACGCGACACGCGGACGTTGACAGCGCCGGGGTCCGCGGTCCGGAAGGCGGTCGATATGGTCGATAACGGCATCAGGGTCCTCCTGATCGAGGACAACCCCGCGGAAGCGGACCTGATCGCGGAGATGTGCCTTAACGCCGATGGCGCTCCTTTCGACATCGTGCGCGCGGGGCGGATGTCGGAGGGCCTGACGCAGCTCACCGCGGGAGGCTTCGATCTCGTGCTTCTGGACCTCACGCTCCCGGACAACCGCGGCCTCGATAGGTTCGACGAGTTACACCACCACGCGCCGGGCGTGCCGATCGTAGTGCTCACCTGCGTGGATGACGAATCTCTCGCGATGAATGCGGTCATTGCCGGCGCCCAGGATTACCTGGTGAAGGGCCAGGTGGACAGCCGGATGCTCAAACGCTGCATGAGATATGCCATCGAACGGAAACAGGCGGAGACGAAACTCAGCGCCATGCTTGTACAGATTGAAAAGAGCCATGACGACATGCAGGCTATCCTCGATCAATTTCGCATACCCATTGCGATGACCGACGAAAAGGGCCGCATCACGTTCCTCAGCCGCGCGTGGCAGGATTACCTCCAGGCGACCCGTGAGAAGGCGGTGGGGCAACACTGGGAGCAGCTATTCCCATTCCACCAGGCGGAAATGGCCGAGTTGAAGGCCTTGTGCGGGCAGCCGTCCGGTGCGCGATCGCGGGTGCCTGTTCACCTGTCGGTCCCCCGGGGGCGGCAGTATTTTTTTGAGGTCGAGGTCCACGACGACCCCCGCGAGCGGGAGAGGAAGATCTTTTACCTCTACGACATGACCGAGGCGTACAACCTGCGCAGAGAATTGACCAAGTGCGCCGGGTTCCACAATCTCCTGGGCCAGAGCGAATCGATGCATCTCATTTACCGGCAAATAGAGGAGGTCTCCAAGGTTGACTGGACCGTCCTCATCGAGGGGGAGACGGGGGTGGGCAAGGAGCTTGTCGCGGAGGCAATACACTTCTCGAGCCATCGCAGAGAAAAGCCGTTTATCCCGGTGAACTGCGCGGGCCTGATGGAGTCCCTGCTCGCAAGCCAGTTGTTCGGCCACAGGCGCGGGGCATTCACCGGCGCCGTAGAGGACCACAAGGGGTTTTTTGAAGCGGCGAGCGGCGGAACGCTCTTCCTCGATGAGATCGGCGACATTCCCCCGGCCATACAATCACATCTGTTGCGCGCCATTGAGACGAAGGTGATCACCCGCTTGGGCGAATCCAAATCACACAAGGTGGACGTCCGGCTCCTCGCAGCGACGAACATGGATCTGAATCACATGGGAAGGGAGGGTCAATTCCGGCCCGATCTGCTCTACCGCCTCCGTGTCGCGAGGATATGCATCCCCCCCCTCCGCGAGCGCCGCGGGGATATCCCTCTGCTCGTGAGCAAGTTCCTGAGCGAGAGCTGCGCCGTGACGGCAAAGAATGTGCGGGAGGTAAGCAGCGAGGCCATGCGCCTCCTGTTCGACTACAGCTGGCCCGGGAATGTGCGGGAGTTGAAGAGCGCAATCGAGTTCGCCGTCATCCACGTGCAGGGGGCGGTGATAAAAGCTGTTAATTTGCCCCCCGAGATACGCAACACGTCCGGTCTGGAGAAGGTATTTAACGCCCCCCTCGCGGGTGAACGGCAACGCATCCTCGACGCACTCAAGAAGGTGGGGGGCAACCGCAGCCGGGCAGCGCAGCTCCTCGGCGTGGGACGGGCGACCCTCTATCGCTATATGGATAATCTCGACATAGGATTAAAACGTACTACCGCTCCCCGATAGTCGTACTCCCCACTCGGTATCAATCTATCTCTGCCCCATACGATACATCTCCGAAACAACAATGAGACATAGTATGTCTTGATTTTCCCTCTTCACTTGATGCTCATGGGCTACGCCTTAATCGCTTCTCACTATCCCGCATAGAGTTATAACCACTCATTCCAAAATTGGTGTTGTGGCACATAATATGCTTCACCTTTGGAAGCAACCGTGTGAACAGTAGGGCATGAATATGAAGAATACGCATAGCATCTTCGGGGATGAAACCGGGG
>JBAXOY010000100.1:0-10965 GCA_037133055.1 Chlamydiota bacterium
AAAGTGTTACCCATTTATCCGTCAAATCTGTCTCATAATTAGCGGGGCGCTACAGAGTTTATTATCATCCGAGCCAATATATATAGTCCCATTCGAATCTATTGCGGGAGAAGAATAGATAGTTCCATTTGTACCCTTTCCCCATAAAAAACTTCCAGAAGATGTGAGAACATAGAGGTATTCACCCACGGGGATATATACATTCCCATCGGTATCCACTGCAGGGGAATGGAGTATGCTGAAGTTGGTAGCAAATGTCCATCGGAGTGTTCCGCAGGATTCAAAAGAATAGATAATATTGTCAGACGACCCAATATATACAACATCATTAGGACCAATAGCCGGAGACGCATCCATGATGCTATCCCCAGTTTTATATGTCCATGATAATACTCCTGCATTTAATCCTTTTTCACTGCTTTGACCTGTGTGTTTTGCATTCCCGCCGAGCATCGGCCACGGACTATTGGCGAGTTGGGCATTAGCATGCGGGATAGCAAAGGGGAATACAGCAAGGGCGAGCATTACGCAGAGGTAGAATCTACTCTTCACGGTCCCGCCCTTCAGTGAGCAGTTTGGCTGATTGCCGATATAAAGGGTATCACTCTTTCGGGAATAATACTATCACCCATGGAGGGATGATGGGATATCGAGTAAGAAAGAAACCCCGCTCCTGACGCTTACTCTATCAGAAGCAGGGCATATAACCCAAGGCAACTCTGTCCACGACGGTTTATCCCACCGCCGTTACTTCGCTTTCGCCACGCCGCACATTCTCCCTTTGAGTTTGGTGACCTCGCTGACGGAGCGGCAGAACTCCCCGTGGGCGATATCGTCATCGGGGCGGTCCATCATGGAGAGATACCAATAGTCCAACTCTTCTTTTTTGTTGGCGAGGACTTCGGACAGGGGCTTCTTGCGGGTCTGTGTTTTCACGGTAGCCTCAATAATAATGGGGGAGTGAAGAGAGCGACCGATTTTCACCCTCTTCACAACCCCATCCACCACAAGTAATATGGCGGGGACGACGGGGCTCGAACCCGCAACCCTCGGATCGACAGTCCGATACTCTAGCCAGTTGAGCTACGTCCCCAAAACCTGTATTCGCGTGCGACTATAGCACAAAGTCTGGAAAATACAACCGGATAACTTCACCTCTGCGGGGAGGTCACTTCAGGAGCAACCTCCTTTCTCCGGTGTACCACTTCTCCGGACTTCTCCGGCGTACCGCCGGTTCCAGTACCGCTGTCCGGTAACACTTTCCCGTAACAAGAATATGTGCTATACTTATGCTATACTTGTTTTGTTCAAAGGCCGTGGGATGTGCGCATCATGAAAAAGATATGGGTGCATAAGGCGAAATCATTTGCCGATGCGGCGAAATTTGATCGCCTCTACTACGCCGGATTGAGCCCGGAAGCACGGCTGGATATTGTTCAGATGTTAAGGGAGGAGCATTTTAAAATACATCGCGCGTTACCTTATGAGAATGGAAAAAGATTACGAAGAGTTCTTACGATTATTGAACAGGAATAAAGTCCGCTACTGTATTGTAGGTTCATATGCAGTCGCGTTCCATTCCATCCCCCGCTATACCAAGGACATCGATATCTGGGTTGAGCCGGGCAGGGAAAACGCTGAAAGAATTCTCGCGACGCTGAGAGAATTCGGTTTCGGGACGCTCAATCTCGAAGCGGGTGACTTTGCTTCGAAGGGGAAGATCGTTCAGCTCGGATATGAACCAGTGAGGATTGATCTCATAACTTCGATTCCCGGCTGCTCATTTGCGCGGGCATGGAAGAATAAACGGATAGGGACCTATGGTGCGCAAAAAGTATATTTTCTCGGCATGGCGGAACTGTTGAAGAGCAAAAAGGAGGCGCGACGGAAACAGGACGAAGCTGATATAGAAGCTTTAAAGGGATCCGCACATACGTCGAAGACGGGAAGGGAAATAGGGTAGGGGAGAAGTCCCTCTGTCGTGAGCCTTACTCCAGCGCGCCCCCCCCCTCAGAGGAGGAGGGACGGATACGTACGCTGCAGCACAGCACATATGTAGGAGAGCATGCTATGCCACGGGCGAGGATACTCCTGGTCGAGGACGAAATCGTGACCGCGGGAGTGGCCGAGAAGATGCTGAAGGCCTTCGGGTACCAGGTGTGCGCGGTCGCCTCGACGGGTGAGGATGCGGTGAAGGCGGCGGAGAAGGGGAAGCCCAACCTCGTCCTGATGGATATCATGCTCAAGGGCAAGGTGGACGGCATCGAGGCCGCCGACGAGATCCGCACCCGGTTTAATATCCCCGTGGTGTATCTCACCTCGTGCGCCGACGATGCGACGCTGGAGCGCGCCAAGATATCCAAGCCGTTCGGTTACATGGTGAAACCGCTCCAGGAGCGCGAGCTGTACGTCGCCATCGAGATGGCCCTCTTCCGGCACAAAGCCGACGCGGAGCGCGAGCGCCTCATCCGGAAGCTCCAGGATGCACTCGAGGATATCAGGACGCTGCGCGACCTCCTCCCCATCTGCGCCTGGTGCAAAAAGGTCCGCGACGACGACGGCTACTGGCAGCAGATCGAGACCTATTTCAAGGACCATTCCAAAACGCGCTTCACCCACGGCATCTGCCCCGAATGCGCGCAGAAGAACTATCCCCATCTCTATAAGAAGGACTGAGCGCCGCCCCTCCCCCCCCGCGCACTGAACTGACAGCACTGAAGGCACAGGCCATCACATCGATCGCGCTCGCGGTGCGGATTTGCGAACTGCTCGGTCCCGGGATGCCGGCCGGCGATGGGGGGTCCCGGTAGCCCGCCTCGGGTGGAAAGGGAGGGAGACACTCACGGCGGATGCCTCTCCCCCCCGACCCTCCTCCTCAATCGGGGAGGGGGAAAAGGGTACGAGCCATCCAGAGTGACCCCCTTATGTAAAAATGGTTTTTGGTGTTGACGCGGGCCGCGGTTTGTTATATAGTGAGCTCAAATCAGCGCTGCGTCTTCCAGAGTGGGCACGTACCCACTCTTTTTTTTGAACAGGTGCGGGCGGGCGGTCCCTCCCGGGACGGCCTTGCCTGCGCCGCGGTCGGCGCAGCCGTGGTACGAAAGAGCATCGGGGCCCGCGGGCGCATGCGGGATATGGAGGTTTCGAAATGAATGGCGAATTGCTGGCCGTATTCGAATATCTCGAGCGGGAGAGGGGAATCGGCCGCGATGTGCTTATCGAGGCGGTGCAGAGCTCCCTCCTTTCCGCCGCCAAGAAGAGCGCCGAACAGGCGAAGAACCTCTGCGTGGAGATCGACCGGGATACGGGCAATGTCCGCGCGTTCTCCGACATGCGGGTGGTCGAAAATGTCTCCTCGAAGGACGAGGAGATTTCCATCGAGGCCGCCCACAAGACCGACCCCGAGGCGAAGATCGGCGACACCATCCGGGTGGAGATACTCGCCAAAAACCTCGGGCGGATCGCAGCCCAGAGCGGAAAACAGGTCATCATCCAGCGCATCCGCGAGGCGGAGCACAAGATCGTCTTCAACGAGTACAAGGACCGCGTCGGCGACATCATCACCGCGGTGGTCCGCCGCTACGAGCGGGGAAACGTCATCCTCGACCTGGGCAAGGCGGAGGCGGTGCTGCCGACGAAGGAGCAGTGCCCGCGGGAGAGCTACGGCGTCGGCAGGAGATACAAGGTGTATGTCACGGAGGTGCGCGAGGGCTCAAAGGGGCCCGAGATCATCGTCTCGAGAAGCCACGACGAGCTCCTGAGGAAGCTGTTTGAGCTCGAGGTGCCCGAGATCGGGGAGGGGAGTGTCCAGGTCAGGGGCATCGCCAGGGACCCCGGCTATCGCGCGAAGATGGCGGTGAGCTCCACGAGCGAGAAGGTCGACCCGGTGGGGGCGTGCGTCGGGATGCGGGGGGCGCGGGTGAAGGACGTGGTCCACGAGCTGAACGGCGAGCGCGTGGATATTATCCGGTGGAACGAGGACCCGGTCGTCTTCATCACCAACGCGTTGAGCCCGGCGCGGCCGAGGGAAATACGGATACTCGAGGACGGGCGCGCGGAGATCATCGTCGACGACGACCAGTTCGCCCTGGCTGTGGGGAAAAAGGGCCAGGGGATACGGCTGGTATCGAAGCTCACCGGGTGGAAGGTCGACATCAAGAAGGCGAGCGACCTCGCGCGGGAGGATCAGGAATCGCAGGTCCCCGTGCGGGAACTCGAGGGGCTCGCCGCGAAAGTCGTCGTCGCGCTCGAGGAGAACGGCTACGCCACGCTGGGGCCGCTCAGGAAGGCCGACGCGAAAACGCTCATGAAGATTCCGGGCATCGGCGAAAAGACGGCGCAGAAGATCATCCATGCCGCCGCCGGTTTCCGTTTCCCGGCGCCCGAACCCGCCGCGGAAGAGACGCCCGAACCCGTGAGCGTCGAGCCCGCTGCGGAGGAGGCCGGGGAAGGGGTCCCGGAATCCGGGGGGGTGAGCGTCGAACCCGCGGAGGCGGAGACCGCGCCCGCCGACGCGCCGGCAGGCGACGAAGAGCTTGCCGCCCCTGAACCGGGCGACGGATCCGGAAACGCGGCGGAGGGCGGGGCGGCCGGAGCGAAGAGTGACGGCACCGCCGACGGAGCCGGAGCATGAAACATGCCTGCGGGGACATGCAATCCATGAATGGGTGAAGGGGGGGATTATCGTGCGCGTGAGAATATATGATCTAGCCAGGGAGCTGGGCATCGGGAGCAAGGATGTCATCGCGCGCCTCGTCGGGATGGGGGTCTCAGTCAAGAGCCCTTCCAGCAGCATCGACGAGGATGTCGCCGCGCGCGTAAGAAAGGCGTCCGGCGCCCCCGCGGGAGAGAAGCCGAAGGCCCCCCCCGCCGCGGCCCCCGCGAAGCCCCGGGCCGCGAAGGCCCCCCGCGAGAAACAGGCGGCCCCGGCCCCCGCGGCGAAAAAGGCCGCTCCTCCCCCCGCGGCCGCGAAGCCCGCGCCCGCGAAGCCCCCGGCCGGGGGGAAAGCCCCGGCGGCCCCCGCCGCGCCGCAGCCTCCCGAGAAGAAGCCCGAGCCCGCCGCGCCGCTCCGGAAGATCGCCGTGATGATGCCCGTGAACGCCCGGAAGCTCGCGGAGCTCCTGCAGGCAAAGCCCGAAGAGGTCATGCGCACCCTCATCAAATTCGGCGTGATGGCCGCGATCAACCAGAATCTCGACGCAGCGACGGTGGAGATCGTCGCCCACGAGCACGGCTGCGAAGCGGAGATCGTGATCGAGGCGACGCCCGCGGATGAGGCCTTTGCGGACGATCCGAAGGATCTTGTCCCGAGGGCCCCGGTGGTGACCTTCATGGGACACATCGACCATGGAAAAACCTCGCTCCTCGACGCGATCCGCAAGAGCAAAGTGGTGGAGGAAGAGTCGGGAGGAATCACCCAGCATATCGGCGCGTACGAGGCGGCGCTGCCGAAGGGGCGCATCACCTTTCTCGACACCCCGGGGCACGAGACGTTCACCGCGATGCGGGCCAGGGGCGCCAACATCACCGACATCGCCGTGCTTGTCGTCGCCGCGGACGACGGCGTGATGCCCCAGACGCGCGAGGCGATCGACCACGCCCTCGCGGCCGAGGTGCCGCTCGTGGTTGCGGTGAACAAGATCGACAAGCCGGGCGCCCAGCCCGAGAAGGTCAGGCGGCAGCTCATGGAGATAGGGTTCAGCCCGGAGGAATACGGGGGGCAGACGATTTTCTGCGACGTCTCGGCGACCACGCGGGCGGGGCTCGACCACCTCCTGGAGATGATCGTTCTCCAGGCGGAGGTGATGGAGCTCAAGGCCAATCCCACCGCCCCCGCGCGCGCGGTGGTGATTGAGGCGAAGATGGACAAGGAGCGCGGGGCGGTCGCGACGGTGCTGGTGAAGCGGGGAACGCTCAGGGTGGGCGACCCGATCGTCTGCGGGACCTGCGCCGGCAAGGTCAAGGCGCTCTTCGACTATCGCGGCGCGCGGGTCCGCGAGGCCGGGCCGGCCAGGCCGGTGGAGGTGCTCGGCCTCGCCGGCGTATGCCAGCCCGGAGAGGAGCTCCGCGCGGTCGAAAGCGAACGCGCGGCGAAGGGGCTCGCCGAGGGGCTCCGCCTGGAGCGGGGCGCCGCAGGCGCCGCCGCCAAGAGCAAGATGACCCTCGAGGAGCTGTTCACGCGGATCGCCGCGGGCAAGGCGAAGGAGCTGCGGCTCATCCTGAAGGGCGACGTGCAGGGATCGGTGGAGGCGCTCCGGGACGCCCTGCGGAAGCTCAGCACCGAGCGGGTCTCCGTCAGGGCGCTCCGCTGCGTGGTGGGGGACATCAACGAGAGCGACGTGATGCTCGCCTCCGCCTCCGACGCCGTGATCATCGGCTTTCACACCCGCATCGACGTCGACGCGAAAGAGCTGAGCCGCAGGGAGAGCGTGGAGATCAAGCTCTACGACATCATCTACGAGGCGATCGAGGATGTCCGGAAAGCGATGGAGGGCCTGCTCGATCCCGCGATCAGGGAGACGGTCATCGGCCGCGCGGAGGTGAAGCAGATATTCAAGGCCGTGAAGGGCGATCAGGTCGCCGGCAGCATGGTCGTGGAGGGGAAGGTGACGGAAAACGCGCGGGCGCGCGTCATACGGGGAGAGAAGATCGTCCACGAGGGCACCATCCTGTCCCTGCGCCGCTTCAAGGACCAGGTCAGGGAGGTGAAGAGCGGCACCGAGTGCGGCATACGCCTCGCCAACCTGAAGGACCTCCACGAGGGGGACATCATAGAAGTGTACAAGATGGAGAAGGTCCCGCAGAAGCTCTGACCGGACGGTCGACGGGGCGGCTCGCGCCCTCATACCCGCCCCCGCGGTCCCGACGCGATCAGGCCCCGACCCCTATGCTTCCCTCTGATGCCCTCACCGTGCCGTTGTGCTCTCAATGTTACACCTTCGACCCGGGAGCCTGTCCGAGGACCGCACGCATGATCATAGGCGTTCTGGAAATGCAGCTCAGCATGCCGGGGAACCGCTCCCTCAAGGACAAGCGGCAGGTCCTGAGGTCGGTCAAGGACCGGGTGCGCGCCGGATTCAACGTCTCCATCGCCGAGGTCGCCGACCACGAGCGGTGGTGCTCCGCCCATCTCGCGGCGGTCACGGTGGCGTCGGACCGCGAGCGGGCGCACGGGGTGCTCGAAGCGGTCGCGCGCTGCGTCGAGCGCCGCGGAGACGCCGTACTGGCGGACTACTGCATCCAGATGCTGTAATACCGAACCTTGAACCCTTGAAGGTGAGTCATGGCCAGTCGAAGAATGGAGCGGGTCGAGCAGCTCCTGAAGGAGGAGCTCGGCATCATATTCCAGCGCGGCCTCAAGGACCCGCGCATCGGGTTCGTGACGGTGACAGGCGTCAAGGCGAGCCCGGACCTCTCCCACGCGAAGGTGTATCTCAGCGTCATGGGGAGCGAGAAGGCGAAGAAGGACACCATGGACGGGGTCGTGAGCGCCGCGGGCTACATCCAGCGGGAGCTCGGCGCGCGGGTGAGGCTCAGGCACACCCCCCGCCTCGAGTTCGCGCTCGACGACTCCGCGGACAGGGGATTTCACATCATGGAGATACTCAATAAGATCGAGGCGGAGAAACGCGATGAGCAGTGAGAGCCCCCTGCGCGCCGTCGCGGGGCTTTTGCGCGGTCATCGCGCGTTCCTCGTCTGCGGGCACGTGAGGCCGGACGCCGACTGCATCGGGTCGCAGCTCGCGCTCGCAGCCGCGCTCGTGCGCATGGGAAAGACGGCGGAGATGTGGCTCTCCGACGCGGTTCCGGAGAACTGCCTGTTCCTCCCGGGGAGCTCCCGGATACGGGTTCCCGGAGACGCGGATGCGCCGGCGGGAGACCTCGCGATCGTCCTCGACACCCCGATCCCCGAGCGGCTGGGGCGGATCGCGGAGCGCGTGCTCGCCATGCCCGGGGTCGTGAACATCGACCATCACCCGAGCAACATCCGGTGGGGGCGCGTCCACTGGGTCGATCCCGGCATGTCGGCGACCGCGGAGTTCATCTACCTGCTTATCAAGGAGCTCGGGGTCGCGATCGACCGCGACATCGCCATGTGCCTCTACGCGGGGATACTCACGGACACGGGGCGGTTCTGCTACAGCAACACGACGCCGTTCACCCACCGCGTGGCGGCGGAGCTCGTCGAGCGTGGGGCGGACCCGCGCGAGGTCGCCGACCGTATCTATGCGGCGCACCGGCCGCGGAAGATGCGGCTGCTCGCGAAGGTGCTCGAGGGGCTTCGCGTGGACCCGGGCGGCGAGTTTGCCTGGCTGTGGATCACGCCCGGAATGTACGCGGAAACCGGCGCGGGGCCGGAGGACGCGGAGGGGTTCATCAACTACGCGCGCGATCTCGCCGGCGTCAGGGCGGCGGCGCTGTTCGAGGAGGCGCCCGTGGGGGAAGGGGTCCGCGTCAGCCTGAGGTCCCGCGACGCGGCAATCGACGTGAACGCCGTCGCCGCGCGGTACGGAGGGGGCGGGCACCCGGGGGCGGCCGGGGCGACCGTCGCGGGCTCGCCCGGGGATGTCGAACGGAGGGTGTGCGATGATGTCAGGGACGCGATCGCCCGCGCCGGAGGAGAAGAGCGGAATCCTCGTCGTGGCGAAGCCGGGGGGCATGACGTCGCATGACGTCGTGGACGCCGTGCGGCGCCGGTTCCGTTACCGGAAGACCGGTCACGCGGGGACGCTTGATCCCTCCGCCGAGGGGGTCCTGGTGCTCGGGCTCGGGCGCGCGGCGACCCGGCGGCTCGATGTCTACCAGCGCATGGAGAAGGAGTACCTCGCGTCGCTCGAGCTCGGGGTCAGCACGGACACCCAGGACGCGGACGGCGCCGTCACCGAACGGAAGGACTGGCGCGGGGTGACCGAAGAGGCGCTCCGGGACGCGCTCGCGAAGCTCGGGGGGGCGCGGAGCCAGGTGCCGCCGATGCACTCGGCGCTGAAGCGGAAGGGGCAGCCCCTGTACCGCCTCGCGCGGAGGGGGGTGACGGTCGAGCGAAGCCCGCGGCCGATCATCATCCACGAGCTCGAGCTCCGCGGGTTTGCGCCGCCGGAGGCGAGGCTCAGGGTGCGGTGCTCGAAGGGCACGTACGTGCGGACGCTCTGCGCGGAGATAGGCGACGCGCTCGGGTGCGGAGCCCACATGACGAAGCTCACGCGCGCGCGGGTGGGGGCGTTCACCCTGGAGCGGGCGATCCCGCTCGAGGCGCTGATGAAAATGTCGCGGGCGGAGATGGAAGAGAAACTGCTGCCGGCTGAGTGAGCCTTGACAATGAAAGTGGTGAACGGGCTGGATGACCCGGCGCTCCGGAAGGCCGGGCGCGTGGTTCTCTCGATCGGGGTCTACGACGGCGTGCACCTCGGGCACGCGCGGGTCATCGGCGCGCTCGTCCGCGAGGCGAAGCGCCTGAAGGCGGCGCCGGCGGTGCTCACCTTCGACCCTCACCCCCGGAAGGTCCTCGGGGGCGCGACGCCTGCCCTGCTCACCACGCGTGAGCACCGGCTCGCGCTTCTCGGCGGCCTCGGGGTGCGTCTGTGCGTCGTTCTCCCGTTCACGCGGGAGGTCGCCGCGATGGACGCGGAGGGATTTGTCCGCGACCGCCTTCTCCGGGCGGTGGATCTCGCCGGCATCGTTGTGGGGCCCCGCTTCGCCTTCGGGCGCGGGGCACGCGGCACCGTTGAACTCCTCCGCAGGCTCGGGGAGGCCCGCGGCTTTACGGTCGCCGTGGTCGAGGGATTCACCCTCGATGGGCGGGGGGTCAGCTCGACCGCCATCCGCCGTATGGTCCGGCGCGGGGAGCTTTCGGAGGCGTCGCGGCTGCTGGGGAGACCGTACTCGCTGTGCGGGCCCGTGACGCGGGGGAAGGCCCTCGGCAGGACCCTGGGGGTCCCCACGGCGAATATTGCGCTCGAAGGGGCCCTGCTTCCTCCCCCGGGGGTCTACGCCGCACGCGCCGCCGTCGGGGGAAAAACGCACGACGGGGTCCTCAACATCGACACCCGCGGCGTCGTGGAGGTCCACCTCTTCGACTTCTCCCGGGATCTCTACGGGAAAATGATGGAGGTCTTCGTGGGGGCCCGCATCCGGGCAGAGCGGCGGTTTGCCACAGAGGAAGCGCTCGCCCGGCAGATGCAACGCGACATTGCAATTGCGGCTCAAATGCTGCATACTGGTGCATCGGTACACGGCGGGTCCCGCGCGGGGCGCGGGGGCGCCGTGCCACAGTCCCTCATCTAGGCCGGCCGAGTCGCCGACGGCGCGCGTGGAAGGGGGAGCAACAGGAAGAGGAGGATTCACAATGGCGATGGATACGGGGAGGAAGGAAGCCCTCGTGAAGCAGTACCGTCTGCACGAAACGGACACCGGATCGGCCGATGTCCAGGTGGCGCTGCTCACGGCGAGGATCAACGACCTCGCGGGGCACCTGAAGCTGCACGCGAAGGACCACAACTCGCGCAGGGGCCTCCTGATGCTCGTGGGGCGGCGGCGCAAGCTGCTCGACTATCTGCACGGGGTGAGCGAGGAGCGCTACAAGGCGCTGATCAAAAAGCTCGAACTGAGGAAATAGCCCGCGTCGCGAGAGCCCGGCGAGGCGCGCAGTGCGCGCACCCGGGCAGCGCGGGCTTTGCGGCCTATGGAGGCCGCCGGGGAGCGCGCTCGCGCATCGCAGGTGAAGGAGAGAGGAGAAAGGTACGGTCATGGTCAACAGTGTCTCAACGACGATCAACGGCAAGGAGCTGGTCATCGAGACGGGCAAGCTTGCAAAGCAGGCACACGGCGCATGCACGGTCCGGTACGGGGACACGGTGGTCCTCTGCGCGGTGACGGTCGCGCCCCGGATCCGCGAGGGAGTGGACTTTTTCCCCCTGACGGTGGATTACCGCGAGAAGACGTCCGCGGCCGGGATGTTCCCCGGCGGCT
>JBAXOY010000101.1:0-10900 GCA_037133055.1 Chlamydiota bacterium
TTCCTGGATTCTCCAGGCGCCCCGCCGGTGCGTCGAGCACCACGGTCCTCCGCGGATCATTCGTTTTGATCAGCCCCAGGCTCTCATACCCGTCGCGGGCGACGACGGCATTTCGCACCACGAACGCCCTCGGCATGCTCGCGCGGTTGGCGTACACGAGTGTGCGCCCATAGCTCCTGCCGAGCGGGTCGCGGTATCCCGGCGGCGCCTGCCATTCATAGACAAGCTCCATCGCCGGGTGCAACAGCGGCGCGCCCGTAAGAACATACTTCACGTTCAGGAGGTTGAGGAGGTTGAGGTTGTCCGCACGCCGCGCGGGCGCGTCCAGAGCGGTCCCCGCGATCTCCAGATAATTCCTCAGCTCGTAGTCGAAGTCGCTCGCGCCGAGGCTGTGCCTCCCCTCGAACTCGAGGCAGGCAAGGTAGTCGATGTAATAGCTCAGAAAGACGGATTCAAACCCCTTGATTTTCGCGATCCCCGCAGGCTCGGACTGCTCGAGGGGCACCCCGCCGCCGACCTCGTGTATCCGGAACAGACCGTGGTCCCGCGCGAGAAATTTCGCGACGGGGCCCTGCGCCATCACCTCGCCGGGATATCTCACCGCGAGCATCGGCAGGCCGAGGGACCAGAGATCGATCAGCACGGCCGCGCACAGTGCGACCGACTTCACCCGCAGCGAGGCGCGCCTCCGGAGCAGCAGGGCGAACACGCACACGGCAATCACCAGGTTTGCGAGCTGCCAGGGAGCGGTGAGGGCCCGCCGCAGCTTTTCATAGTGTGCGGGGACGAGCGCCTGCCACTCGGCGAGGCTGCGCGTGTGGGGACCCGCCGGGTCGAGGCTGAAGACGAAGCGCACGAGGGCCTTCCCCGCGCCCACCGCCTGATCACCGAAGAACACGAATGCCGCGATGGCCAGGAGCAGCATCAGGAACGACACGACCGCCGCCCGCGCCACGCCCCTCACCCCGCGCCCCCCCCCTCGAAGGGACGAGAAGCCGTATCCGCCGACAATCGCGAACGCGAAGACGAAGAGGGCCAGCATCCGCGAGGGGCAGCGGAAGAGACTGATTCCCGGAAGGAAGCGGTACAACAGAGGAAAGAAAGGGACCGTCGGCCCCATCGCAAAGAGCAGCGAGAGGATGAGGAGCACCAGGAAAAATGCGTTATACCGGTCCCGACACAGGACGCCCGATGCGGCGGCGAGCGCGAGGGGGATCAGTCCCACGTACGCGCAGAGCTCCCAGAAGTTGCCTCCTCCCCAGTACGAGGAATCGACCGCCGAGCCCTTGAGGTTGGGGAAGACCAGCGTCAGCAGGTGTGAAGGCGGAAGCGATAATCCCGAGGCGACCTGGTAGCTGTACATGTTGGCCCGGTAGGCGTACCGGGAGAATTCGACCGCCGGGAAAAGCTGGACTCCGCCGAGCAGCGCGAAGATCCCTCCTGACAAGGCGAGAGACAGCACGATTTTTGCCTGTTCGCGGACTCCGCGATCCCGGGCCTCGATCCCCAGCCTGAATGCGAGGTACGCCAGGAGGACAAGCATCGTGTAGTAGAAATACTGCGTGTGCCCCGCAAGGAACTGCATGGCACACGCCGCCCCCAGCAGCGCGGAGGCGCCTGGGCCCGGCCGACGCACCAGCCTTTCGGCGCACAAGAACACGAACGGTATCCACGCGATGGCGCAAAAATGCCAGTACTGCCCCGCGAGAAGGCGTGAGGACATATACCCGCAGAAGGCGAATATGAGCGCCGAGAGAAAGGCCTGTTCTCTCTTGCCGGATATCTCCATGACAAAGAAATACATCCCGAGGGCGGCGATCGCGGCGTGCAGGAGAAAGAGGACTCCGTATGCGCCCAGCGATCTGGAGAGGAGAACGAAAATAAAAAAGGGATAGAATACGCCAAGTTGGGGAACGCCGTACGGGGGCCTGCCCGAATATGTGAACGGATCCCAGAGCGGGAGTTCCCCATCGCGATACAGGGAATCGACGACAAATGTCACCTGGGGGGCGAGGAAGCGCCAGAAATCTGATTTGGGGTGATAGAGCATCGCCCCGGGAGCGAGGAGTATCCGGTAAAAGAAAACGCAGCACAGCAGTATGAGCGTTGCGCAATACCGGAGATCAGCCCGCTGCCGAAGCCGATGGTCCTCCGGCCCGCCGGCCGAGCGCGCACCCGCGTTGCGCATCATGATCCCCCTTTCCGGCCCGCGCTCATCGCGCACCGGCCCTTCGATAGACGGCCACTCCCCGCTCCTCGAAAATCGCGCGGTACGCGGGGTTGCTTCCGAGGGAGCGGATGAAGGGGTTGTTCTGAATGCCACGCGTCTGCTGGTCCTTCGTGTGCATATCCACGATGAGATACTCCGCATCACAGGGGGTTTTGAACATGACCACCATCCTCTTCGCGAGGTGCGGCGCAAGGTAACGCGGCGTAAAGACGCTCACGTCACAGGGAATGAGGTTCACTGCTCTCCGCAGCGCCTCGGTGTACCCGGCATCCGGGGGGGAACCGAACGGATGAATGCCGGCGTGGAGCGTCTCGTTGAGCGGCCCCCGCACGAAGACCGCACAGGAGAGAAAAAGGACAAGAGTGGAGATCACGTTCGCCGCCTGACGTTGCGTCGCGAACGGCAGGGCGACGCAACGGGAACAGCGCGCGACCACCGCGACCGCCCCCGCGAACAGGAACGGGACCGCCGGCAGATAGTAATAGTAGTCGATCAGCCGCGTCGTCTCCTGCGAGGAGATGCCCAGGATCAGATACGTGGGCAGCGCGAAGAGGACCTCGGCACTCGCGAGGGGGAGGAGGATGCCGAGCGGCATCAGCACCAGGTAGGCGAGCCTGATCATCCCCGGAGACAGGAGCCGCGCACAGACCGCACCGGGTTCAACCAGGAACGCCCGCGTGATGCCCCCGATGCACCCGCTCGTGTCCCTGAAGAGAAACCGCATCGTCCCGGGGCCAAGCGCGGGAATGACCACCCACACGGCGATGGCAAACCAGAGCATGCTTCCCAGTATCGGGATCGCCACCCAGGCCGCGCGCCTTCTCCTGACGAGCGCGTAAATGCCGAACATACCGGTGGTGAGCGCGATATCCTCGCGAGTGCTCCAGGCGAGGAGCAGCGCGACCATGAACGCCCCGAGCCTCTTTTGGGCAAAGAAGTACAGCGCGAGGAGGAGGAAGAGCGGCGCATAATGCATGAAGTAATAGGGGACCAGCGCCTGGTAGCTTATTCCCGGGTGCATGAGATACGAGAGCGCGAAGCACGCGGCCGCATACCCGCCGAGATCGTCTTGTGCGAAACGGTACACCACGAGCCCGCCCAGGCCGAGCGCCAGCGCGTCCAGCGCGAAGATTGTCGCACAGTGCGGGGCGCATTTAAAGAACGGCACCAGGAGAAACATGATCGGGCACAACTGCTTTCCGAAACGCGAGCAGCCGGGATAGTGCTCCTCCGTATTCCAGAACAGCCTGCCGTGGAGAGAGGTCCAGAACGACTGGGTAAACACACACAGGTCGTGCCCCGGATACCCGAAGGCGCGGTACATGGCGACGGAGTGAACGATCGCGGCACCCGTGAAGATGATGATCGCCGCGATCACTATCGCACGCGAGCGCCGTTCCAGTCCGCTCTCCCATGCCGGAGACGCAGCGGAAAACATGAGAAAAACCACCGCAACGAAACCGCTGACCGTGATCGCGGCAAGCGCAACGGAAATGACAAGCGATGGCCCGGTGCCGACGAGATAATCGGGGAAGAAAAACATCGGGATCAGCAGGGCCAGAAACGGCACGCTCGCCACAAAATGACCGCCTTCTCCCGCCCTGCGCACGAGGGCGCGCCACAGGCAAAGCGACGCCGCAGCGCCCGCCGGGGGAACGGCGGCCCACAGAAGGGGCTGGGTATCTCCGCCCGCGAGGCAGGCGAACACGCCCGCGAGGCCGCCCGCCACTGCCGCAAAAGCCCCTGCCGCCAGGACACCGGTAGTCTTACTCACCATTACTCCCTGCCTGTGAACTTCATGGAAAAACTGATGCGCCACTACGAGACAACCCAATGGATTGCCGTCTCCGTTGAGGCATCCGCAGGCGCAGGTTTTTCCGCCGGAGGCGGATCCGCCTGTGGCGGAGACTTCGGCCTGATGCCCGGTGACCTCCGGCTTCGGCTCGGGCAGGTCGAAGACCCGGCGGCGCTCGACGCGGGCCGGGGCATGGTTGGCCAGTGAGCGACCGCGCCCCACGCAGCGTTCCACCGGGCGGCGCACCGTGCGGTCGGGCTTGGCGACCATGCGCAGTGTCTTTCACCGGATGTCCGGGCCGGCCGCCGGTGGGCCGACCCCTGCCTGCCCCCGTCTGCCGGCGTGCAAGGTCAGGCTCCTCCTCAAGAGGGGGAAGGGGGAAAAAGGTATGAGCCCCCTCTACGCGACCCCCTGCCACCGGATTATGATTTTCCTTGTTCTACAAGCCTGCTCGTATTTTCGGCGATGCGAAACACCACGATAATCAACTCGCACCATATCCTCGCAATAAGCACAAAGAGGAGAAAGACAACGGGAGACACTATGAGAAACAAAATCCCCCTGCCCGCACCGGCGTTGAACCCGCCAACAATCAGGACGAAAGCCCAGATTGCGGCAAAGGCAACACCGATTATGAAGAGAATCTTGATGATGCGCGTTGTGACGAATTCCGTGAAGGACAGATCGAAAAGCATGCCGATTGAACCGTTGTCTTGCATGATATGCTCCTTGGTTGTCAGATTAACGATACGCATCAATCTCACATCTCACGCTACATAACGTCGAAGTCGGATTTCCGTCCCTCCTTTCCTATGCCCTCCGGCGACTGAACTCCCGCCAGAGCTCCCCGAGTTCGGGCGACTTGACGGCGAGCGCCGTCAGGGCGTACGCCGCGATGCCCGCCGCGAGGGGGACAAACACCCTTGCTGACTTCCCCCCGAGATGGTCCGCCGCCGTGTGCGCGGCAACCACCCGGCACACCCCCCAGGCGACCGCGGCCATCGCGGTGGTGGCCGCGGCGATTTTCGCGAGCGATTCCCTCACCCGCCGCAAACCGAGCCGCCCCACCTTCTTCCGAAGCAGCCATAGGAGCATCGAGAGATTGATGAACGACGAGACGGAGGTCGCGAGCGCGATGCCGCCGTGCCGGAGGGGGACCATGAGGGCGAAGTCCAGCACGATGTTGGCGCCCACCGCCACGCAGGCCACCCGCACGGGCGTCCGCGTGTCCTCGAGCGAATAGAAACAGCGCACGACCACCGAGACGCCGCCTGACGCAAAAAGCCCGAGCGAGTAGAAGAGCAGGGCGGTATACGTCGGGTCGGTGCTCCCCGCCGCGAGAAACTGCCCCCGCTCGTAGAGGAGACGGATGATGGGCCTCCCGAGCACCATGAGCCCCGCCGCGGCGGGGATGATGACGAAGAAGGAGAGGCGCAGCGCGTAGTTCATCGCCTCCTTGAGCTTCCCGAGGTCCCCCGCGATTGCGTATCCGGCCATGAGGGGGAAGGCGACGGTCGTGATGCCGATTACGAACGTGCCCATGGGGAACTGGATGAGGCGGGTTGCGGCATAGAGATAGGTCACGCTCCCCTCCGGGAGAAGGGAGGCGACAAGGTTGTCCACCAGGAGGTTGACGTGGTACACCGCGAGCCCGATGGTCGCGGGGATCATGAGCCGGACGATGCGCCGTATCTCGGGGTGGGTCCATACTCGTCCGATGACCAGGATGAATCCCTTCCTGCGGAGGACCGGTATCTGCATCGCCAGTTGCACCGCGCCCCCGAGCAGGACGCCGAGGCCGAGGGCGAACACGTGTTCGTCGGGCCGCGTCCCCCAGTGCGGAGCGATGACGAGCGCGGAAAAGATCAGCACCGCGTTGAAGGCGGCCTGGGAGAGAGCGGGCATGGCAAAGTGCTTCAGTGAGTTCAGGACCCCCATGCAGAGGGCCACGAGGGAAACAAAGATCAGGTAGGGAAACAGCATGCGCGTAAGTCCCACGGTGATCCGGAACTTTTCCGCGGTGGCGGCCTTGGCGGCCCAGCCACAGAGCGCGACGCGCACGATCCACGGGGCGAAAACGACTGCGGCCGCCACGATGACACCCGTCGCGGCGAGAAGGACGATCAACACGGCCGTGACCAGCTCCCAAGCCTCCCTCCGCGACTTGTTCCGCAGATAGTCGCTGAAGACCGGGATGAAGGCGGCGCTCAACGCCCCCTCCCCCATCAGATAGCGCAGTGTGCTTGGGATGCGGAAGGCGGCGTAGAACGCGTCGGTGAGCATCGGCGGGAAGATCTTGAGGATGATCATGTCCCGCGCAAGGCCAAGGATGCGGCTCACGAGCGTCGCCAGGCCGACGACGGAGGCTGACCGCGCGATGCGCATTGTTGCCATGGCTATAGTATTCTCAGGTTCCGCAAAACTTCATACACAAAACTTCATACCCGTTGACATTCGGGCGGGAAGTTGGTACACATGCACCCCACACGGTGAATCCGCTCACGGGGCCGCGACATCCCACAGGAGGAAGCACACAATGCCGACCAGAAAATCCGGTATGAAGCACATGCGCTCGGACGAGAAGAAGCGCATCCGCAATGCGCGCGTGAAATCCGCTCTGAAGACGCTCGCGAGGAAATACGAGCTCCTCGTCGAGAAGGGGGACAAGGAAGGGGCCGCGAAGCTCTTTCCCTCCGTCGCATCCGCCATGGACAAGGCCGCGAAGAAAAAGATCATCCCCGAGAACAGGGCGAGCCGGCAGAAATCCCGCCTTGCCCGCAAGATCGCCTGAACCCTCCCCATAATGTTGCCGCGGCCATTCGGGACATTCCCGTGGCCGCGGATTTCATTTCCTCTTTCCCCGTAACCCAGAAACCAGAACCCGCGGTATTACCACCTCTCCGTGACCCGCTCTACGATGTGTGAGGCGAGGTCCTCGAGCGCGAACGGCGTGGCTATCCTCTCCGACTCGGGGAGGGTGACGGTGACGAAGAAGGCCTTCTCTCCCTCGACCCTCTTTGCGCTCCAGATCACCTTGCGGGTCTTCGCATCCCTCAGTATCAGGTCCGCCCCGATTGTCAGCCGGTACTCCCGCGTGATGTCGTTCTTGTCGTAGCGCAGCGCATCGCGGTTGTAGCTCGTGAGGGTGGTCTCAAGTATGACATCGGCTTCCTTCTCGTTCACGACCATGTAGGTGCCGTCGATCTGAAAGGCGGTGACGATGCTGCTGGTCGCGCGGGCGCCGATGGCCGGCTCCTTCGTGTTGTTCTTGACCATCGGGATATATACCGTCTTGATCGGGTCATCGGGGTTCACCGCGCCGACACGGTACCCGCATCCCGCCAGGGAAACCACCGCCATGCCCACGAGCGCAACCGCCAGCAGCTTTTTCATCGTTGCTCTCCTTTTTGCCCGGGCGCTATAGTACCACATGTAAATCCCAAATCCCAAAGCCCAAATCCCAACATTTTGAGTAAGGGAAAACCCGTCTCAGGGCGCGAGCTCCCCCGGCGCGGTCGAGGTCTTGAGTTCCGCGGGGGCACGCTGCTGCTCGATCCACTCCCTGATCTGCTGCGCCCCCTGGGCATCGGGCCTGAGCCGGAGGTACTTTTCCCAGCACTCAGCCGCCTTCGCCCGGTCCCCGAGCGCCGACTGGTAGAGCCGGCCCAGGCTGAAATACGCGGGGGCGAACGAGGGATCCTCCTGAAGCGCCCGATCGAACTCCGCCCGGGCGGCCTCGTAGTCCCCGAGCTCCCGGTACACGAGCCCGAGGTCGTGTCGCGCGCGCGCGTCGCGCGGGTCGCCCGCGACCGCTTTTTTGAGGCAGAGGGCGGCGCTCGTGAAGTCCCCCCGTGCGACGCAGGCGATGCCGAGGGTATACCACGCCTTCGCGTTGTCGGGCTGGAGCGCGATCACCCGGCGGAAACATTCGATCGCCCTGCCCGCGTCCCCGTATCCCTGGCATATCGCCCCGAGCGAGAAGAGGGCTTCCGCGTCATCGGGGTTCTTCCGTATCCGCGCCTCGAGATCTGCGGAGAGCTCCGCGTACTGTTTCCGGGCGCTCTCCTGCCGCATCTCCTTCAGTCCCTCCTGGCACTTCCTGAGATACTGGAGGACTTCCCGGCTCCGGTAGTCCGGCAGGGTGTTCCGGAGTTCCATCAGGGCGAGGGAGGCGCGGTCGTAATCACCGAGGGCTTCAGCCCATTTCCCCTCGAGTCTCCTGCCATCGGCCCGCGCCAGAAGATCTTCCGCCTCGCGATAGATGACTTCGCCGTTCGCCCCGGCCTTCTCCCCGCGCCTGGCCTCGCCGCCGCCGAACGGCCAGAACCACCGGCGTGCGGCCGGCGGCGGGGCGGCGGGCGAGGACAACGGCTGCGGGGCCGCGGGCTGCGCCGCCAAAGCGTTCGCCTGCCCCCCGGGGACGGGCATCGCCGCGAACCGGAACAGCCGCCACCACCCTCCCCGCGCCGGGGAGGCCGCAGCCGTATCGCCGGTCCCGGCCTCGCCCTTCACGGCGAGCCCCGCGCGCTGCTGGGCGTAATAGCCCTTGATGCGCGCATCCTCCTCGACCGACGCCTTCTCGATGTCGCCGAGTCCCGCGCGCAGTCTCTCGAGTGCGGCCTCCTGCTGCCGGGCGCGCTCCTCCTTCGCCGCGATCCCCTTCGCGGCGGTCTCCATGATGGCCGACTCCGCCTCGGGGAGCGCGCCGATCTCGGAGAGTTTGTTCTGGGCCACCTGGAGTTCGAGCTGCGTGGCCCGCAGCGCCTCCTCCGTCTTCTCGACCAATGCCTCCGCGTCGAGGAGCGTCATGCGGTTGCGCGACAGCGCGCTCCTCTCCTTCAGGTCGAGGTATGCCTGCGCGAGCCGCTCGCGGAGCGCCCGTATCTTCTCGCGCCGCTCGTCCACCTCGAGGGTTTCATCCGGGGTGAGCGTCCGCGGCACCACGTAGCGCCAGAATGTCCACCGGGTGCGCCCCCGCGCCCTGATTTTCCCGATCGCCGAGTCCTGGCTCGCGATAAGCCGCTCGATCTCATTGACGGTGTCCTGCGCCTGCCTGACCGCCTCCGTCGACTCGAGCTTCCGCTCCTCCCGCTTTGCGATCTTCCGGGCCTTCTCCCCATACTGGGTGAGCGGATAGTCCCTGACGACCTCCTGCAGGTAGATGAGGGCCGCCCTGGGGTTGTCCCGCTCCTGATAAAAGCAGCCGATCTTGTAGAGGTTGCCGGCCTTCCTGCCCTGGAGCTCGTGTATCATGTCCTTGGCGGGCTCCGCGTTTTTGTCCGCGGGAAACTCCTCGACATACTCCCTCAGCTTGTTGATCGCCTCCTGGGCGGCCTCCTGGTCGTACTGGGCGGCGATCGCCTGGCGGTAGGCGCACACCCCGAGCTGGTACTTCGCCGGGGCGATGAAGTCGCTGTGGGGATAGCGCGCGGGGACCTTTTCGAACTCGATCGAGGCCTCGGTGTAGTTCTTCTTCTCCATGTAGGCCAGTCCAAGGTTGTACTGGGCGTTCGGGGCGAGTTCGCTGAAGGGGGCGTTGGAGAGTATCTTCTGAAAGATGGCGATCGCGCGCTTGTACGAGCCGCTCGGGTTGATTGCGAGGAAGGCGACCGTCGTGCCCTTGAGGAAGAGGTTCCCGATCTTGAACTGGCGGTCGAGGATCAGGTTTACCTTGGGGTACGAGGGGAATTTATCGAGGACCACCTGGTAGGCGCTGAAGGCCGGGTAGTAGCGCTTCGTCTTCTCGAGCATCTCCGCGACCCTGAACTGGGCCTCGGCGGCGAGCGCGGATTCGCCGAAGTCGTCCACGAGTTTCTGGTAGGAGTCCATCGCCCCATTGGGATTGCCCGCCTTCTCGAGCGACTCGGCGTACTCGAACTGCTCCTGGGGGGTCGGGTACGAAAGGGGTTTGAACGGGCGCCAGAACGCGGCGGCGGGCGCGGAAAACGCCGCCGCGAAGGCGAGGACCGTCACTCCCCCGATCAGTGCGCCGCGCGTAGTCATCTTCATCCCTTGAGCGCCAGCAGGGCCAACCCCAGCCGGAGCGCCAGGTTGGCGTAGATCCCCGCGACGAGGTCATCCATCATGATCCCCCACCCGCCCCGCAAACCCTGCAGCCTGTCGGCCGGGAACGGCTTGACGATGTCCATGACGCGGTTGAGGATGAACCCCGCGAGGAGCGCCCATGCCGTGAGCGGGAGGAACGCGAAGGTGATCATCACGCTCGCCGTCTCGTCGATGACGACCCTCGGCGGACCCTTCTCCCCGAACGCCTTCTCCGCGGCCGTGCCCGCGGCGACCCCGGCGATGAAGGTCGAACCTGGCAACTCGCGCGCCTTCCTCCAGCACTGGGTGGACACCTTAAACAGCCTGGGAGCCATCGACAAGGGCGTGACGGCCGATTACCCGCTGTACAACGTCTATACCAAGGCCGGACGCAGAATCTATGTCGTATACAACCTGACCGACAAGCCCTTGGCGGTGAAGTTCAGCGACGGCACGCGGATTGACTGCGCGACCAGGGGGTTCAAGTCCGTCTCGAAAACTACCCACTTGGGGAGCTAGGCGGGGCGGGGCGCGGGTGCTAACTTAGGCGCACGAAGGTCACGAACTGGGCAGCCCATTCAAGTCATTGAAAGCCGCCCGCGTGGTCCGCTGATAACCCAGAAAACAAAACTGAAAGCACAGGAAAACATGAATGCAACGAACTCCAAAACCGTGGGCCGCTCCTGGGTGGCCAAGTTCCCGAATTCCTTGAAGCCAGAAAAACGTGCCTTTTTGAAAGACGCCACCTTCGCCAGTCTCCTGGGTGCGCTGGCTTTTCTGCTCGCGGGCCAGGAGGCCAAGGCAACCACCAACGTGATCCAAAATGGCTC
>JBAXOY010000102.1:0-10644 GCA_037133055.1 Chlamydiota bacterium
AACCGCATCGCCTTCGGCCTGGTCGTGGCGGCCCTCATCATCGGCTCCTCGGTCGTGACCCTGAGCGACCGGGGGCCGCGCCTGCTCGGGGTTCCGCTCCTCGGCCTCGCCGGGTTCGTGCTCACGGGGCTCCTGGGGCTCCGGCTCATCTTCGGCATCATGCGCTCGGGGAAGCTCTGAGGCGGCGCGGCGGATGGTCACCGGGCACGGGCCGGAACGACCGGAGAGGAGCAGTGCAGGCATCCCTGCCAGGCGGCATGGCGAATGCGGACCATCGCGAAAGCCGACATCGTGGCGCACGGGATATGCGCCGCGGGCGTGGCGCTCTGCGTTATCGCGCTCGCGCGCAGCTTCGGGCGGCCCGCGTGGGGGTTCCTGGCGGTCGCGGCGCTCGCCCTGTATGCCGCGGGAGCGCTGCGGCGGCCGTTCAGGAGGATGCGGCTCGCGCGGGAGGAGTTTCCCGCGGCATGGCGGGAGGTTCTTCTCCGGGACGTCCGGTTTTACCGCGGGCTTGACAGGGCGGGGCGCGCCCGTTTCGAGCGCGACCTGCGCTGGTTCCTCGGCGAGCACGCGATCGAGGGCGTGGACGGGGTGCGCGTCACCGGCGAGCTCCGGGCGCTCATCGCGGCGGGGGCGGCGGTCCTCCTGCACGGGCAGCCGGAATGGGAGCTGCCGCGCGGGCACACGATCCTCGTGTACCCGGGGAGCTTCGACGAGGAGTTCAGGTGCGCGCCCCGCGGGCCGTTCGACGGCCAGGCGCACGGGCAGGGGCCGGTCATCGTGGCCCGGGACGCGGTTCGGACGGGGTGGCGGAACCCCCCGGACGCAGGCAACGTCGCGCTCCACGAATTCGCGCACCTGATGGACATGAAGAGCGGCGGGCCGAACGGCGTGCCGAGGATGCTCGCGCGGGCCGCCGTGGGCGAGTGGCTCGCCCTGATCCGCGCGGAGATGGAGAAGGTGGAAAAGGGCCAGTCGCTGCTCCGCCCGTACGCCGCTGAGAACGAGGCGGAGTTTTTCGCGGTGGCGGTGGAGTATTTCTTCGGGCAGCCGCGCCTGCTCCGGGCGCGGCACCCGGAACTGTACGGGGCGCTCGCCCGGTTCTTCAACCAGGATCCGGCGTTGAAGCAATGACAACCAGGAGAAAGGCACACCCATGACACGCAGATCGATTCTTTCACTGGCGCTCGTCGCCGTTCTCCGCGGAAGCCTCGCCGCGGCCCCCGGGGACCGCGAGGCGCGTATCAACGACGTGATGAAGCGGGTGGCCGAGTGGGCGCGCGTGCGGGAGGAGATCACGCTCGCAAGCTACCGGGGGCAGCGGACGGAGCTCCGCGAGAAGCTCGGGAAGATGGAGGCGGACCTCGCGCGCGACAACGTCGACTACCGGAGCTTCCTGGGGATACAGAGCCACTGCGAGGACATCCAGGGCACATTCTTCTTCGACGGCGCCTGGGTGGAGAACACCATCTACTGGCGGTTCCTGCGCGTCTTCAACTTCCCCCGCCACCTGGGAAGGATGGTCGGAAGGCCCCGCCAAGCCTCCGACCTGACCGCCTCGGGGGGCGTCCCCGACTCCGCCCTCTTCTTCAACAGCGACATCGCCTCGTTCACTCCGGAGTCGCTCGCCGCCGAGGACGCGCTCATCCGGCCCCGGGGGAAGATCACGATCACCGGGAAGAAGGGTGAGGGGAAGTCGGAGGGCTTTTACGGCAAGGACGAGCGCGGGACCGAGTATATCGTCATCGTCGACCCGCCGAAGATGGAGGAGCAGGAGACCGCCGCGGAGGTTGTCGGCTCCACGCTCGTCCGCATGGCGGGCTACAACATCGCCACGAGCGCCATCATCACCATCTCCGGGACCGGGAACCCCGAGTTCGACGGGCGGCGAGCGGTCGCGACGAAGCTCGTCGAGGGGTACAAGGGCCACTGGTCCTACCGGGACTTCGGCTCCCGCAGGGAGATGCGGGCGACCATGCTCTTCGGCGGATGGATACACAACACCGACTGGGTGGACCACAATACCGGCATCAGCGTGACCAGGACGGAGGGCATCCCGCTCACGCGCTACTTCATCTTCGACTTCGGCGGCTCGCTCGGCTCCTGGAACGTCCGGACCAAGGAGCCGCGGGACGGATGGGAGTACTACGTGGACTTCGGGGAGTTTTTCCTCTGGCCGGCGCTGAGGCCGCTCGATCTCATGGGGCTCAGGCACAAGCCCTGGAGCGCCGACGGGGCCCAGTTCAGCGAGGCGGTCGGCTATCTCGACAGCAACTTCCCTCCCGACCGGTACCGCTCCAACTACCCGAACATGGCGTGGGCGGAGATGACCCGCGAGGACGCCCTCTGGGCGGCGAACCTGATGGCGAAATACACCGACGCGCAGGTGCGGGCGGCGGTGGACCTCGCGCGGTACAGCCGGCCCGAGGACGCCGACTATGTCTTCCGCACCCTCATGGAGCGCCGGAAGAGGATCCTGGACTTCTACGGCGTGAAGCCGTGATCCCCCGCCTGAACAGTCAACCCGGAACCGCACCCGCATGAGCCTCTCGCTTGAGAAGGTCCTCAAGGTCCGCCGGCCGGAGCAGCCGCTGCTCCTTCTGATGATCGGAACCATCGCCCTCTTCCAGTTCTGCCAGATCATCAACGAGAACTTCTCCGAGACGGTCTTCCTGAAGCGCTACGGTGTCTCCTACCTCCCCACGACCTATTTCCTGAACTCGCTCGTCTTCCTCGCCCTGCTCTTCGCCCTGAACCCCGTCGTGGACCGCACGGCGCGGACCCGCCTGGTCTCGCACCTCCTCCTCATCTTCGCGGGGACGCTCGTGTGCCTCCGCCTCCTCGTCGCCTCCGGGATCACGCTCGCGTACCCGGTCACCTACATCGTCGTCAAGCAGATGAAGTACGTCTTCTACATCGTATTCTGGACGCTCGCCAGCGATATCTACTCCACTCGGAAGGCGCGTCGCCTCTTCCCGCTCATCGGGGGCGGCGCGGTCCTCGGGACCATTGCGGGGAGCCTGTCGAGCGGCTGGGTCCGGGGGCTCACCGGGACGGACAACGTGGTCCTCTTCTCGAGCGCCGGGATGCTCGTCTCGTGGGTCCTGATCGGGCTGGGAAAGCGGCAGGTGAACCGCCTCTCCCCGGTGACCTTCTCCCCATCCGAGTCCGTGACGATCGCCTCGCTGGGGAAGTTCGTCAGGCGCGAGGTTTTCGGGCAGAAGGGCGGGTCGCTGCTCAACTACCTGATGCTCCTCGCCCTTCTCCCCGGGATCGTCGGCCCGATCTACGAGTATGTATTCAACTACCTCGCCGACAAGACCTACCACACCGAGGCCTCGCTCTTCGGCTTCTTCGGCCTCTTCAAGGGGTCGTTCAACATACTCATCCTGGCGTGCCAGATCCTCATCGCGGGCAGCGCGTTCCGGCGCTACGGGATCGTCAATGTCCTTTTCGCCTACCCGGCCGGGTACCTGTTCGCCTTCGGGAGCCTCCTCGCGAGCTTCCGCATGTCCGCGGCGGCGGCGGGGCGGACGGGTATCGAGGTGATCGACGCCGCGTTCTACAAGCCCGGCTGCCAGATGCTCTACAACATCATCCCCGCGCAGCTCCGCGGCAGGGTGAGCGCCCTCGTGCAGGGCGCGGTGCGGAGGATCGGCGAGCTCGCGGGGAGCGGGCTCCTCCTGGTCATGAAGATCTACCTGTCGCCGCTTCACCTCAACCTGGTCGGGCCCGCGTTCGCGCTGGTGTGGCTCTACTGCACCTGGCGGCTCCGCCGCTCCTACTCCGCGATACTCTACCGCAGCTTGAGCGAGAAGCACGTGAACTTCGCCGAGCTCGAGGGCCGCGACCTTCGCTCGCTCATGTCGGCCCAGGCCCGCGCGGCGCTGGAGAAGAACCTCGCCGCCGAGCAGCCCGCGACCGCCCTCATGGCGGCCCGCCTCCTCAGCCAGTCCGGAATCGCGGGGTGGCCCGCCCTCGTCTGTGCGCATCTCTCCCGCCTTCCGCCCGAGGCGCAGGTGGAAATCCTGCGCGTGGCGGCGACGGGCCCGCGGGGCGAGGTCGCGCGGGCGCTCCTCGGGGCGGCGGGCGGCGTGCACCCGTCGATCCTGCCCGAGCTCGCCGCCGTCCTGCGGCGCACGGCCCCGCACGAGGGGGCGGCGCTCTTCAGGAAATGGCGCGGAGCCGCGGACACGCGCCTCGCCGCGGAGGCGCTCCTCGGCCTCCAGGCGGCGGGCGAGAAGGTGGACGGGGAATGGGCCCTCCGGCGGCTCGGCTCCCCGAACCCCGGGGAGGCGGCGAGCGCGGTCTATTTCCTCGGCGAGACGGGGTGCGGCGGGTGTCTCGAGCGTGTCATCGGGCTCGCGGACTCGAAGGACCCCTCCGTCAGGGCCGCCTGCGCGAGGGCGCTCGGGAAGCTCGGCCTGCCCCTCTCCTCGGCCCGCTGGCACATGCTCCTCGGCGATCCTGAGCCCCGCGTGCGCCTGAAGGCCCTCGAGGGGCTCGCGGCGCTGGAGGACCAAGAGGCGGTGCGGAGCGCGGTCCCGGCTCTCGGCGACGAGGACGCGGGGGTGCGCGAGGCGGCACAGGCGCTCATCGAGGGCCACGGCGAGGCGGCGATACCGCTCCTTACCGAGGCGCTGCCGGGGGCGGGGCTCTTCACGAGGGCGGTCCTCATCAGGATACTCGACGACCTCGGCGTCAAGGAGCAGACGCTCCTCGCGTTCATCGACGCGAAGGTGGAGGAGGGGTACCGCGCCGTCGTGATGATGCGCTGCGCGGAGGAGATCCCGCCCGGGAGGTCGCGCGAGGTTCTGTCGCTCCTCTGCCGCAATCGCCTGAGCGAGGCGACCTACGAGATATTCAGGGCGCTGGGGCTTCTCCTGAAGGGCGGGCAGGTGCAGTTCATCCAGGAGAACTACCACGACCGCGAGGAATCGGTCAGGGAGCAGGCGCTCGAGGCGCTCGAGAACGTCCTCACGCCGGAGATCGCGCGGAAGCTCCTGCCGCTGCTGGAGGACCTGCCGCTCGATCTGAAACTCGCGGCGGGGGCGAAGCACTACCGGCTCGAGTCGTCGAGCCTCGGCGGCGCGCTCGGCGACATGCTGGATTCGCCGCACGGCGCCGACGCGCTCTGCGGTCTCATGTGCATCGGAGAGGCGTGCCGGAGGGGGAAGCCGCCGGTCGGGGCGGAGCTCCGCGGCCGGGCGGAGGCGCGCATCGCGGCATTGAACATCCAGGGAGGGAAGGCCGTGGAAGACCTGATGGAGAAGGTGCTGACGCTCAAGGGGGTGCCGATCTTTGCGCACCTCCAGTTCAAGGAACTGCTCGCCATCGCCTCGATCTCGCGCGAGGAGGCGTTCGACCCCGGCGACATCATCATCCGCCAGGGCGAGCGCGGCTACACGATGTACCTCATCATCTCGGGGAGGGTGCGCATCCTCTCCCGCGCGGAGGATGACAGCGAGGAGGTCCAGCTCGCGACCCTGATGGAGAACGACTACTTCGGCGAGATGGCCCTCTTCGACGACTCGCCGCGCTCGGCCACCGCGGTCGCCGAGGGGCGGGTCGCGGCCCTGAAGATCGACAAGCGCGAGTTCCGCGACATGCTGCGGGAGTACCCCGGCGTTTCGATCATGATGTGCGAGGAGTTCTGCCGCCGCCTCCGCCGCACCATCGAGAAGGTCAGCGTCTAGGGGTCGCACATAGGCACACCGCCGGCACCGGTATCTCTTACTGGACGATAAGCGTCTCCCGGTCGACGGTCCCGACGTACTGCCCGGTCGCCGCGTCGATCGCGCCGCCCTCGAGATAGTAGACCCCCGTCGCGATTCCCCTGAACTGCGTGTCAAGGATCGGATAGTCCCATATCGGCGCCGCCACGGTGGTGGTCCCGGGGAAGCCGAGATACGGCGTCGGCGAAGCCATGAACCCCACCCCCCGCTCGTAGTAGAGCGTCTGCCCGTTCGGCATGACGATCCGCACGAACAGGTAGCACGGAGTGGAGATGACGGATATGTTCGCCCTCACCGCGATCCAGTCGGTCGTGAAAAACGTCGTCTTGTTCGCCGTCAGGTCGACCGGGGGCGCCGGTGGGACGGCATACGAGTAGACGACGCCCATATCCTCCGGCCCGCCCGCCAGCGTCGCGCCGTACAGCGTGCCGTTCGAGAGGAGAAGCGTCCCTGTCGGGAATGATCCGGTGCCCTCGATGAGGCCGTCGAAGCGGTAGAGCTTGGTGTAGCCGGTGCCGTCGGTGTTGAGCGTGAAGATGGCGCCCGCGTCCATGCCCGCGATCCCGTTGAGGGCGTTTACCCTGCCCCCGGAAGACGTGGTGCCATAGAGCCTGGTGCCGTCCCTTGTCAGGCCGGTGCAGAAGAGGTTATTGTTCAACCTCTTGCTGCCCTGAGGCTCCGCGGCGGTGTCGAGAGAGAAGTCGTGCAGGGTCTGGAAATTGGCCCCATTCTTGTCGACGGCGAAGATGGTTCCCCCGCCATAACCGAAATATGCCCCGCCGTTCGCCCCGCCGGACAGCGTCAGCCCGTAGAGCCTGCTCCCGTCCGAGACGAGTCCGCCCACCGGCTGCGCGCCGTCAGGGCCGGAGAAGTCGTGCAGGATCGTGTGGGTGCTTCCGTCGGGCGACATGGAGAAAAGGGTCCCGGCTTCCGAGAGGTAACTCCCGCCCCACGAGGTCGCCCCGTACAGGGTCCCGTTTTCGAGGAGCAGGCCGCCCCAGGGAGAACTGCCGTCGAGCGGTGAGCCGGCGAAATTATAGGCGACGGTGTAGGCGCTGCCGTCGGTCTTGATGGAGTACGCAGTGCCGTCGCTGGTGGTCCCCCCAGCACTCGTCAATCCGTAGATCATGTCTCCGGACACCACCACAGGGCTCCTCTCCCCTGCGCCGGAATAACTCCACAGGAGGGCCGTGTAAGCGGTGCCGTCGGTCTTTATAGAATAGAGTGCCCCGAGCGAGTTATCTCTGGTCGTCCCGTACAGGACGCCGTTGCTCAGCGCGAGGCCGCCGTTCGTGTAGGTGTAGTCGGAAAAGCTGTTGAGGATCGTGAACCCGCTCCCGTCGAGGTTCATCGCGTAGAGGATACCGGAGCTGTTCGCGCCGCCGTTGGTTGTGATCCCGTAGAGCTTGACGCCGTCGGATACCACTCCCCCGTCCGGATACTGGCCGTCCGTCGGACCGCCCGAAAAGTTGTGGAGCACCGTGTACGTCTGCGCGAAAGCGCCCGTCGCCGCAAGGCACAGCGCCAATGCCGCCAACGCAATCAGACCACGCATAAAACCCCCTCCCTCTTTTATCGCCGGGGTACATCCCGCCGGACGCGTCACGCTGATGGTGCCAGAACCATGTGCGCGTGTCAAACAGGAAAAGGCGACATGTAGTTACACGCGAGGGAAACGCGGGGGAATATCGGGCGGGAAGAAGCAGGGGGGCCCTGCGGCCCCCCTGCGTGTGCGGGTAACTGCCCGACGCCGCGGGTATCGCTTACTCGACGATCAGGGTTTTTCTGTCGACGGTCCCGATGTACTGCCCGGTCGCCGCGTCGATCGCGCCGCCCTCGAGATAATACGTCCCGTCGTCGGCACTGAACGGCATGGTGAGGATCGGATAGTCCCATATCGGCGCCGTCACGGTGGTGGTCCCGGGGAAGCCGAGATACGGCGTCGGCGAAGCCCTGAGCCCCTTCCCCCGCTCGTAGTAGAGCGTCTGCCCGTCCGGCGTGACGATCCGCACGAACAGGTAGCACGAGGTGGTGATGACGGATATGTTCGCCCTGACCGCGATCCAGTCGTTCATGAAGAACGTGGACTTGTTCACCGCCAGATCGACCGGGGGCGCCGGCGGGACGGCATACGAGTAGACGACGCCCATATCCTCCGCCCCACCCAGCAGCGCCGCGCCGTACAGCGTGCCGTTCGCGAGGAGAAGCGTCCCCGTCGGGAACGATCCGGTGCCCTGGATTACGCCGTCAAAGCGGTAGAGCTCGGTGTAGCCGGTGCCGTCGGTGTTCAGCGCGAAGATGGTGCCCGGGTCCACGTCTCCGACAAGGGATCGCGCCGTTCCAAGTCCCATCAGGGTGAAGGTGGTGCCGTAAAGCGTGGTGCCGTCCATTGCCAGGCCGCTGCAGTAGAGGGATCTGAAGGGCCTCGTTTTTACGGGAGACGGCGCGGCGCCGGAATCGAATGTGCGCAGGGTCTGGAAGTTCGCTCCATCCTTGTCGACGGCAAAAACGGTTCCTCCCGTGGCGTACCCGTAATAGAACCCGCCAACGGACCCCGTCATGCCGTAGAGACGGCTCCCGTCCGAAACGAGTCCTCCCACCGGCTGCGCGCCGTCAGAGCCGGAGAATTCGTGGAGGTTCGTGTGGGTGGTCCCGCCGGGCGACATGGAGAACAGGGTCCCCGCTTCCACGTAGTACTTCCCCCCCCGCGCGGTGGCGCCGTAGAGCATTCCGTCCTCGAGGAGCAGTTTTCCCCACGGGTAGGAGCCGTCGAGCGGCGAGCCCGCGAACGTGGTGACGACGGCGTAGCCGGTGCCGTCGGTCTTGATGGAGTACGCGATGCCGTCGCCACCAAGGGTATCCACTTCCTCGATCAATCCGTACATCATGTCTCCGGACACCACCACGGGGCTTTTCTCCCCCCATGCGTCAGGGGCGAAATTGCACAGGATCGCGTAACCGCTGCCGTCCGTCTTGATGGAATAGATCGTTCCCTCATCCGATGCCCCGCCCCCGCCGGTCGTCCCGTACAGGACGCCGTCGGCCAGCGCGAGGCCGCCGTTCGGGGACGTGCCGTCAGGCGCGGGGCCGAAGCCGTGGAGGATCGCGAAGCCGCTCCCGTCGAGGTTCATGGCGTAGATGGCACCCTCGTCATCCGCTCCTCCGTCGTAGGTGGTCCCGTAGAGCTTGGAGCCGTCGGACACCACTCCCCCTGTCGGTCTTCCGCCGTCCGCCGGCTCCCCCGCGAATTCGTGGAGCACCGTGTACGTCTGCGCGGACGCGCCCGCCGCGAGGCAGAGTGCGAGCGCCGCCGTCACCGAGATGAACGTGCGCATGGAAACTCTCCCTTGTTTAAATCCCAAATCCCAAACCCCAACAGAGGAAATTACCGTATCGTGGCGATACGCTGGACGCCGTAGCCCGCGATGGCCGCCTCGAGGCTCGGCGGCGAGCCGGCCGGGAGCAGGGCGACGATGACCGTGTACGCGCCCGCGGGCAGCCCCGTGGGCAGCGTCATGGAGAGGAGCTGCGCCGTGAACGCCGACGGGAGGCCGGGGACGTTACGCGCGAGCGGCGCGGCGCCGGGGATGAGGCGGCCCGGCTGGCCGAGGACCATCGAGTGGTACGTCCCGTCGGGACCCTGGATGACGGCCCACGCGTCGAAGCGCTGCGTGAGGGGCTGGACCGCGACGTCGATGGTCCAGAGGCTCCCCGCCGCGGGGAAGATGGTGCTCAGCGTCACCATGAGCGGCGGCGTCGGGATGACGTACGAGAACACGACGCCCTCGCCGCCCGTCCCTCCTGCGTCCGTTATGCCGTACAGGGTGCCGTTCACGAGGAGGGGCGTCCCCATGGGATACGCGCCGGTGCCGCTGTAGAGGTTGTCGAACTGGCGGAGCGCGGTGTAGCCGGTCCCGTCGATGTTGAGGGTGAAGATGACGCCCCCGTTGAACAAGGCGCCGCTGCCGCCGTGCCCCGCGAAGCCGTAGAGCCGTTCCCCGTTCTGCACGACGTTGCCGGGCATGCCTCCGCTCGCGAAATCGAGATTGTACAGCGTCTGGAAATCGGAACCGTCCTTATCGACGGCGAACACGGTCCCTCCGCCGTAGAAAAGAAGGCTGGTCGCGCTGCCGCCGACCGCCGTGGTGCCGTAGAGTCGGGAGCCGTCCGAGATGAGCGTGCTCGAAATCCCGGCGCCGTCCCCGAAGGAGAAGCTGTGCAGTATGCTCTGGCTGCTGCCGTCCGGGGCCAAGGAGAAGACGGTCCCATCGCCGGACAGGTACGCGCCCCCCTCGTCCGTCGTCCCGTAGAGCATACCGCCATCCAGGAGAAAGCCGGCCAGGGGATTCTCGCCGTCGGAGGGCGACCCGGCGAAATTGTGAAACACCGTGTAGCCGGTCCCGTTGGTCTTGATCGAGAAGGCGGTGCCAAAGTAGTGCGGTAATGGGGCACCGTCCGAGAACGTGCCGCCTTCCTCGCACATGCCGTAGACCGTGTCGCTTGACATGGCGAGGGGCCCCACCGGCCTGGCGCCGTCCGGGGGGACATTGAAAGGGCGGGAATTGTACATGGTCCCGTCGGTCTTGATCCGGTAGATCGTCCCGAGGCCGAAAGCTCCCCCGCCGTACGTCGTGCCGTAAAGGATGTCCCCGTTCAACAGGGGGAGGCTGTTCGGGTTGGCGGCGGCGGCCGCATTGCCGAATTCGTGGAGGACCGTGTAGCCGCTCCCATCCATGTTCATGGAGTAGAGGATTCCCTTGTCGTTCACTCCGCCGTCGTCTGTGACCCCGTAGAGTCTGACGCCATCGGACACCACCCCCCCGACTGGATCGGACCCGTCCGTCGGCCCGCCGGCGAAGTTGTGGAGCACCGTGTACGTCTGCGCGGACGCGCCCGCCGCGAGGCAGAG
>JBAXOY010000103.1:0-10633 GCA_037133055.1 Chlamydiota bacterium
GCCCCGCGGGCTCGAAATCCTCGCGCCGCCGGTCTCCGAACCGGTGGGCGCGGCGAACGGGAACGCGCGGATCCGCGAGCTGATCGGGCCGATCCGCGGCGCCTTCCGCGCGGCGGTGTATCCGCTCATACTATTTCCCCTGGCATGGATGATGCTGAAGGCCGCGGCGCGGCATGCCTGCGCCCGCGCGCGCGGTGGAGGGGAGGAGACGCGATGAAAATGGAGGCCCCCCGTGTCACCGTGGCGATCCCGTGCCATAACGGCGAACGGTTCCTTGCGCGCTCGATCGAGTCGGTCCTCGCACAGGAATGCCCCGGGATCGAGATCGCGGTGTTCGACGACGGGTCCGACGACCGCTCGGTGGAGATCGCGAGGGTAGTCGATGACCCGCGGCTGACCGTGAGGCAAACCCCGGCGCGGCTGGGGATCGGGGCGAACTGGAACCAGGGGCTCCGGCACGGGTCGGGGCCGTACGTGATCATCCATCACCAGGACGACGTGATGGCGCCCGGGGCGATCGAGAAGAAGGCCGCCTTCATGGAGGCGCACCCCGGGGCGGGGTTCGTCTACTCGAGGATTGAGGCGATCGATGAGGAGGGGAAGAAGCTGCCGGAGCAGTGGCACTGGTTCTCCAACGACCTTTTCGACCGGGACCGTCTCTTCGAATCCATTCCCTTCTTCATGGCGCTCCTCCTGGGGAAGAACCTCATCTGCTGTCCCAGCGTGATGATGCGGCGGTCGGCGGCCCTCGAGATCGGCGGATTCAACGAGGCGATGGCGTTCACGCTGGACTGGGAGATGTGGCTCAGGATGGCGGCGGCGTACCCGGTGGGGTACGTGGATGCGGTGACGACCTACTACCGCTGTCACAAGAGGCAGGAGACGCAGCGGCACGTGGACCGGCAAGCGGAGCACAGCTATGACGCACGGATATCGGCGCTGCGGCGCTCTGCAGCAAGGGTCAACGCATGGCCCGCCTCGGAGGTGCTCGCCGAGATCGTCTCGCTCGTGCGGCAGATCGAGGAGCGGTCGCCCCTGCCCCGCGGGCTCGAAATCCTCGCGCCGCCGGTCTCCGAACCGGTGGGCGCGGCGAACGGGAACGCGCGGATCCGCGAGCTGATCGGGCCGATCCGCGGCGCCTTCCGCGCGGCGGTGTATCCGCTCATACTATTTCCCCTGGCATGGATGATGCTGAAGGCCGCGGCGCGGCATGCCTGCGCCCGCGCGCGGGCCGGGAAGCGCGCGCGTGGCGGAGGAGAGGAGACGCGATGAAAATGGAGGCCCCCCGTGTCACCGTGGCGATCCCGTGCGGCGACGGCGAGCGGTATATCGGCGAATCGATACGTTCTGTGCTGTGCCAGACCCACCGGAACATCGAAGTCCTCGTGATGGACCAGCAGTCGACGGACCGCACGCACCGCATCGCGGAGGATTTTCACGATCCGAGGCTCACGGTGCTCCGGAACCCGGTGTGCCTCAGCATCGGCGCGAACTGGAACCAGGGGCTCCGGCACGGCTCCGGGCCGTACGTGATCATCCACCACCAGGACGACGTGATGACCCCAGATTCGATCGCGAGGAAGGTCTCCTTCTTTGAGGCGCACCCGCAGGCGGGATTTGTCTACTCGAGGGTCGAAGTCATTGACGGGGAGGGCATGGCGCTTCCGGATCAGCGCCGCTGGTTCTCCAACGCCCTGTTTGACGGGGACCACCTCTTCGAATCCCTGCCCTTCTTTATGGCGCTCCTCCTCGGGAAAAACCTCATCTGCTGCCCCGGCGTGATGATGAAGCGGTCGGCGGCCCTCGGGGTGGGGGGGTTCAACGAGGAGATGCCGTTCACGCTCGACTGGGAGATGTGGCTGAGGATGGCGGCGGCGTATCCGGTCGGCTACGTGGATGCGGTGACCATGTGCTACCGCGTGCACCGCGGAATGGATTCCCTGAAGCATGTCGACCAAATCGCCAAGCACTCCTACGCCGCGCGGCTCTCCGCGGTCACGCGGTCGACGGCGCTCCTCGACCGCTGGGCCTCGGCCGACGTGTGCGCCGAGATCGTCTCGCTTGTGCGGCAGATCGAGGAGCGGTCGCCCCAGCCCCGCGGGCTCGAAATCCTCGCGCCGCCGGTCTCCGAACCGGTGGGCGCGGCGAACGGGAGCGCGCGGATCCGCGAGCTGATCGGGCCGATCCGCGATCCCCGCGACCGCGTGGCGGCCCTCCTCCGCGAGGTGGCGCGCCTCGACGCCGACCGGGAGGCGCTGCGGGGACGCGTGAAAGAGTACGAGGAGTCCGCCTCGTTCAGGCTCGGGCGCCTGCTCCTCGCGCCGGTGCGGTGGATCCGCCGGACGCGTGATCGATAGCATGGGGGAAGGGATACACTGCGGCCGGGATACTGCTTTAACGTAGCCCGCAGATGAACGCAGATCGTCAGGATAGACAGGATACAAAAGGGGGACAAAAGTGGCGGGATACCCGAATTGGACGCGGATTGTCGCGGATGAACGCGGATCGCTTGAATAGGATGGATACAATGAAGCAACAGAGGATACATCATTCCGGACGTAGATTTCGCGGATGAACGCAGATAAAGAAGCCGCATAACTACTCAGATGGTCTGAAGTCAGGAGCCAGAATCCAGAATGGATCGCGAAAAAGCTTCCAGTAGCGTGCTGACCTCCTCGAGTAACTGCATTAACCCGGAAACATCGCCGTAGCCCAAGTCCTCAAATATCAACGCCGGTGTCCTCATTCCGACTCCTGGCTCCTGACTCCTGAATTCTGGCTCCTGAGCAGTTACGAAACCGCACGGGATTTTCAAGAATGGATGGGACGCGGAGCCTTCTTCACTTCCCCCTTTTCCCCTTGAACTTTCATCCCTGAACCGTTGCGGTATCTGCGTGCTCTGCGTACATCTGCGTCCCAAAAGCCTTTATATCTTTGTTCCGCATTTTATCCGCGTGCATCCGCGTCCAAAGTCTCTTTGCCGTTTCCCTTTATGTCTTCACGCCATGGTCTTATCCGCGTCCATCCTGACGATCTGCGTTCATCTGCGTCCCGGCGTTGAAGCACGTAACGCTGATGATTCGATGATTATTCAAGGTGTTATTCGAGGGTGCGCCGCGGCCGGATTTCTGGTACACTAAGGCGCCACAATTGAACCGCGTCGGTATTCATTGCTCCGACCTGTTCCCGGGAGGTCGCCTGAATGAAAGTAACGCTCGCCGTCGCCGCCGTGTTCGCCGCCGCCGCGTTGTCCCCGCCCTGTGCCTGCGCCTACCTTGACCCCGGCACGGGGAGCTACGTCGTCCAGGTCGTCATCGCGGCGCTCGTCGGGGGAGGGTTCGCCCTCAAGATATTCTGGAAGAGGATCTCCGACGCCCTCCGGCGCCTCTTCTCCCGCGGGGATACCGATGACACGGGTCGAAAATAGCGCGCGGGTCCCCGGCTCGTTCCGCGACCCGAGCGGCTTCCTTTTTCGGCGTGAGGGGATCCTTTACCGCCGGATCAACCCGGCGTACCGCGCGCACTACGACCGGTTGATGGGGTCGGGGCTGTATGACGACCTCGTCCAGGCGGGGCTCCTCATTCCGCACCGCGAGGCCGCCATTCCCGGCGAGGCCGCGCCCCCCGGCTGCGTATTCATACAGCCCGAGGTCGTGCCCTTCATCTCATATCCGTACGAATGGTGTTTCAGCCAGCTCAGGGATGCGGCCCTCGCCACGCTGGAGATCCAGAGGCGCGCGCTCGACCGCGGCATGACCCTGAAGGACTCGAGCGCCTTCAACATACAGTTCGTCAGGGGGAAACCGGCGCTCATCGACACCCTCTCCTTCGAGGAGTACCGGGAGGGGGCGCCGTGGGTCGCCTACCGGCAGTTCTGCCAGCATTTCCTCGCGCCGCTCGCCCTGATGAGCCGCACGGATGTCAGGCTCGGGCAGCTCTCCCGGATTTTCCTGGACGGGGTGCCGATGGATCTCGCGAGCGCGCTCCTCCCCCGGTCGACCCGGCTCCGGTTTTCTCTCCTCACGCACATCCACCTGCACGCGCGGGCGCAGAAAATGTGCGCGCGGAGCGAGGGCAAGGCGAGGGCCGGCACGCTCTCGCGCTTCAGCTTTCTCGCGCTCGTGGACAGTTTGAGGACCGCGGTCGGGCGCCTGCGGCGCGAGCCCGGCGGGACCGAGTGGGGGGAGTACTACGACGCCACGAACTACTCCGCGGAATCGCTCGCGCACAAGAAGAGGCTCGTGGGCGAATTCCTCGACATCCTCCGCCCCCGCAGCGTCTGGGACATGGGGGCGAACACGGGGATGTTCAGCAGGATCGCGGGCGGGAAGGGCATCCCGACCGTGGCGATGGACGGCGATCCCTCCGCGGTGGAGATGAACTACCGGCAGTGCAGGAACGAGAACGAGGAGCGGATCCTCCCGCTTCTGATCGACCTCACGAACCCGAGCCCCGCCGTCGGCTGGGCCCACGAGGAGAGGATGTCGCTCGCAGAGCGGGGGCCGGCGGACGCGGTCATGGCGCTGGCTCTGGTCCACCACCTCGCCATCTCCAACAACACCCCGCTCCCTGACATCGCGCGCTTCCTCAGCCGCCTCGGGAACTCGCTCATCATCGAGTTCGTCCCGAAGGGGGACTCCAACGCCCGGCGGCTGCTCTCGACGCGCGAGGACATCTTTCCCGACTACGCGGAGGGCCCTTTCGAGGCCGCGTTCGGGGGGCATTTCGCCGTCGAGAAACGATCCCCCGTCCCGGGCACGGAGAGGACGCTCTACCTGATGAGGAAGAGATGACGGCGGGGATCCCCCCGAGGGAACGGTTCGTCACGCTCCTCTGCGTCGCATCCTTCCTCGCGTGCACGCTGTTCCTCTTCGGGCCGCTGCACCTCTATTTCACCAACAGGGTGGAATTCTACAGCGTCCCGGTTGAGATACTCCCCCCACTGGCCGCGGTCTGCCTCACCGCGGCGGGCGTGATCATGCTCGCCTGCATCGCGCTCCCCCCGCGGCTCTTCAAGAAGGCCGTCGCGGTCGCGGTCATGACCGGCGTGCTCTTCTGGCTTCAGGGGAACGTGTGTGTCTGGAGGGTAGGGGTGCTGAACGGCAGGGAGATCCCCTGGTCGGCCCATCGCGTCTACGGTTTCGTGGACGGCACGCTCTGGGCCGCCCTGCTCGCGGTCGCGCTCGTGAAGTCGGACCATATGTACCGAATCGCCCGCCGGGCAAGCGCGGCATTCCTCCTGATACAGCTCATCGCGGTGACCGTCTCCGCCGCGCGCGCCCCGAAGGGGATGAGCTCCAACGACTATACCTCCGATGACGCCCTGAAGTTCACCTTCTCGAACAGGCAGAATGTCATCATCCTCGTGATCGACACGCTGCAAGGCGACGTCTTCCAGGAGATCGTGGACGGCGACGACCGTTACCGGGACGTCTTTTCCGGATTCACCTACTTCCGGAACGCGGTCGGGGGATACCCGACGACGTATCCCTCCGTGCCCCTCATCCTGACGGGACGGTACTATGACAACTCGGTCCCCATCCAGGAGTTCATAGAGACGGCGTTTTCCACGAACTCCCTCCCCCGGACCCTGCGCACGCTCGGATGGAGGGTCACCCTGCCGCTGAGTTATTATATTTACAACAGCGAGGACATTGCCTCGAATCTGAAAAAGAGGCCCCTCGCCCCGTTTTACGAGGGGAACCTGGGGTATGCGGCGGATCTCTACGACGCCGCCCTGCTCCGGTATGCCCCCTATTTCGCGAAGAAATACGTCTACGCGAACGGGCGCGGGCGCGTGAAGCCTTTCTACGCGTCCCGCGTCAGGGCCGCCCGCGCGGAGAGCGCCGCGTCCCCCCGCGGGGCCGCCTCGTCGAATCCCGATGTGGAGTTCATCGAGGAAATGGCGCGCGGCGCACACGCGAGCGACGCCCCGGACACGTTCGCCTATTATCATCTGGTCGGCCTTCATCCCCCGTTCACCCTCAACGAAAACCTGGGGAACGAAGAGATGCCGTATTCCCGGGAGAGCTACACGCGCCAGGCGCGCGGCATGCTGAAGATTGCGGAGGAGTTCGTCTCCACGCTCCGGAGGATAGGCGTCTACGACAAGAGCATGGTGTGCATCATCGCCGACCACGGTTTCGGGTTCCCCCTGCCGCGCTCCTTCTGCGCGGAGGGGGGAGGGGTGCGCGGCCATCGCACGGTCGCGGATGACAGTATTATCGGCACCGGGGTCCCCCTCATCCTCGTGAAACCGTTCGGGGCGCAGGGGAGGATGCGCGTGAGCGACGCCCCGGTGACCCTCGCCGATATCCCCGCGACCGTTGCCTCCGCGCTCGGCGTCGCACACGCATTCCCCGGCGAGTCGGTTTTCCAGAGGAGCGCGAAGGAGCCCCGCGAGCGGCGGTTTCTCTTCTACGATTGGGAGGACAAGTGGTACGCCGACTATCTCCCCCGGATGACGGAGTATGTCGTGCGCGGATTCAGCGGGTGCGCGGAGTCGTGGGCGCCGACGGGCAGGCGGTTCTCGCCCCCTTCCCCCGCGGCAGCCCCGGCGGTCTACACGCCGGGAACGGAGATAACCTTCGGAGAGAGTGGCACGTACCGGCAGTATGCGGGCGAGGGCTGGAGTTTCCCCAAGGGGGCGTCCACGTTTACCAAGGGAAAATCCGCTTCGCTCCGGATTCCGCTCCGCCCTCTCCGCACGCCCCTCATGATGAGGGTGTCGCTCTGGCCATTCCTCCCTCCGGGCACGGGGAAGGCGCAGAGGGTGGGAGTGTATGTCAACAACCACAAGGTGGCGGACTGGGAGGCGGTTCCGCAGCAACCGGAGTATAGCGCCTTTATCCCCCCGGACATGCTCGCCGGCGGTGCGCTGACTGTCCGTTTCGATCTCCCGGACGCGGTATCTCCCCTTGACGCGGGCCTCAGCCGCGACCATCGCACGCTGGGGATTTTGGTGCGGCGCATGACCCTGTGGGCGCTGAAGCCCTATGACTACGGTACGCGCATCACCTTCGGTGCGGGCGGCGATTCGGTCCCGTACGAGGAATCGGGCTGGAGCTTTCCCGAGACGGGATACACGTGGACAAGCGGGAATCGCGCGTCCCTGCTGATCCCGCTGCCCCCCCCCGCGTCGGATCTTGTCCTGCGGGCGGTCTTGAAGCCCCTGCGCATTGCGGAACGGGTGGACGCGCAGAGGGTGTACATCGGCGTGAACGGAAAGAGGGCGGGAGAGTGGCGGGTGGGCGCGGAAGGGGAATACCGAGTCGAGATACCCAAAAGCGTCATCGAAGGTCCCACCTCGCTCTTCTCCTTCGACCTGCCGGACGCATTCTCGCCGCCGGCGAAAGACGGACGCACGAGTCCCCGCCTGCTGGGGGTGCGATTCTACTCGGTGCGGCTGTCGCGCAAGGAGCCGCCCCCTCTCCTGAAATGACATCATCCGCGGGGGTGACGTGGAGTACTGCATCGCCTCCCATGGCGCGAAAGCCCAAAATGCGGGTTATTGCGGTAAACGGGTAGGCAGCGGCGCGCAAGTAGACGGCTCTTCCCTATTTGGTCCTTCCCAATTTCCGCATTTGCGTTAGAATAGTGGCAGGTTCGCGGCGGGGTCGGAGAGGATCGGCCATGCGCCGCGGGGAGGAGGGGCATGGAGCACTGCGAGGGCGTGCCGGTCTTCATCCTGTGCGGGGGCCTGGGCACCCGGCTCAAGGAGGAGACCGAGTTCAGGCCGAAGCCGATGGTCCCCGTCGGCGCGCACCCGATCCTCTGGCACATCATGCGGCGGTACCGGAGATTCGGATTCAGGAAGTTCGTGCTCTGCACCGGCTTCAAATCCGAGGCGATAAAGTCCTACTTCCTGAACTACTCCTCGCTCAACAGCGACTTCACGGTCGACCTGAAGTCCAACCGCCTCTCGGTGCACTCGGTGGACCACGACCTGGACTGGGAGGTGACGGTGGCCTACACGGGCGAGACGGCCATGACCGGGGCCAGGATCGCGCGCGCGGCCGAAAAACACCTCGGCGGCGCGGAACAGTTCGCGGTCACCTACGGGGACGGGCTGACCGACGCGGACCTGGCGAAGGAGTTCGCGTTCCACCGCGCCCACGGGAGAATCGGCACGATTCTCGGCGTGAACCCCCCGTCCCGGTTCGGGGAAATCAAGCTGGAGGGGGACCACGTGCTCCAGTTCGAGGAGAAGCCCGAGTTCGGCGACAAGTGGATCAACGGGGGCTACTTCTTCTTCCGGAAGGAGTTTCTCTCCTATCTCTCGACGGACGAGCGGTGCGTGCTGGAGCGGGAGCCCCTCGTCACCCTGGCGCGGGACGGGCAGTTGGACATGTTCAAACACCGCGGCTTCTGGGAGTGCATGGACACCCAGCGGGACAGGGATTTCCTGGAGCGGCTCTGGGAGAGCGGCACGGCGCCCTGGGCGGTCTGAGCGGCGGCGCGGCGCCTGCGCGCCGCGGGAAAGGCGAACGCGATGCGCGTCTTCGTGACGGGGCACAAGGGCTATATCGGCGCCCACCTGGTGGAGCTGCTGAAGGCGGAGGGGCACTCCGTGACCGGGTGCGACCTCGGACTCTACGACGGCTGCGAGTGGGAGCCGCTCGTCCCGCCCGACCTCGACCTCGCCCGGGATATCCGGGGCCTCACCGCGCGGGACCTCGAGGGACACGACGCGGTGATGCACCTCGCGGCGCTCTCGAACGACCCGATGGGGGAGCTCGACGCCGAGCTCACCTATGCCGTCAACCTGCGCGGCTCCGTCAGGCTCGCCGAGACGGCGAAACAGGCCGGGGTGCCGCGCTACCTCTTCGCGAGCAGTTGCTCCATCTACGGCGCCGGCGTCTCGCTCGACCTCGACGAGTCGGCGCCGGTGAACCCGCTCACCGCCTACGCCGTATCCAAGATCGAGACGGAGAAGCAGGTGCGCGCCCTTGCGGACGGGGATTTCTCCCCCGTCTTCCTGAGAAATTCGACGGCGTACGGCCATTCCAGGAACCTGCGCGTCGACCTCGTGGTGAACAACCTCCTCGCCTGCGCCTTTACCCGCGGCGACATCAGGATCCAGAGCGACGGGACCCCGTGGCGGCCGCTCATCCACTGCCGCGACATCGCCCGCGCGTTCATCGCGTTCGCCGCCGCGCCCCGGGAGCGCGTGCACAACGCGACGGTGAACATCGGGGGGAACCGCGAGAACTACCAGGTCAAGGGAGTCGCCGAGAAGGTGAAGCGGCTCATCCCCGCGGCATCGGTCGTATTCACGGGCGAGGTGGGCGCAGACCCGAGGAACTATCGCGTGAAATTCGATCTTCTCGGGCGGCTGCTTCCGGAGTTCCGCCTGAGCCATACCCTCGACACGGGGATGGAGGAACTCCACCGGAAGTTCGTCGAGCACCGGTTCAGCCTGTCGGATTTCGAGGGCGACCGATTCGTGCGGCTGAGGACGATCAAAAAGCGGATGCGGATGCTCTCCGCCTGAAAGGGACGCCATGCGATTCACGGAAACCCCGCTCCACGGGGCCTATCTCATCGAGCTCGAAAAGAAATCGGACGAACGCGGGTTCTTCGCCAGGGCTTTCTGCGTGAACGAGTTCGCCCGCCTCGGCCTCGAGACCGGGATCGTCCAGATCAACAACTCCCTGAGCGCCCGGAAGGGGACGCTCAGGGGGATGCACTACCAGCTCCCCCCCATGGCGGAGACGAAGATCGTCCGGTGTCTCAGGGGCGCGTTCTACGACGCGATCATCGACCTGCGGCCCGAATCGCCGACGCGCATGCGCTGGTTCGGGGAGACGCTGAGCGCCGAAAACCGGAAGATGCTCTACGTTCCCAAGGGGTTCGCCCACGGGATCCTGACCCTCGAGGACGACACGGAGGCGTATTACCTGGTGACGCAGTTCTACAGCAAGGACCACGAGCGGGGGCTGCGCTGGAACGACCCCGTCTTCCGGATCGACTGGCCGATCGCCCCCGCCGTCGTCTCCGAAAAGGACGCCGCACACCCCGATTTCAACCCGGAGCACCACCTCGGGATCCGCCCGGCGCGATGAACATCCTATTCACCGGCGGCAGCTCGTTCACCGGCTACTGGTTCGTCAGGGAGCTCGCGGCCGCGGGGCACCGCGTGAGGGCCGTATTCACGGGGTGCGGCCCCGGCGCCTACACGGGGGTGCGCGGGGAGCGCGTCGGGGCGCTCCGGGGCCTCTGCGAGCCGGCGTTCAACTGCCGGTTCGGCGACGAGGCATTCCTCGCGGTGGTGCGGGAGGCCCGCGGATGGGACCTGTTCTGCCACCACGCCGCCGAGGCGGCGAACTACAGGAGCGAGGAGTTCGACGTGAGCGCGGCGCTCGCCGCCAACACGCGGAACCTCCCGCGGGTCCTCGACGCGCTGGGGGAAAAGGGGTGCCGGGCGGTCGTCCTCACGGGGAGCGTCTTCGAGCAGGACGAGGGGCGCGGCGACGACATGCGCGCGTTTTCCCCGTACGGCCTCTCCAAGGGGTTCACCTGGCAGGTGTTCCGCTACCAGTGCGCGCGCCGGGGACTCCGGCTCGGGAAGTTCGTCATCCCCAACCCGTTCGGCCCCTACGAGGAGGAGCGGTTCACCGCATTCCTGGTCAGG
>JBAXOY010000104.1:0-10621 GCA_037133055.1 Chlamydiota bacterium
CACCTCCGGCAGGATGTGGGTGGAGAGAAGGATGGTGTACTCGCCCCCGAGCTGCTTGATCAGGGCCCGCACCTGGCGGACCTGGTTGGGGTCGAGCCCTATGGTCGGCTCGTCGAGGATGAGGACCTTCGGGTCGTGGATGAGCGCCTCGGCGAGGCCGACGCGCTGGCGATACCCCTTCGAGAGCTGGCCGATGATGCGGTGCCGGACGTCCGCGACCAGCGTCTTCTCCATGACGTCTTTCAGGCGCGTCGCGCGGGCCCTGCGGGGCACCCCCTTGAGGCGGGCGCGGTAGTCGAGGTACTCCCCGACGCGCATGTCCGGGTACAGGGGGACGTTCTCCGGGAGGTAGCCGATGATCCTGCGCACGTCGAGCGACTGGCGGAAGATGTCGAAGCCGGCGACCGTGGCGGTGCCGGAGGTGGGGGGCATGAAGCAGGTGAGCATCCGCATCGTGGTGGTCTTCCCGGCGCCGTTCGGGCCGAGGAAGCCGAGGATCTCGCCCTTTCCGACGTGGAACGAGATGTCGTCCACCGCGCGCGTGACCGCGTAGCTCTTGCTGAGATTGCGTGCGTCAATCATGGCGCTCGATTCCTCCCTTGACCACGGACAGCCCCGCCCTCCCCGGCTCGCGGGAGCACGGGACGCGCTGCGGCGCTGCGGCGCCCTTACTTCGGCAGAACCCTTGGACGATAGCCGATCTTCCCCTCGACGAACTCGCGCAGGGCGATATCGGACACGTTGAGCCCATGGATATTATCGATCAGCGGCACCGCGCCCCGGTCAAGCTGCTTGATCCGCTTGGCGACGATGTTGACGAGAAGCGGGCTGCTCCCCGCCTTTCGCACTCCCTCGATGAGCATCTTCCTCTTCTCCTCCACGGTGCGTCCCTCCGGGTGACTCCTGCCGCGCCGGAACCGCCGTGCAAAGATTCGACGCCGGCCGCGGGAAAACGTTCACGATTTTTTCGGATTTTTCGCTCCGGCCCCCCCCTTTCCTCCCCGCGCACGCGCCGCGGAAGAGAAATCAGCGGAAAAGGCTCCCGGCGCGAAAAAGCCGAATCCCGGGGAAGGCGCACGCGCCTCCCCCGGGAATTCGATCTTCTCCGGCGCGGCTCAGTACATTCCTCCGCCCATGCCGCCCATCCCGCCCATGCCGCCCGGGGGCATGCCGCCGCCCGCCGATTTATCCTTCTCGGGCACGTCGGTGATGAGCGCCTCGGTCGTCAGCATGAGCCCGGCGATGCTCGCCGCGTTCTGCAGCGCCGTACGGGCCACCTTGGTCGGGTCGATGATGCCCGCCTTGAAGAGGTCCTCGTACTCGTTGTCGGCCACGTTGTAGCCGTAGGCCCCTTCGTGCTTCTTGACCTCCTGGACCACGACGGACCCCTCTTCGCCCGCGTTGCACGCGAGCTGCCGCAGGGGCTCCTCGAGTGCCCGCTTGACGATCTGGACGCCGACCGTCTGTTCCTCGTTCAGCTTCAGCTTATCGAGGACCGGGGCGCAGCGGAGCAGCGCCACGCCGCCGCCGGGGACTATCCCCTCCTCGACGGCCGCCCGCGTCGCGTGAAGCGCGTCCTCGACGCGCGCCTTGCGCTCCTTCATCTCGGTCTCGGTCGCCGCGCCGACGTTGATCACCGCCACGCCGCCCGCGAGCTTTGCGAGGCGCTCCTGAAGCTTCTCGCGGTCGTAGTCGGAGGTCGTCTCGTCGATCTGGAAACGGATCTGGTCGACGCGCCCCTTGATGTCCGAGGCCTTCCCCCCGCCTTCGATGATCGTGGTGTCATCCTTGTCCACGGTCACGCGCTTCGCGCGGCCGAGGTCGGAGAGCTGGAGGGTCTCCAGCTTGATCCCGAGGTCCTCGGAGATGCACTTTCCGCCGGTGAGGATCGCGATATCCTCGAGCATCGCCTTCCTCCGGTCGCCGAAGCCGGGCGCCTTGACACCGCAGCAGGAGAGCGTGCCGCGGATCTTGTTGACCACCAGGGTCGCCAGGGCCTCGCCCTCGACGTCCTCGGCGATCACGAGCAGCGGCTTGCCGCTTTTGGCGACCTTCTCGAGGAGCGGGAGCATGTCCTTCAGGTTGGAGATCTTCTTCTCATGAATCAGGATGTAGCAGTCCTCGAGGACCGCCTCCATCGTCTCGGCGTCGGTCATGAAGTAGGGTGAGAGGTAGCCCTTGTCGAACTGCATCCCCTCGACCACCTTCATGGTCGTGTCGATGCTCTTCGCCTCTTCGACCGTGATCGTGCCGTCCTTGCCCACCTTTTCCATCGCGTCGGCGATGATCTCGCCGATCGTGGAGTCGCTGTTTGCGGAGATGCTCGCCACCTGGGAGATCTCCTTGCGGTCCTTCACCGACTTGGAGAGCTTCACGAGCTCCTTCATGACGGCCTCGACGGCCTTGTCGATGCCTCGCTTGAGCTCCATCGGGTTTATCCCCGCGGTGACGTTCTTCAAGCCCTCGCGGTAGATCGCCTCGGCGAGCACGGTGGCCGTGGTGGTCCCGTCGCCGGCGTCCTCGGACGTCTTCGAGGCGACCTCGCGGACCATCTGCGCGCCCATGTTCTCGTACGAGTCCTCGAGCTCTATCTCCTTCGCCACGGTCACCCCGTCCTTCGTGATGGTCGGGGAGCCGAACTTCTTGTCCAGAACGACGTTCCGGCCCGCGGGGCCGAGCGTGACCTTGACGGCCCTGCTGAGTTTGACGACCCCGTTCAGGATCTGCTGCCGTGCGTCAGACCCGAATATAATCTGTTTCGCTGACATTGCGCTGCTCCTTTCCTTGTCGTGGTGAGAGTCCCTTTAGCTTATGACCGCGAGCACGTCCTCTTCCCTGAGGATGAGGTGCTCCTTGTCGGCGATCGTCACCTCAGTGCCGGCGTATTTCCCGATGAGGACCGTGTCGCCCTTCTTGACCTCGAAGGGGATCAGCTTCCCGTCTTCGTCCCTCTTGCCCGTGCCGATCTCGATCACCTTCGCCTGCATCGGCTTTTCCTTCGCGGTGTCGGGTATGATGATGCCGCCCTTCTTCACCTCGGCATCCTCTATCCGCAACACCAGAATCCTGTCGCTCAGGGGCTTAATCTTCATCGTGCTTCTCCTTTCGTCCGTCGTTATAGGGGGATTAAGTATAGTCGATTTGCGCGCAATATCAAGCCTTATCGTGCGAACCCGTGCGGGTGCGTCGCATCACCTCCTTGTGCCGCGCCTTTCCGGGCGCCGCGTCCGTGTCGGGGGGGTCTTCCCATCCCCCGCCCTTCCCCTTCCCCCGGCTACGGTCCCCTCGGCAATCCTCGGGGTCTTCGACGGGACAAGCTCCCCTCAGGAGGGGAGGGAAAGTGAAACCGGGCGCCCTACTTCTTGTCGTCGTCCACGACCTCGTAATCGGCGTCGATCACGTCGTCGCCGCCCTTTTTATGCGGGGCCTCTTCCTGGGAACCGGGGCCGCCCTGCTGCGGGCCCGCCTGCGGGCCCGGGTGCGCCTTCGGCCCGGCCTGGGCATACAGCTCCGACGAGACAGCGTGCCAGGCCTGCGTCAGGGCCTCCGAGGCGGACTTCATCTCCTCGATGTCGTCCTTTTTCACCGCCTCCCGGACGCGCTCCATGGCGGCCTTCAGCTTCTCCTGCTGCTCGGGGGATATCTTCCCGGCGTGCTCCTTCAGGAGCTTCTCGGCCTCGTAGACCGCGGCCTCGGACCGGTTCTTGGTCTCGACCTTCTCCCTCCGCGCCTTGTCTTCGCCCGCGTGGAGCTCGGCGTCCTTGACCATCTGCTTGATGTCGTTCTCCTTCAGGCCGCTCGAGGCGGTGATCTTGATCGACTGCTCCTTGCCCGTCCCGAGGTCCTTCGCGGAGACGTGGAGGATGCCGTTCGCGTCTATGTCGAAGGTCACCTCGATCTGCGGGATACCGCGGGGCGCCGGCGGGATGCCCACAAGCTGGAAGTTTCCGATCAGCTTGTTGTCGCCCGCCATCTCGCGCTCGCCCTGGAGCACGCGGATGTCCACGCTCGTCTGGCTGTCGGAGGCCGTCGAGAAGATCTCGCTTTTCTTCGTCGGGATGGTGGTGTTCCGGTCGATGAGGCGGGTCGTCACTCCCCCGAGCGTTTCGATGCCGAGAGAGAGCGGGGTGACGTCGAGGAGCAGGACATCCTTCACCTCGCCCTTCAGGACGCCGGCCTGGATGGCGGCGCCGACCGCGACCACCTCGTCGGGGTTCACGCCCTTGTGGGGCTCCTTCCCGAAGAGCTTCTTCACGGTCTCCTGCACCTTGGGCATGCGGGTCTGTCCGCCGACGAGGATCACCTCGTCGATCTTCTCGACCGCGATGCCCGAGTCCTCGATGGCCCTCTTGCAGGGCCCGATGGTCCTCTCGATGAGGTCGGCCACGAGCTGCTCGAGTTTCGAGCGGGTGAGCTTGAGGACCAGGTGCTTCGGCCCGGAAGAGTCCGCCGTGGTGAACGGGAGGTTGAGCTCGGTCTCCGTCACCGAGGAGAGTTCGCACTTCGCCTTCTCCGCGGCCTCCTTCAGCCGCTGCAGGGCCATCTTGTCCTGGCGAAGGTCGATCCCCTGCTCGCGTTTGAACTCGTCGGCGATCCAGTCCACGACCCTCTGGTCGAAATCGTCTCCGCCGAGATGGGTGTCGCCGTTCGTGGACTTCACCTCGAAGACGCCGTCACCGATCTCGAGGATGGAGATGTCGAAGGTGCCTCCCCCGAGGTCGTACACGGCGATCTTCTCGTCCTTCTTCTTGTCCAATCCGTAGGCGAGCGCCGCCGCCGTGGGCTCGTTGATGATGCGGAGCACCTCGAGGCCCGCGATGCGGCCCGCGTCCTTGGTGGCCTGCCGCTGGCTGTCGTTGAAATACGCGGGGACCGTGATCACCGCCTGGGTGACCTTTTCGCCGAGGTACGCCTCGGCGTCGCTCTTCATCTTCTGGAGGATTATGGAGGAGACCTCGGGCGGCGACATCGTCTTGCCGCCGGCGATGACGTTCGCGTCGCCGTTCGCCGCGCGCACGACCTTGTAGGGGACGAGCTTGATCTCGCTCCCCACCTCGTCGTATTTCCTCCCCATGAAACGCTTGATGGAGAAGATGGTGTTGTCGTAGTTCGTGACCGCCTGCCGCTTCGCGGTCTGCCCCACGAGCCGCTCGCCCGTCTTCGTGATGGCCACGACCGAGGGCGTCACGCGGTTGCCCTCCGCGTTCGGGATGACCACGGGCTCGCCCCCCTGCATCACCGCCACGCACGAGTTCGTGGTGCCGAGATCTATGCCGATAACCTTGGACATTTGTTTCCTCCTTTAGTGGATTACCATACGAGAATCCGGGTTAATAAGAGCAAGAATCATTCCATCGGCGAAGACGCCGGACCAATAGCTTTAATTCACTACTTCGCAAATAATTACGCAATTACCGGAATCCGACGAATGGAGGACGGCCATGGACTGGTGGGACATAGTTGCCCTTTGGCGACACCGCGGAAGTCGCAGGTGCGACAGAATGTCTCGCGGTTTGAACAACTATAACGTACTGCCTCACCACGGAGAACACGGAGAGCACGGAGATTCACGGAGGATAATGTTCGACTCGAATGAACACGGATAAGGAATCCGCCACGAAAGACACGAAGAAAGAGGGCCATGGTTTAACCGCGGATTTGACGGATTGCGCGGATTACGGTTTGAACCGCGTGAACGGATTTAACAGATGGTTCTCACCTCGGAGGGCACAAAGACACCCGACAAGGAAGCGGGCGGATTTGTCGTATGATGCCCGACTCTCAAGGGCTGTGTCTCCCAGGGTGATACCAGGGAAGAGGCACTCAGGAACATCAGAGATGCTATCCGTACATATCGTGCGAGCATCCGCGACCTGACAAAGATCAAAAAATCCGCGATGGTAGAAGTTACGGCATGAGTAAACTTCCTCAGGTGTCACAAATCCGCGAGACGCCTTGTTCTCCCGCCCCTATCCGTAGCGCCTGAACAACCACCTGTCGAGGAGCGCACCTTCCCTTGCGGCAGGGCAACTTTCAGGCCCACCGCATCGAGATAATTCGATGTTGTTTCACCGCGGAGCTCGCAGAGATCGCGCCCGGCCCCCTGGCCCGGCGTGACGCAGGACGTTATGTGCAAAATATTATGTCATATTGTGCACATTATATTGTTGTTTTGTGCATACTAATATGTTATGCTTTTTTCGGGAGGAGGTGTGGCTATGAAATATATTTCACGATGGATGGAGGCAAGGCTTGCCGAAGCCCTTGCCTCGCACCCGGTAGTCGTTTTAACCGGCCCACGGCAGGTGGGCAAAAGCACGCTTTTAAAGCACGCGGAATTTTTAAAAGACTGGCGGTACTTGACCCTGGACGATCCAGACGCATTGGAACAGGCCCGGGAAGACCCAAAAGGCCTTTTTTGGGAAGATACGCCGACGATCATTGACGAAGCCCAGCGATGCACCGAACTTTTACTGACGGTAAAATATTATGTCGATCAATCCGAGCGCCGCAGGCATTTTATCCTTTCGGGTTCCGGAAATATGTCATTACGGCAGGTGCCTCGGGAAACATTGGCGGGGAGGGCCGCGTATTTGCATTTGACCGGGTTTGGGTTCAGGGAATTACACGGACTGACTGTGCATGGTGTTCTTGACCAGATATGGGAAGGACGGGAGGTCGAGGCGTTACATGTCACCTCCAGCGCTGATATGGCGCACGCGATATGGAGGGGATGCCTGCCGGGGGTTGTGCTGGCTCCCAATGAGAAAATAGCCCTCGAGCGGCTGAGCAGTTATATAGATACCTATATCCAGCGGGATATTCAGGACCTGGTAAGGATCAGGCATCCGCAGCGTTTCCGCCGTTTGATGGAAGCACTGGCACAGGCGACAGGATGGGAATCCGTGCAGGAGGAGTTGTCCAAAGCATGCGGAGAGACGAGGACGAATGTCAGCAGGTATATGAGCTTATTACGAGATACAAATCTTCTGTATGAACTCAGGGGCTACGCAGTTAAAAGTGAGCGATCCTACAGGCAATCAAAATATTTCTGGTTCGACTCAGGCACGGCTTGTTTCCTCGCCGGCATTCGATCAATCACAGATCTTAAAAAAACTCATGTCAGGGGACGGTATTTGGAAAATTATGTCCTTCAGCAGATTTTATCGTGGGCCTCTCTGCATCTGACATCGCCGGAGATACTGTATTGGAAGCCAAAGGCCGGAGAGGATGAGGTTGATTTTGTCGTGTGCTCGGCAGGCAAGGCTGTCGGGATAGAAGTGAAGTCTTCAGAACGGATCTCGTTTGGCGATACGAGGCCTATGCGCGCATTCCTTAAATCCCACCCGCACGTTGCCAAGGGTATTATCGTGTATGCGGGGGATAGGATCTATCCGGCTGCTACAAATATCTACGCTGTTCCCTGGACCGCTTTTTAAGATAAAGGTTTTGGCGCCGAGAGTAATGTTCCACCACAAAGACAACGTCTTGCGGCTTGAACAAGGGTTTTTTCACCTCAGGATGACCCAGGCGAGCAGGGCGAGAATCACGGCGAGGGCGACGGCGGCGCAGAAAAGCCCCTTCACCCCATAGCGCATCGCGCCGAAGACGCCGGCGGTCGAGGGGAGCACGGCGCCGCAGAAGATGCAGTTGAGGTTCTCGCCGGGGGTGTCGCCGCCGCAGCGCGGGCACCGCACGTACCCTTCCATTGTCACTCCGGCGGGAGCACCCCGCTCTGGCGCACCTCGTCGGCGGGGTCGAGCGGGGACGAGGCCGGCTGAGAGGAACCGCTTCGATAATTGATCGTGATTTCCGGCGTCGGCTCCGCCGGGCGGAGCCACGCCCGGGGCGAGGACTGGGAGATTGTGCTCCTCTTCGAGGGCTGCGCAGCGCGGACGGGCCCCATGGGGACCTTCTTCTTCACTTTCCTGCTCCCGCCCGCCAGCGAACTGATCGCGATCTTGATCTTATCCCCCGGCGCCCCGGGTATCCGCGCGCTGAAACTTCCGTCGGGTCCCACGACACCCTGCCCCGGCGGCGATTTCGGCTTCGCGCTCGAGTTCTCTATCGTGAATGTGGCGGAGGCATTCGGCCCGACGCGCACCGTCAGCGGCGCCCCCGACACGGTCACGACCCCGCTCGCGTCGGGAGGGGTGACAACGATGAGTTCCTCGGCCACGGAAAAATCCTTCGCGCCGCGCGCGGACGTCGCGCAGAGCGTGCCGCAGAGGGCGAGCGCCGCGAGCGAGGCGAATCCCGCTCTCCGTGTCCTCCGCGCCTCCGCGGTGGAAACCGCAGGTGGTGTCGTTTTCATAGCCCGTACAGGTTGATCTTCCTGTGCAGCGTGCGCCGGCTTATCCCGAGCGCCTTCGCCGCCTCGGTCCTCGACCCTCCGGCATTCGCCAGCGCCTCCTCGATCATCCTGCGCTCCGCGTCCTTGAGCGTCGCCGCGCCCGCCGGCGCTGCTCCCGCGGCGTCGACGGGACCGGGTTCGGGCGCTCCCTCCCGCAGCTTTCCCGGCAGGTCGGAGAAGGCGATCTCGTTTCCCCTGCAGAGCACGACGAGCCCCTCGACGCAGTTGCGGAGCTCCCGCACGTTCCCCGGCCACTCGTAGGCGGCGAGCGCGGAGAGCGCCGCGGGGGCTATCCCAGAGATCCGTCTGCCGTTCGCCGCGTTGAACTCCTTCAGGAACTCCGCCGCGAGCAGGGGTATGTCCTCTTTCCTTTCCCGCAGGGGCAGCACCTTCAGCCGGATGACGTTAAGCCGGTAGTACAGGTCCTCCCGGAACCTCCCCTCCCGCATGAGCTTCTCCAGGGGCGCGTTCGTCGCGGCGATGACGCGCACGTCGACGCGGATCGTCTCCGTCCCGCCGACCCGATCGAACGCCTGCTCCTGGAGCACGCGAAGCAGCTTCACCTGGGTCCCCGCCCCCATCTCGCTCACCTCGTCGAGGAAGAGCGTGCCCCGGTCGGACATTTCGAACCGGCCGAGGTGCCGCTTGAACGCGCCCGTGAAAGCCCCCCGCTCGTGGCCGAAGAGCTCGCTCTCGAGCACTCCCTCCGCGAGGGCGGCGCAGTGCACCGCGATGAAGGGCTGGGCGCTCCGGTCGCTCCGGTCGTGGATGGCGCGCGCGATGAGCTCCTTCCCCGTCCCGCTCTCGCCCTCGATGAGGACGGTCGCTTTTGTCGGGGCGATCTGGCGCACCATGTCCTTTATCTCCTCGACCGCCCCGCTCCGGCCGATGAGCGCGTCGAAGCCCTGCGCCTCGCCGGGCGTTTCTCCGCCCGGGGGCCGCGCGGCGAGGGCGCGGTTGACCACCATCCCCAGCTCGTCGAGGTTCACGGGCTTCGTCAGGTAATCGTACGCCCCCTCCTTCATCGCCTGGACCGCGGTCTGCACGGTCCCGTAGGCCGTGAGAAGGATAAAGACCGCTTCGTACCTCAGGGCCCGCGACTTCCTCATGAGATCGAGGCCGCTCTCCCCCGGCATCCGGAGGTCGGTGAGCACGAGGTCCACCTTCCCGAGCGCGAGAATCCCGAGCGCCTCCGCGCTGTTCGCCGCAAGCAGTATCCCGTATGCGGGCGACTCCAGCGCCTTCCGGAGCCCCTCGCGGGTGTTCTTCTCGTCGTCGACGATGAGGATGGACGGCTTCATCGCGTCACGCGCGCCCCTTTTCTCCGGGCCGGCCTTCCCCACCGCCGGTGAGGAGTTTCCCGTATTTCGCCGGAACGGGGATCCGCACCGTGATCGTCGTCCCCTTCCCCGGCGTGCTCGACACCACGAGATCCCCCCCGTGCTCGCTCACGAGCCGCTCCACGATCACGAGCCCCAGGCCGCTGCCCCCGTCCTTCGTGGTGAAGTAGGGCTCGAAGATCCTCCCGAGGTGGTCTTCGGGGATGCCGCATCCGCTGTCCGCGACGCTCACCGTGACCTGCCCGCGATCGAGCCCCGCTTCGACCCTGATCGAGCCGCCCCGGGGCATCGCCTGGACCGCGTTCCTGAGCAGGTTGATGAAGACCTGCCTGAGCTGGTCCGCGTTGCACATGACCGGGGGCACGAACGGCGCGTAGCGCCGCTCGAGCGCGATGCCGGCGCGCCGCATCTCGGGCTCCATGAAATCCAGCGTCCGATCGAGCAGCGCGGGCACGTCCCCCTCGGCGAACGCCGGGGGCTCCGGACGCGCCGCTTTCAGGAACCGGCTGACGATCCCCTCGAGACGCTTCACCTCCACCTTGGCGACATCGAGAAGCTCCCCGAGCTCCGTCTTTCCCGCCCCCTTGAGGAGCCCCACCCTGCGCTCGATGAGCTGGAGGTGGATGTCGAGGCTGTTCAGGGGATTGCCGACCTCGTGGGCTATCCCCGCCGCCATCATGCCGAACGCCTGCATGCGCTTGACCTGCGTGTGCCGCTCCTGCTTCAGGACGTCGGCGGTGGTGACCCGGAAGATGAAAACCGCGCCGTCGAACGCGCCGTCGGCGTTCGCAATCGGCACCACGGTGACCGTGAGGTGCTCCGGGGCGGGCCGCTTCACGGTCATCTCCCGGGCGAGTATGCCCCGGCGGCTCCGGAGCGCTTCCGCGACGATGGCATCCGAGCCGTCGCCTTTAACTTTCACCGGCTC
>JBAXOY010000105.1:0-9936 GCA_037133055.1 Chlamydiota bacterium
CGGCGCAGCTGGTGAAATTGGGTTTCTTCATCCGGATGCAAAGGGTGAATTACTGTTTTCCAGTTTGGTAGATTCCTTGCATCAGGAAGATCGTCAATTTAAATATGTAATTGCCATTCTGGCAACAAAAGAGGGGATCTGTTTTGTTACCGATGGCAAAGAACAGGGCGAAAAATCCGCGGGCACGCAGGGCGGCGGGAAGCCCGGGGGCGAGGGTGAGGGAGCCGCGGGAGGGAACGACCTTTCGCTTGGGGGAAAATCGGGCGAAACGGGAACCGGGAGCGGGGATTCCGGCGCGGGCGGTGCGGCGGGCGGAAAGGGCACGGCATCGCAGGCGGAGGGCGGCGGGTCTTCAGGCTTCAAGGGGAAGGGGTCCGGCCAGAAGGCGTCGGGCGCGGGCGGGCAGAGGGAGAAGGGAGAAAAATCCCCCGCATCCGCGGAGGCAACGGCGGGAGGGCAACTCCCCAAGTCGGAGGGAATGGAGGGGAAGACGGGCGAAGGGAAGGCCCCCGCCGGCGGTACCGCGGGGAAAGGACAGGGAGAAGGCTCAGGGGGCGTGGGGCAGGCCAAGCCAGGCGAGTCTGGAAAACCCGTGGGCGAACAGGGAGGGAAGGCGGGAGCGCTTGCGGCGGGGGAAGGGAAGCGCGGGGTCGGGGGGGAAGGAGAAATCTCAAATCCTCCGCCGAAGGCGGATCCGGCGGGGCTGGCTTCGCCGGACAAATCCTCCGGCGCCTCTTCGACGGGGTCGGGCAGGCAAATCCCCGAATCGAATGGACAGCAAGGGATGGGGGAAGATCGTGGGGAAGGGACTTCCGCGCCCGCGCCGGGTGAAAAAAAGGCCGCGGGCACAAAGGGAACAGGAAAAGAGGGCGGCGCCGCCGGTACGGAGGGGAAAGGCGCTGCGGAGCAGGGACAGGGCGCCACGGCCGGCGGCAAGGAAGAGAAAAAGGGAGAATTTTCTGCCTCGGCGGCCGGGACTGAGTCCCGGGAAGGGGCTCCGGGCAAGAAGACGGGCGGCGGAGGCCCCGCGGGGGGCGCGGCCGCGGATGCGGCCTCCGGTCTCGAGGGGAAGCAGGACGGTGCGGGGGCACAGGCGCCGGGCCCTGCGGGGAAGGAAGCAGAAGGTAAAAAGTCCGAAGAAAAAGGCGCGGCGGGGGGAGGCGAAAAAGCCCCCGGGAGCGATCTGCCGCTGAAGCAGCCGCAGGGGAAGGGCGGCGGGAAACAGGAGGGCGGTTCGTCCCTTGCGCCGCCCCAGTCATCCGCCGACGGCGGGAAGAGCGGGGAGGGAAAGGGAGGCCGGGCCGCCGGTGCGGAGTCTCAGTCCGAGAGCGGGAAAGATCCCTCCGCCGGCGCCGGGGCATCGCAGCAGCGGCCTGAGGACGCGACGGGAGAGATGATACCGGGGCGGATCGACGGGAAGCCGATCCCCGGCGGGAAGCTTCATGATCCGCGCCTTTCCGACAAGCCCGTGGCGCCGCCCGCGGAGGTCAAGGAGCGCGTGTATATCAAGGTGAAGGGCGATGAGGAAACAAAGGGCCGCGCGTCCAAACGGCTCACCCTCTCGCCCTCGGAGAGCGGCGGGCCCGAAGACGCGCAGGCGCCCTCGGTGGGGATCGACACGGGGGCCGGGTTGTCGGGCGAACAGGCCGATGAGGATGCGGTGCGGCAGGCGCCGGTGCCGCCGGAGTACCGCGAGATCATCAAGCGGATCAACTAGGAGAAACAGCAGGGAAAAACGTAGCCATAGAGAGTACAGAGATCTCGGAGATCAATAACACCGGAAACGAGCAACCGGGATCTGTGGTTGCCGCGGTGAGCCTCTGTGACTTCTGTGGCGAGCCATTAATCGGAGGAGCTATCCCATGGCCGGGCGCACGAGCAGGTTCGCGGGGAAGGACTCGATCGAGCAGTTCAGGGAAGTGTTCACCCGGCTCCGCGACGAGATCGGCCGGATCATCGTCGGTCAGGTCGAGATCGTCGAGCAGGTGCTGATCTGTTTTTTCGCGCGCGGCCATGTGCTTCTCGAGGGTGTCCCGGGGCTCGGCAAGACGCTCCTCGTCAAATCGCTGAGCCGCGCCCTTGGCTTCGACTTCAAGCGGATCCAGTTCACCCCCGACCTGATGCCGGCCGACATCATCGGCACCCAGCTCGTCGTCGAGGGCGAGCGGGGGTCCAAGAAGTTTGAGTTCTCGCCGGGCCCCGTCTTCACCAGCATTCTCCTCGCCGACGAGATCAACCGCGCGACGCCCCGCACCCAGTCGGCGCTCCTCGAGGCGATGGAGGAGCGGCAGGTGAGCGCGGGCGGCGTGACCCGTCCGCTCGCGGAGCCGTTCTTCGTCCTCGCGACGCAAAATCCGATCGAGATGGAGGGGACCTACCCGCTCCCCGAGGCGCAGGTGGACCGCTTCTTCCTGAAGATCTTCATCGACTACCCGACGCCCGATGAGCTCCGGGAGATATTGAAGCGCACCACCGCCGCGACCCGGTGCGAGATCAGGCCCGCCTTCGATCCCGAGCATGCCGCGGCGGAGATACTCGAGATGCAGAACCTCGTGCGCGAGGTGCTCATCTCGGCGGATGTCGAGCGCTACATCATCGATATCGTCACCGCCACGCGCCCCGACAAGAAGCGGGCGGGGGACCCGGACGCCCGCCTGGTCGACAAGTACGTGAACTACGGCTCCTCCCCGCGGGGTGCGCAGGCCCTTGTCCTCGGCGCAAAGGTGGCCGCGCTCCTCGACGGAAGGGCGAACGTCAGCTACGAGGATGTGGACCGGGTGCTCGCCCCCGCCCTGAATCACCGGGTCGTGCTCAACTTCGAGGCCGAGGCGGACAAGGTCACCGCGCAGGATATCCTCCGCCGCATCCGAGAGGAGGCCCGCGCCGCCCGGCAGGCCTGATTTCAGTCCAACCTCGTAGGTTGCCCTTCATGGCAACCTACGAGGTTGGACAAAAGGGGCAGGGAGCGTGCCATGCTCACGAAGATTTTTTCCCCGGAGTTCCTGCGGCGGCTTGAGGCCCTGGCAATCCGGAGCCTCAAGGAGTTCCGGACCTCCCGCAAGGGGGACCGGATCGCCAACATCAGCGGCACGAGCATCGAGTTCGCCGACTACCGCAAGTACCTCCCCGGCGACGAGATCCGTCACATCGACTGGAACATCTACGGGCGCACGGAGCGGCTTTACCTCAAGACCTTCAAGGAGGACATCGACTTCTCGACCCATGTCCTCATCGACGCGTCGAAATCGATGCTCTTCCCGGAGGGCGACGGGAAGTTCGACTGCGCGCGGAAGCTGGCCCTCGCGCTCTGCTACGTCGGCCTCTCCACGCACTCGAGCGTGAAGGTGGCCGCCTTTTCGGACCTCGAGACCTCCGATGCCCTGACGGACACCTCGTTTCTGAACGGCCCGCCGTTCTTCTCGAAGCGGAGCGGCATCTTTTCCATCAGCGACTACCTGTTCGGCATCACGCCGGGGGGCGGCACCGATTTCGTCGGGTATCTCCAGCGGTACACGAGCCTCACCCGGGGGCACCGCGGCGTCTTCATCGTGCTCTCGGACTTCCTCTTCGAGCCGGCGGCGCGGCGGCGGGGCCTGAACCTGCTCCGCTACCTGAACTACGACGTGAAGGTGATCCAGGTTCTCGGCCCCCGCGAGATGGATCCGTTCAAGGGCATCTCCTCGGCCGAGGTGGTGGACGTGGAGACGCATGAGCGGCGGACGATCTCCGTCACCCCCGCCGTCCGCAGGAAGTACGCGGACGCGCTCGAGGGGCATATCAGTGACCTCCGGACTTTCTGCCGGGCTAACCGGATCATCTACGCGCTCGCGCTCACCGACGCCGATTTTGAGTCGTTCGTGCTGCGCGAGCTGCCGCGGATAGGGATCATCAAGTAACCATGGGCTTCCTAAACCTTGCCGGTCTCGCCTACCTCGCCTCCGTCCCGGTGCTTGTCTGGATCTACCGGCGCAGCCGGAAGAAGAGGCGCGTCGAGATCTCGAGCATCATCCCCTGGCGCGTGCTGAAGGAGAGCGTCGTGCGGAGCAGCCTCTTCCGCGCCGACCTCCTCTTCTGGGTGCAGCTCGCGCTCCTCCTCGCCCTCGTCCTCGCGGCCTGCCGGCCGTACTGGCGGCGGGCGGCCGCGCCCGATCGACGGCGCCACTTCGTGGTGGTCATGGACCGGTCGGCGAGCATGCAGGCGCTGGAAGGGGAAAAGAGCCGCTTCGACCTTGCCCGCGACCGCGTGATGAAGCTGGCGCGCCGCCTCGGCGCGCGGGACCGGGTGACGCTCATCGCCGCGGGGGCGAGGCCCGCGGTGCTCGCCGCCGGGGAGGCGGACCGGGCCCGGTTCGAGGCGATGCTCCGGGGCCTCGAACCCGCCGACACCGCCGACGGCATGGCCCCGGCGCTCGGGATGGGGATGGCGCTGCTGCGCGAGGGGGAGAAGCGCCGCCGCGCGCCGGGCGGGGAGGCCGAGGAGACGCACCTTTACGCCTTCACCGACAGGAGCGCCGAGTCGCTCGGGTTCGGGAAGGAGACCGCGGGGGGCGCGATCCACGTCGAACGCGTCGGCTTGCCGAAGGGGAACGCGGCGATCACCTCGCTCTCGGTGTACACGGACCTCTTCTCTTCCCGGCAGACCGCCTCCGCGTACGTGACCGTCGAGAACCTTTCGTCGGTGCGGTACTCGGGGACGCTCAGGGCGCTCGCGGGCGGCCGGGAGATCGCCTCGCAGCCCGTCGCGCTCGCCCCGGGCGCGGCATTCACCACCGCGGTCGGCGAGGCGCTTCCGGAGGGTCTCGTCGAGATCGCGCTGGACCCGCCCGACGCGCTCCGCGTCGATAACCGCGCCTGGGCGATGCTCGCAGGCAGGCGGACCGAGCGGATCGCTCTCTTCACGCGCGACCAGGCCTGCGCGCGCGCGTTCAAGGACCTCGCGGCGGCGATCCCCCATGTGGAGCTCACGGCGCTTGACCCCGCCCACTATTCCTCGACCGACATGGCCTCGTACCACACGGCGGTATTTCACCGCTGCGAGCCGGAACGGCTGCCGGCGTCGAACCTCCTCCTCATCTGCCCCCCGGTCCGGAGCGCCATCGTTCCCGTCAGGGGCGAGTGGGCGACGGGCATCGAGTTCCTCAACTGGGACGAGAGCCACCCGGTGGGAGAGAACCTACGCGGCCTGAATGACGTGCCCCTGAGCGGCGCGCGGGTGCTGTCGCCGCCGCCCTGGGCGAAGCCCGTGGTCATCTCCGCGACGAAGGGGGGCGATATCTCCCTCGTACTCTGCGGCCGGGCCCGAGGGCGCAAGGTCGTGGTGATGGGCTATGACGCGGCGGAGATCGACTACCGGAAGGCCGGGTCGCTGCCCGCGCTCGTACTCCTCCTGAACTCCCTCAAGTGGCTCGGCACGGACGAGCGGGCCCAGGTGAAGACCGGCGAGCCGTACGAAGCCCTCCTGCCCGAGGCGTCCGGCGCCGCGGGCACGGCGAAGTCGTTCACGGTCATCGACCCGCGCGGGAAGGAAACCGCCGTTTCCGCGGCCGCGGGAGAGCCGCTCGTCTTCGCCGGGACAGACTACACCGGCCGCTATCTCCTTAGCGGCGGCGAGGTGAACCGGTCGTTCGCGGCGAACCTCTGCAGCCGGGCGGAATCCGACCTGAGGGGCGACGGCGAAATGGGCGACCGGGTGACGGTGGAGGAGGTGGTCTCCGTGAGCGTGCCGCCGCCCCCGCCCCCGGACAGGAGCGCCGTTTTCCTTCTCGCCGCGGCGGCGCTGATGCTGGCGGACTGGCTCCTTTTCAGCGCGCGTCGGCGGGCGAAACCTTCTCCCACTCCCGTTGAGGGGGGAGATAGTTGAGTTATCCACAGCCACAGGGCACACTTAAGTGTGCCCTATGCCTGTGGATAACTTGAAAACAAAATAGTTCAACGCTGCATCCTGGCGTTCTCCGGGATATCAGAGGCAAGAAGTATGGATAGTGTGTCATTCATTATACACTTCGCCGCGCGCCGCGGGCTCGAGTTCACGCGCCCCGAGTATCTCGCCTGGCTGCGCCTGGTGCCCGCACTCTGGGTGATGGGGGCATTCGCCCTGCGGCGCGGGCAGCCCGTCCGGCTGCTTGCCGCCCTGCTCGCCCGCACCGCCGCGTTCGCCGCCTGCATCCTGCTCCTCGCGGGCGTGAGCCGGAAGACGGAGGAGGTGCGCCCGCCCTCGGTGATCGCCGCCGTGGACGTCTCAGACAGCATGGGCGGTGAGGGGCGGGAGTGGGCGGAGACCCGCGCACGGGAGATCTTCGCCATGGCGGGCGGGGCCGCGGCGAAGGGTGTCATCCTCTTTGCGCGGGGGAGCGAGATGAAGCACGGGCTCGCCCGCGGCGCGGCGCCCGCCGCGTTCTCCCCGGATATCTCCACCGACGCGACCGATATCTCCTCCGCGATAAAGTCGGCCTGCCTGGCGTTCCCTCCCGCGGGGCAGAGGCGCCTCATCGTCTTCAGCGACGGCAACGAGAACTCCGGAGACGCCGTCGCGGCGGCCGCCCAGGCGGGGCGGGACGGCGTGCGGATCGACTGCGTGGCGCCCCCGCCTCGCGCGCAGGAGGCGCGCGCCTCGCTCTCCCGCCTTGACCTTCCCGAGGAGGTCAACGTATCGGAGAAGTTCACGATGCGGATCATCGCGGAGAATCGCGGGGGCTCCGCCGTGCAGGGATCGCTCGAGCTCCGCGACGGGAAGAAGATCGTCAAGGAGTGGCCCGTTGCGCTCCAGCCGGGCACGAACGCCTTCGAGCTTCCGTACGGCATCGCCGTCCCCGGGACGCACCGCATCACGGCGACGCTCACCCCGCTCACGCAGGGGGGGCCGCCGGGAGCGCCCGAGTCGATCGGCGCGCCTCTCCTCGTCATCGACCGGCCGAAAATCCTCTGCCTGAGCGGGACGGGCGAGGGAAGGAATTTCCTCGCGGAGGTGCTCAAGGCGAAGGACATCGAGGCGCGTGTCGGGGGCCCGGAGATCGCGCCCGACACCATGGAGGGCCTCCTCGCCTACGACTGCGTCGTCCTCTCGAACGTCCCCCGCTCCTCCCTCGGCGACGGGAAGATGAAGATGCTCGCGCGGTACGTGCGCGACTACGGCGGCGGGCTCATCATGCTCGGCGGGCCGGGCAGCTTCGGCCCCGGCGGGTACGGCGGGACGCCGGTCGAGGAGATCCTGCCCGTCACGATGGACAAGGGGGTGCCGTTCGAGAAGGAGAAGGTGGTGCGGCTCTGCGTCATGCTCGTGATCGACAAGTCGGGGAGCATGGGAGAGGGGTTCGGGGGGAAGATCATGGCGGCGCGGAGATCGGCCGAGGAGCTCGTCAGACAGCTTCAGCCGAACGACATGGTGGGGATCATCCCGTTCGACGCATTCTACCGCGTGCTCGTGCCGCTGGGGCCCGTGGGGACCGAAGGCCCCGCCATCATCGACCTCATCCGGAGGATCGAGCCCGGCGGGGACACCCTCATCTCGAAGCCGATGGAGGAGGCGCTCAGGCAGATGGGCGCATCCTCGTGCAGGGTGAAGCACGTGATCGTCCTCACCGACGGGCAGACGAAGGACCTGAAGGGATACGATTATCGGTCCCTCATCGCGGAGTACGCGCAGGGCGGCGTCACCGTTTCCACCATCGGGATCGGGCGCGACGCCGACAGCAATTTCCTCCGCGCGGTGGCGCTCGGGAGCGGGGGAGAGTATTACTATGTCAGGGATGCGACCACGCTGCCGATGATCGTCCTCCAGGACACGCGGAAGGTGCTCGAGAAATCGGGATTCCTCGAAGAGACCATTGTGCCGAAGTTCGGCGAGAAGAGCGCGATGCTGAAGGGAATCCGTCAGGAGCAGCTCCCGGAGCTCAAGGGCTTCGTCATCACCACCGCGAAGCGCGGCGCGGACGTCGCCCTCTACACCGACGTGCGGGGGCTGAGGGACCCGCTGCTGGCCGCGTGGCGCCGGGGACTCGGGAAGACGGTCGCCTGGGCCTCGGACGCCGAGGGGCGCTGGTCGGGCGGCATGGTGGGCTCGAAGATGTTCGGGAAGTTCTGGGCGCAGGTCGTGAGGTGGGCGATGCGAGAGCGGTCGCAGGACTATTATCTCGTGCGCGCGAAACCGTCGGGCGGGCGCGAGTATCTCGAGCTCCAGGCCTTCAGCCCGGTGAAGGAAGGGATTACGTTCAGAATTATCCCCGGTTCCCCCGCGGCGAAGGAGAAGAAGGCCGTGGGCCTTCATCAGGTCGCGCCCGACACCTGGTCCGCGGAGGTGCGCGGCATCTCCCCCTCGCTCGACTCCGTGACGGTCGAGAAGGTGGAGTCGGGAAGGGTGACCGGACGGAAGGAGGTCGCCCTCTTCCGACGCGCCCCGGCGAAAGCCGCGCCGACGGTCGAGTCGGTGACGGGAACGAACGCGGCGCTGCTCCGCGCGATCGCGCGGGCCGGCGGGGGAGAGGTCGACCCGGTCCTCGACGCGCAGGCATTCAGGCCGGAGAAGGCGCCCTCGCGGAAAAGCCTCGCCCCGTACCTCCTCCCGTTTGCCTTCGCCCTCGTCCTCGCCGACATCGCGGTGCGGAAGCTCTGGATGTGAGTGTGCCGCGAGGCTCCTATGATCGGTAAGATGAATGAGGGATTTCTGACTCGGTGTCGCACGGCCCTTGCCGTGGTGTCCATCTTCGCCCCGGCTACGCCCGGCATGTCCGAACCGCTCTCGACTCCCCTCCCCGCCGTCGACAGGCCGAAGATCCTCTGCGTGAGCCGCTCGCTCGAGGGGAGAAAATTCATCGAGGCGGCGCTCACGGCACAGGATGTCGAGACGCGCGTCGGGGGACCCGAGCTCATGCCGGAGACGCTGAAGGAACTCGTCTCCTACGACTGCGTCGTCCTCTCCAACATCCCCCGCTCCTCGCTCGGCGACGGGAAGATGAGGATGCTCGTCCGGTACGTCCGCGACTACGGGGGCGGGCTCGTCGTGCTCGGCGGCCCGGGGAGCATCGGCCCCGCCTACCGGGGGACGCCGGTCGAGGAGATTCTTCCCGTGACCATGGGCGGGGGGACACGGTTCGGGAAAGAGGAGGCGCTGCCGCTCTGCATCATCCTCCTGATCGACAAGTCGGGGAGCACGGGAGAGGGCTTCGGCGGCACGCTCAGCGCCGCGCGGAAATCGGTCGAGGAATTGGTGAAGAATCTCCGTTCCGACGATATGCTCGGCATCATCCCGTTCGACGCCCTCTACAAGGACCTCGTGCCGCTCGCGCCCCTGGGGAATGACCGGCAGGGGATCATCGACCGCGTCCGGGGCATCGAGACGGGCGGCGGCAGCGTGCTCTCCAAGCCGCTCGAGGAGGCGCTCCGGCAGATGGAGGGCTCCTCGTGCAGGGTGAAGCACGTCATCCTCGTCACCGGCGGGCAGGCAAGGGACCTGTCGATGTACGACTACCGCGGTCTCATCGCTCGGTTCGCCCGGAGCGGGATCAGCATCTCCGCCATCGGGGTCGGGAGCGATGCCGACAACGATTTCCTTCGGGCGATCGCGGTCGGGACGCGGGGGGGGTATTCCCACGTCAAGGACGAGGCGGCGCTCTCGCTGACCGTGCTCAGGGACGCGCGAAGGGCGATGATGGAATCCGGGTTCGCCCATGAGACGGTCGTGCCGAAACTAGGCGAGAAGAGTCCCATGCTGAAGGGAATCCGCCGGGATGAGCTCCCTGAGCTCACGGGCTATATGATCGTGACGGCAAAACCCGGCGCCGACGTTGCGCTGTATGCCGACGTACGGGGCGGAAAGGACCCGCTGCTGGCGGCGTGGAGGCGGGGATACGGGAAGGCCGTCATCTGGACCTCGGATGTCGAGGGGAACTGGTCGGGCGGCGCGGGAAGCGTAAAAAAAACAGGGAAGTTCTGGGCCCGGTT
>JBAXOY010000106.1:0-9840 GCA_037133055.1 Chlamydiota bacterium
CGTCTTCGACCGTGAACGCCCCGTCCCCCGAGGCGAGCTGGGCGTGGAACATCACCTGGAGAAGGATGTCCCCGAGCTCCTCCCGCATGTGTTCTCGGTCGCCGCGCTCGACGGCGGCGATGAACTCCTCCGCCTCCTCCCGGAGGTACGGGATGAGCGTCTCGTGCGTTTGCTCCCTGTCCCAGGGGCAGCCGCCCGGCCCGAGGAGGGTCCGGAACAGCGCCTTCAGTTCGTGGAACCGGGTCGCCCCGCCCGGGACGGCGCGCCGCGTCACCCGGCGGGCGTGTTTCCCTTTTCTTTCCATTCCTTGAGGCCGCCCTTGTAGTCGAGGACCCTGTACCCCGGCGCGCCGAGCTTTTTCGCCGCCGCGGTGCTCCTCTCCATCGTCCCGCGGGGCTCCCCGGCGCCGCCCATAGTGTAGCACAGCGCCCCGCTACCGGGGCCAGCCAACCGCCGTCATGTAAAGGACGCTCTCCCTGCTCCCGTCTGCCCCCACGAGCGCGTTCACCTCGTCGTCGAAAAGCGCCGCGATCTGGCAACTGCCGAGGCCGAGGCTCACCGCCGCAAGCGCCAGGTTTTCCGCGATGTGCCCCGCGTCGAGATAGATGTACCGGTAGGCGCGCTGCCCGTATTTCCACGTCGCGCGCGCAAAAACCGCGGTCCAGATGAAAACGGCGCCGGCGCCCGCGCACATCTCTTGCCCGAGCGCGGCCCGCGCCGTTTCCATCCCGAAGTGCCCGGCGCAGATCTCCTCCAGGTCGTGCCGCCTGATGCCGTAGTGGTAGACGCCCGGGCGGACCCCCTCCACCCTGTTCACCGTGAGGTACGTCTCGATCGGGTACAGGGCGCCGGCGGACGGAGCGGTGCGGAACGCGTGCACGCCCTCGGTCGCCCGGATGCCCGTCGAAGCCCAGAGGAGATAGGAGAGCTGCCCCGCGACGAGCGGCCGCCGCGCGAACTCGCGGACGCTCTTCCTCCTCCGCAGCGCCCCGTCGAGGGACATCCGCTCCCCGGGGTCGGGCTCGGGCAGCGGCAGGTCCGCGACCCGCGGGTACTCCTTGTAGAGTCCCGGGGGCGTTTCCCCCGTCGCGCCGCCGCCCATCCCGCCCGGGCGATATTTCGTCTCCCGCTGGAACCGGTCGCCGATGCCCGTGGTCACAGGCGCCTCCCCTCCCGCCCGGGGTCCCGCGGCGCCGCACTCACCTGATCATCGCGCGCGTGCCGCTCCCGGAGTAGTTGATGAACACCGTCTTCGTCTGCGTGAAGAAGTTGAGCCCCTCCTCCGCCATCTCGCGATCGCCGTACCCGGTGGCCTTGCACCCGCCGAACGGGAGCTGCGCCTCGCCGCCGATGGTCGGCTCGTTGATGTGCACCATGCGTATCTCCGCGCATTCGATGAAACGCATGATCGCCCCAACGTCCCGGGTGAAGAGCGAGCCCGTGAAGCCGTACCTCGAGTCGTTCGCGAGGCGCACCGCCTCCTCGAACGATCCGAACGCGGTGACGGCGAGGACCGGCCCGAAGATTTCCTCCTGGAATATCCGCATCTCCGGCGTCACCCCGCCGAAGATCGTCGGCTCGACGAAATACCCTTTCGGGTCCGGCGTTCCGCCGCCGAGGACGAGCCGCGCCCCCTCGCGCTTCCCCGCCTCGATGAACGCGCACACCGTCTCAAACTGCTTCCTGTCCACGCACGGCCCCATCCCCGCAGCGGGGTCGAGTCCGTTCCCCGGGGCATAGCGGTTCGCCGCCGCGAGGAGCTTTTCCATGAACTCGTCCTTCACGCCTGCGTGGACGAGGGCGCGGCTGGTCGCGGTGCAGCGCTGCCCGGTCGAGCCGAACGCCCCGTCCGCCGTCGCCGCGACCGCCGCGTCGATATCCGCGTCCTCCATGACGATAAGCGCGTTCTTGCCTCCCATTTCGCAGGTGACCTTCTTGCACGTCTTCGCGCACTCCTCGATCACCCGCTGGCCGACCTCGTTCGAGCCGGTGAAGGAAACGGCGCGCACGGCGGGGTGGCGTATGATCGCCTCGCCCACCGTCGAGCCGGGCCCCGCGACCATGTTGAGGACCCCGGGGGGAAGGCCCGCCTCCTCGAAGAACCGGACGAGGAGCGTCGCCGTCCCCGGGGTGAGCTCCGCCGGCTTGAAGACCACCGTATTCCCCGCCACGAGGGCCGGCGCGATCTTCCAGCACGGGATCGCCCAGGGGAAATTCCACGGGGTGATGATCCCGGCGATGCCGAGGGGCCTGCGGATCGTGCAGGTGAAGCAGTCGGCGATCTCGGACGGGATGGTGCTCCCGTTCATGCGGAAACCGGCGCCCGCGTAATACTCGAGCAGGTTGATCCCCTTGTGTACCTCGCCGCGCGCCTCCCTGAGGAGCTTTCCCTCCTCGCGCGTCATCGTCGCCGCGATCTCGTCGGCGTGCGACCGGGCGAGCTCCGTCACCCGCGCGACGTAGCGGCCCCTTCGAGGGGCCGGAACCGCCTGCCAGCTCTCGAACGCCTTGCGGGCGGCCTCGATCGCCTCCAGCGCCTCCTTCTCCCCGGCGGAGACGAACTCCGCGACCGTCTCGCCGGTATCGGCGGGGTTCACGTTCCGCACCGTCCTCCCCGCCGCGGGGGTCACCCATTTTCCGTTGATGTAGCTCCGGATCTCCATCTCCCCTGTCTCCTTCCTCCATCGAAAGACCGCATCCCTCCCGTTTGATCATGCAGTCCGGACGCGGCATGGTGTCACGCGAGTATGCCCGGATACATGACGATATGTCAAGACCTCTCCGCGGGGGGACCGGCCGGGCGGGAGATTGGGAGGGATTTAGCTTTCGATTTTTCCCCCCTCATATATAATGCTACCGGCGTCTTTCATGGGCTTATACGGGGAGGGCATTCGATGAGGGTAATGCGCGGAATGAACACGCGGTGCGCGGTCCTGCTTTCGACCGCGGTCGTACTGGTCGGATGCGCGGGTTTCGCGCAGGGACAACCCGCGGCGACCGCCGCGGCGTCGGGCGCCCCGATTCAGAAAGACCCCCTCACGGTGTACTTTCTCGACGTAGACCAGGGGGACTCCACGATTATCACCACCCCCGCCGGAAAAACGATCCTCATCGACGGGAGCCGCGGAGGTTCCATGTATAAGAAGAAGGACAAGGGGAGAACGGTGATCATCCCCTTTCTGAAGGAGAGGGGGATCAAGAAGCTCGACATGGTGATCATGACACACGCCGACGAGGACCATATCGGGGGGCTCGTTACGGTGGTGAGCGAGACGAAACCGGGGAGCGACTACCCGGTCGAGATAACCGAGTTCCTCGACCCGGGGCAGCACCACACGACCTTCCTCTACCAGGAACTTCTCAAGGCGGTGAGGGATCGCCCCGAGATCAAATACCGCAATCCGACCCGCGGCGATATGCTCGATTTCGGCGAGGGGGTCACCGCGCAGGTCATGAACCCGAAGGAGGTCACGGGCAACCCGAATGTGGCAAGCATCGTGGTCAGGGTCACCCATGGGCCGGTCTCGTTCCTCCTCACCGGCGACGCCGAGACCGAGGCGGAGAAAAAAATGATCGAGGAGTACGGCGCCGCGCTCAAATCCACCATCCTGAAAGCGGGGCACCACGGCTCCGGCGCGTCCTCGACCGAGGCGTTCCTCAAGGCCGTGAAGCCCGAGGTGATCGTGATCAGCGCAGGGAAAAAGAACAAGTTCATTCTCCCCGACAAGCTGGCGCTCGGCAGGATGGAGGCCACGGGCGCGAAGATCTACCGCACCGACTACCAGGGAGCCATCACCGTCACCGCGAACGGGAAGGGCTACCGTGTGGTGACCGAGCGCGAGGCGCCTCCCGTCAGCGAGCGGTGGGACACCGTGCCGACGCTCAGCGAGGACCAGAGAGTGGACATCAACAACGCCTCTCAGGCGGAACTGGAGAAGCTCCCCAGGATCGGAAAGGGAATCGCCGAGAGGATCATCAAGCGGCGCCCCTATGAGAAAGTGGAAGACCTCAAGAGGGTCCCCGGGATCGGCGACAAAATCCTTGAGCGGCTGCGGCCGCTCGTAACCGTGAAGCCTCACGCCAAGGGCACGCCGGGCGCGAACGCGACGCCCGGAAAGCAGTCGCTGCTCCGCCCCTGCGCGCTTAAGCTCGCCGCCTAGCTATCCCTCCCGGGGCGTTTTCCGCCTGATGAGGATGTTTTTCCGGTTCGGGTCCGAGCCCGCCTGCCGGGGGCTCATCTCGAACGTGCCCATCGCGCGTATGAGCGTGCTCAGTTTTCCAAATCCGTAGTTCCTCGAGTCGAAGGAGGGAGACTGATTCGAAATCGTCTCCCCCACCCGCCCGAGGTCTGCCCATCCGTCGTCGTCGGCGACCGCGTCGATCGCGTCGCACACAAGCTCCATCAGTTTCGCGTCCTTCCTGATCGCACCCGCGTCCTGGGGTTTCCGGGCGGACGGCTTCCCCCCCGACTCCGCATCGGCTTTCTCCTCGCCGCCCCGCTTGAGGATTTCGAAGTAGATGAACTTGTCGCATGCGCTCACGAACGAGGCGGGCGTCTGGCGCTTCCCGAATCCGTACACCGTGATCCCCGCCTCCCGGATGCGGGAGGCGAGCCGGGTGAAATCGCTGTCGCTCGAGACGAGGCAGAACCCCTCGAACCTCCCCGCGTAAAGAAGGTCCATCGCGTCGATGATCATCGCGCTGTCGGTCGCGTTCTTGCCGACCGTGTTGCGGAACTGCTGGATCGGGTGGATCGCGTATGTCGAGAGGACCTTCTTCCAGCCCTGGAGGCTGGTCGAGGTCCAGTCGCCGTAGATGCGCTTTACGCTCGCGGTGCCGTATTTCGCAATCTCTCCCAGGAGGGGCTCGACGACCGAGGCGGAGGTGTTATCCGCGTCGATGAGCACCGCGAGCCTCTTTTCCTGTCCGGACCTTGCGTCCATGGCGCACTCCTCTGTTGGGGTACCCGGGGGGGGACTACTTCGGCGTGCCGGAATCATTCCTGGATTTGACGGCGCCACGGGGGGCCGTCTTCACGCGCTCGTAGCGATCGAGCCGATAGCCGGCGCCGAAGGGGACCGCCCTGATCCGGAACTTCCGCCCGACCTCGATCCCTTCCCGGGTGGGATTGCGGACGCGGAAGGAAAATGTCTCTCCCGGGGATGGGCCGGAGATGACACGGTCCACATTCATGTAGATGGTCCAGTTGAGATCGGAGTCTGTGAGCGGGGAGTATTCGATGCGGTCCACCGTGGCGAGGAACAGCACTGCGGCACGGTCAGGGGGGGGTGCGGTGGTGAGGCCCGGGGGCGCGGACGCGCACGCGCAAAGACAGAGCGCCACCGCGACACCGGCACACCCCATCGCACCATTTCCACACCGGAATAATCCCATCCCATGCTCCCCGCGGGGGAAGACCGCCGCCCTCGCGCACACACGTCCACGCGCAGTATACTACGGATCACCATTCCCGGGAATCAAATATATCTGCCCAATATATCTGCCGCCGCGGAGACTAGCCCAGCGTTTTCCTGAACCGGAGAGAGCTCAGGACGATCACGACGAGGCCGTAGACGAGCAGCGCGGCCATCTGGGGCCAGAGGATGCCGATGCCGACCCCCTTCAGAAAGATCCCGCGCAGGATGACCAGGTAGTAGCGAAGCGGATTGAGGTAGGTGAGATACTGAATCGCCACCGGCATGTTCTGGATGGGGTACATGAACCCGGAAAGGAGATTCGCGGGGAAGAAGAAGAGGAAGGTGGACATCATCGCCTCCTGCTGTGTCGCGGAAAGGGTCGAGATAAAGAGGCCCACGCCGAGGCTGGTGAGGAGGTAGATCATTGTGCAGCCGAGGAGGAGGAGCATGCTTCCCCTCATCGGGATCTCGAACCACAGCTTCGCCAGGCCGGTCACGAGAGCGACCTGGACAAGGGCGATGACGGCGAACGGCGTGAGCTTCCCCAGGATCAGCTCGATGGGGCGGAGGGGGCTCACGATGAGCTGCTCCATCGTGCCGATCTCCTTCTCCCTCACGATGGCCATGGAGGTCAACAGCAACGTCATCACGGTGATGAGCAGCGAAATGACGCCCGGGATATAGTAATTTTTGGATTCGAGGTTCTCGTTGAACCAGGACCGGTCCCGCATCTCGACGCCCGGCGACACGAGCTCCCTCTTCAGGTAGATCGCAGCCCGGTCCTGCAGCACCTTATGCGAGTACCGGGCGACGATCTGGTTGGCGTATCCCATCACGATGCTTGCGGTGTTGGAATCGGAGGCGTCGAGGATGAGCTGAACCCCGGCGCTCCTGTTCCCCTCCAGGTCCCTTCCAAAGCCGCGGTCGAAACGCAGCACCGCGGTGACCCTCCCCTTATTGATCAGGCGGTTCTGCTGGACGTCGTTGACGACGTAGTACTTCGCGTGAAAATAGTTGGAATAGGTGAAGGCGCGGACGACATCGCGGCTCTCGTAGGTGTTGTCCAGATCGTAGATGGCGGTGGGGACATTGCGGACATCCGTGTTCGCCGCATACCCGAAGACCATGATCTGGATCAGGGGGGTGACGAAGAGGGTAAACCGCATCCGCGGGTCGCGGAGGACCTGGAGGAACTCCTTTATGAGGATGCTTTTTATCCGCTCGAACATACCCCCCCCTCCCGTTGCCGCATCAATCCCGGCCGGGGCCGACGTACGCCCCCCCTATGCCACTTTTTTCTTGTAGCTTCTGATTGCCAGGGTTACCACGGCGGCGGCGAACAGGGCCAGGAACAGCGCCTGCGGCCACAGGTCTCTGATCCCCACCCCCTTCAGATAGATTCCCCGCAGGATGACGATGAAATAGCGCGCCGGGATGAGGTAGGTGAACGCCTGGATCACCCTCGGCATATTCCAGATGGGGTACATGAACCCCGAGAGGAGAAAGGTCGGCATGAAGGTGCTGAGCATGGCGTACTGGCTCGCCAGGCGCTGGTTCTTGGTAATGATGGAGATCCAGATCCCCTGGCTGAGCGCCCCCGTGAGGAAAATACCGCTCAGCAGGAAGAGGAGGATCAAGTTGCCCAGCACGGGAACCTGAAAAAGATACTTGGCCATCGCCACGGAGAGCAGGAGATCAAAAAAACCGATGCAGAAATAGGGGATAAACTTCCCCAACACAAGCTCGTTCACCTTCACCGGGGTGGAGATAAGCTGCTCCATCGTCCCCCGCTCCCACTCGCGGGCCACCGTCAGCGAGGTAAGAAGCGCGGAAATGATCGCGATGATGACCACCATGAGGCCCGGGATGATGTAGATCTTGCTCTCGAAATTCGGGTTGAACCACGGCCGCGGGCGGAAGGTGATCGGATACGGGTTCACGATCGACGTCGCGAGGACGTGCGCCAGGCAGCGCTCGTTATACCGCGTCACCACGCTGGAGATATACCCGCGGGCGATCGTGGCGGTATTGGAATCGCTCCCGTCGATCAGAAACTGCACGGGCGCCTGCTGGCGCGACTCGATGAAGAGGGAAAAATCCTTCGGGATGATCATGCCGATGAGCGCGGTGCGGGTATCGATCGCGCGCACGATCTCGGGGTAGTTGTCGGTGGAGGCGACGATCATGAAGTAGCGGGAGTTCCGGAAGTTGAGGATGAAATCCTTGGCCACCTGGGAGTTGTCACGGTCCCATATGATCATCGGGACGTTGTCGACATCCAGCGTGAGGGCGTAGCCGAAAAGCACGAGCAGGAGGATCGGGATGGCGAGCGCAAGGGCGAGGCTCCGCGGGTCGCGGATGATCTGGATGAACTCCTTATGCGCCAGGGCCCCTACCCTGCGGATGTTCACGCGCCCCTCCCGTCACCGACCGAGGCGTCACGCCCCCCGGCGGTCCTCTCCCTTTTCCTCGTCGTAGCTCTCGATGAGCGACACAAAGACGTCCTCGAGCGACGGGATGATTTTCCTGACCTCGTATCCCTTGATCCCCGCCGCGTCGAACAGCGCCCGAACGCGGGGCGCGGCGGCCTCCGCGTCGTCCGCCACCGCGTGGATGCAGGAGCCGAAGAGGGCGGTTTCCCGGACCCCCTCCACGCCGCGAATCTTCTCCGCCCACTCCTCCGAGCCGGAGACCTGGATCTCCATGACGTCGTGCCGCATGAACTTTGTCTTCATCTCCTCCGGGGTGCCCATCGCAATGATCGCGCCGCGGTAGATGAGCGCCATCCGATGGCAGTTCTCGGCCTCGTCCATGTAATGGGTGGTGACGAAAACCGTCACGCCATTTGCCGCCATCATCTTGATCGTATCCCAGAAATTGCTCCTCGTGATCGGGTCCACGCCCGAGGTCGGCTCGTCGAGAAAAATGATGCTCGGCTTATGCATGATGGCGCACCCGAGCGCGAGCCGTTGCTTCCACCCCCCGGAGAGGTACCGTGTGAGCCGGTGCCGGAACTCCTCGATCCCCGCGGTCCTGATGATCTCCTCTCTGCGCGCCGCCTTCTCCGCCTCGGGGATCGTGTAGATTCCGCTATAGAAGTTGATGTTCTCCTCCACGGTGAGGTCGTCGTAGAGGGAAAATTTTTGCGACATGTACCCGATGTGCTGCTTGATCTTCCTCTGCTCCCTGACGATGTCGTAGCCTCCGACATGCCCCATCCCCGAGGTGGGGGAGATGATGCCGCAGAGCATTCGTATGGTGGTGGACTTTCCGGCGCCGTTGGGGCCGAGAAAGCCGAAGATCTCCCCGCGTTTCACCCGGAAGGTGATGCGGTCGACCGCGGTGAAGGAACCGAACTTCTTCTCGAGGTCGCGCACCTCGACCGCGATGGGGTTTTCAGTTTCCATCTTTTTGGGATTTGGGATTTGGGATTTGGGATTTCGCTTCCTGTTCCCCGATGATCTTTACAAACGCCTCCTCGAGCGTCTTCACCCCCTTCTCCCTCTTGATCGCATCGGGGAAATCGCATTTGAGGAGCCTCCCCTTGTGGATGAGGCCCACCCGCCTGCATCGCTCCGCCTCGTCGAGGTAGGAGGTCGAGTAGAGGATGCTCACCCTCTCCTTGAGCAGCCCGTAGAGGATCTGCCAGAAGTCCCGCCTGGAAACGGGGTCGACGCCGTTCGTGGGCTCGTCCAGGAAGAGGACCTTCGGGGTGTGGATGAGGGCGCAGGCAAGGCCCAGTTTCTGCTTCATCCCCCCCGAGAGATTGCCCGCGAGCCGCTTCTTGAACGGCAGGAGCCCGCTGAACCCGAGGAGCTTCTCGATTCTCTGCGCCCTCTCCCCGCGGGACACGCAGTAGATCTCCGCGTAGAAGAGGATGTTCTCCATCACGGTGAGGTCCTCGTAGAGGCCGAAGCGCTGGGACATGTAGGCGATCCGCTCCTTGAGCTCCTCAGCCTCTTTCTGGATGTGCTTCCCGTACACCCATCCCTCTCCCGCGGTGGGATCGAGGATCCCCGTGAGGAGCCGCATGGTGGTGGTCTTTCCCGCGCCGTCGGGGCCGACCAGGCCGAAGACCTCCCCCTCCTCAACCTCGAAGGTGAGACCGTCGACGGCAACGGTGTCGCCGAATTTCCGGGTCAGGCCGGATGTTTTAATCGGGATCATAGCAATAGTCCATAGTCGATAGTCGATGGCTGCGTTTTCGCTTTGCGGCCATGGACCATGGACTAACGACCATGGACTGCCGTTATTCCGTACTGATATATGCGTCCGCCGGCATCCCCGGCTTGAGATCGAGACTCGAGTTGTCGGCCCGCACCTTGATCCGGTAAACGAGCTTGACCCGCTCCTCGGTCGTCTGGATGTATTTCGGGGTGAACTCCGCCTCCTGGGAGATGAAGGAGACCCACGCCGGGTACCT
>JBAXOY010000107.1:0-9738 GCA_037133055.1 Chlamydiota bacterium
GTGCTCTGCGTTCATCTGCGTCCCGAATGATATATTCTCTGTTGCCTCGTTGTATCCAGCCTATTCAAGCGATCCGCGTTCATCCGCGTCGATCCGCGTCCAAGGTCTCTTTGCCGTTTCCCTTTATGCCTTCACGCCATGGTCTTATCCGCGTCCATCCTGACGATCTGCGTTCATCTGCGTCCAGACGTTGAAGCGTGTAACGCCGGATTCCCGCTTCCGCGGGGCGGGTTTTCTCACGGGGGTAAAGGTCACGGGACGGGTTTTTTCTTTCTCGCGCCGTTCGGCGGGGGTATACTATCCGTCCTATGGGCCGCACACGCACCGCACTCGCCGTAATCGCGGGGATCATCGCGCTCTACGCAGCGGCCACCCACATCTGGCTCAGGGCCGGCGCGTCGCTCTACGGGCGCGACGTCGTGGGGCACCTCCAGCTCGTCGAGAAGTACTATTACCGGATCGGTGACGGCCTGGCATCCCCGGCTTCGCCCGGCCGCCGCCTCTCCGCGTTCCTCGGCCTTTTCCACGAGGGGAGCCTCCCGTTCCACCACACCTATATCTGGCCCAAGCTCGTCCACATCTCCGCCGCGCTCGGCTGCCGTCTGTGGGGGCTTTCGCTGGAGGGGATGATCCGGTTCAATCTCGTCTTCCTGGCCGTGCTGCTTTTCTCCGTATGGGGCATAGGCAGGCGCTGTCACTCCGGCGCCGCGGGGCTCTTCGCGGCGGTGCTCACGGCGCTCTACCCCGCCGTGTACGGCCAGGCCAGGAAGTTCGGCCTGGACTTTCCCCTGACCGCCATGACCGCCCTGTCCGTCCTGCTCCTGCTCCGCACGGAGGGGTTCCGCCGCACATGCGATTCGGCCCTGTTGGGGATCGCGCTTGGGCTCGGCATCCTGACAAAGGGGCAGGTCGTCCTGTATATCGCCGCCCCGTTCGCCGCCTGCGCACTCGCGGGTCTCTCCGTGCGCGGCAGGAGGCTCGCCGTTGCGGCGCGCGTGCTTCTCGCGGTCGCCCTCGCGCTCTCCCTCTCATCGCTCTGGTGGCGGGGGATCGCCCGCGACCTCTGGCGGGCGTACTTTGTGACGGTGACCGATTACCCGTTCTCCTGGGCGTATGCGTACCAGAAGCAGCCCGCCTTCAGCGCGCGCTGGGCGCTTTTTCACGCGGTGCACGGCGCGATCAGCGTGAGCCCCGTGTTCGCCCTCGCGTTCATTGCGGCGCTTCCCGCCTTCATTCGCGCGCGCATCCGGGGCAAGGCGGTCCTCGCCCTGTGGGTCCTCGGCCCTTACGCGGTCTGGACGCTCTCGAACATCAAGCGGGACACCGACTTTTTCCCCTGCCTGCCGGCGGTGGCGCTCGTCACCGCGATCGGCATCCTGTCGTGGCGGCGCGCCCCCGCCCGCAGGGCCGCCGTGGCCGCGTGCGTGGCCTTCGGGCTCGCGCAGTTCGCCGCCCTCGGCTTTTCCTCGAGGGGCTATGCCCTGCTCGCCATGCCGAACCCCTATGACAAACCGGCCGAGCCCGACGGCTACCGGACGCCGTTCCAGCCGCCGTTCACCAACAACTACGCCGAGGTGGTGGCGCGGCTGACGGCCTCGGCACGGGCGGCGGGGATCGACTCCCCCTACGCGAGGATCGGGGTGGTCGAATCGGCCGGCTCGGAGCGGTGGATGGAGTACAGCACGGCGATCCTCGAGTACTATTTCCGGCTGCGGGAGCCGGGGGGGTTCATCTACCGGAGCCGTTACACGCCGGAGGCGTTTCTCGATCACTCCCGCTCGTTCGCCGCCCTCGTCGTGATCGACCGGCGGAACGGGGCGGAGCCGGCGTGGGAGGAACTCGAGCGGTTCTTCGGCGAGCCCCGGGGGCGGCGCGCGCTCGCGGCGGTCGGGATGGGCGAGGGGGAGTGGCGCGGCATCCTCGCCGCGTACCGCGGGTACCGGGTGGTTACACGGGAGACGCTGCTCCCCGAGGGGCGCGGCGTCTTTCTCTGCGTGCGGCCGCCGATACCCGTGTCCCCGGGGACGGAGTTCCCCGCGAGCGCCTATGCCGCGAGCGATCTCCTCACCACCCCGCGCGCGGTCGGGGGCCGGGATGTGCCGCGCCGCGCGCCGGAGATCCCGGAGTACGACCTCATCTTCCCTCACTGGCTGCGGTTCGCGCTCGTTGACCGCGACCTGCGGCGGCCCGGCGATCCGTATTTCTGCGCGTACAAATGCGTCTTCGCCGCGGGGGGGCGCTACGCCCTTTCCGCGCGCTGCACAAGCCCCGGGCCCTTTACCCTCTCGGTCTTTTGGGACGGGGTTCACGCGGCGGCGGTCGCCGCCGGCGCCCCGGGGAAGACCGGTGCGTGGCGGACGCTCGCCGCATTCACGGCGGCGCCCGGCGTTCACCGGATCAGGATCGAGGGCGGGGATGATTTCCCGCTTATCGACACCCTGCGGTGTGCTACACTGGGCGCTGACCGCGCGCCGGAGCGGCCGGGCGCGGGCGGCGAGGGGGTGCTTCCATGATAATCACGAGGACGCCGATGCGGCTCCCGCTCGGGGGAGGGGGGACCGATCTCCCCTCGTACTACTCCCGGTTCGGGTGCAGGATGGTGAGCGCCGCGATCGACAAGTACATGTTCATCACCGTCAACAAGCGCGTCTGCGACGACTTGCTGAAGATCAACTACTCCCGCGTGGAGATGGTGGACGAGGTCGCGAAGATCGTGCACCCCCTCGTCAGCGAGGCGCTGAAGCTGACCGGGATCACGCGCGCCCTCGAGGCGAGCTCCATGGCCGACGCCCCCGCGGGCACCGGGCTCGGCTCGTCGAGCTGTTTTCTCGTCGGGCTGCTGAACGCCCTCCACGCCCTGAAGGGGGAGCAGATCCCCAGGCAGGAGCTCGCCGAGGAGGCGTGCCACATCGAGATCGACGTGCTCGGGAAGCCGATCGGGAAACAGGACCAGTACATGGCGGCGTTCGGCGGGATCACCGTCCTCGAGATCGACAAGGCCGGCAAGGTCACCGTGAGTCCCGCCCGCATCTCGCACGAGGCGATCCGCGAGCTCGAGCACAACGTGCTGATCTTCTACACCGGGATCCGCCGCGAGGGGCTTGATATCCTCGCGGACCAGAAGAAGGCGACCGAGAAGAACGACCCGAAGGTGCTGGAGAAGCTGCACGTGATACGGGACCTCGGGCTGGAGATACTCGACGCGCTCGAGCGGGAGGACCTCCACCGGTTCGGGGAGCTCCTCGACGTCCACTGGAAGACCAAGCGCAGGCTCTCGGGGAAGGTGACCAACCCGAAGATCAACCGCTGGTACGATCTCGCGAGGAAGCACGGCGCCCTCGGCGGGAAGATCATGGGCGCGGGGGGCGGGGGGTTCTTCATGTTCTACTGCGAGCACCACCGCTCCGCCCTGAGGAAGGCGCTCCGCGACGCGGGCCTCCGCGAGATCTCCTACAAGTTCGACATGGAGGGGTCGCGGGTGCTGGTCAACTTTTAAATCCCAAATCCCACAATATTTCGAGAAATAGAATAACAATGTAATCCGGGATCTGACGTATAGTCCGTCATGATGGGATTTGGGATTTCTCTGGCGCCCTCATGATCTCCTGTTCGTTTTGAAGATTATAGGGATTTGGGATTTCTTTTCGTCCTCCCACCGGTACACCCCGTGCCCGAACAGGATCGGATACCCCATCGCGGCCGCGTCGCACCCCGAAAGTTCCGCGAGGACGCTCACATGGTCCCCGTCCCTGATCCCCGCCGCCGTGCGGCGGTCGCAGATGACGAGCACCTCTCCCTCCCCGAGCGCAGCCGGGTTCGCGTAGGAGCCGATCACCATGCGGATGAAGAACGGCTCCCTATCCCCGGGAGCCGCCCGCTCCCATGCCTCCCGGTACGGCGGGTTCTCGTAGCGCAGCTCCGCGAGGGGCATCGCGCGGAGAAAGGTCGCCTCCCCGGTCCAGCAGACGACGTTCCCCCGGTACCTTCCCAGGTCCCCCCCATGCTCCATGAGGGAGCGCCATACCTCGCGGTAGGACAGGCCCGGCGAAAGCCGCGCCGCGATCTGCGGGCGCGTCTTCGCGAAGAAGGCGGCCGCCGCGGGTTCCTGCGAGGGCGCCGCGCAGATCCGCGAGAGTCCCTCCCGATTCCCGGCGATCGCGCCGCGGATGGCCAGGGTGAAGCACAGCGCCAGGGCCGGGACGGCGGCATACAGAAGGCCGCAGCGGGGCTGCGGGTATGATTCCGGAGAGGGCTTCGGCGTCCGCAGGCGGGGGACGAGCTCGATGATCGCCCCGACCCCAAGCCCCGCGAAGGCGAGCGCGACCCACTCGACGGGGAACCGCAGGCGGTGATGGGCATGGCCGACGATACTGAAGAGCGCGTACCCGGCCGCGAAGACGACCAGCAGCGAAGCCCTGCGCCAGAGGGGAGAGAGGATGCGCATCGGCCTGCCGCGGGCGAGGATGAGGCCGGCGAGCGTCCCGGCGACGCAGAGGTCGAACACCCCCTCGAACGTCATGAGCGGGATCCACACCCCGGCGACGGTCAGACGCTTCTTGAATTCCATCGTGACTTCGAGGTTGTCCCGGAAATAGGTGCCCGGCTTCCAGAACCCTTCGTAGAAATAGATGACCCCGTACCGGTTGCGGCCCCGGTCGGGGTAGATCGTGCCCTCGCCGTCCATGACCCCGGCGGCCAGCCAGTGCTTCCTGAACCTCAGGAGGGCCATCCGGAGGGCGCGGAGGGGGTCGCTGCGCACGAACTGCCCGGACTCCTTCCGGAGGAGCGCGCCCCACGCGTGCTCGTCAAGGGTGTAGTTTCGAAAGCGAAGGCGGTTTATCTCCTCGAAGCCGCGGTTGTCCACCTCGTCGCCGACGGCGGGGTTGTGCGCCATCCATATGTTGACCGCCCCCATCGTGGTCCCCATAGCGTCGGCGGGGCCGATGCCGCGGGACCAGTTGTAGATGATCCACGGCGAGACCCCGAGCAGGAATGCGGCCGTGAAAAGGGCGGATGCGCCGACCCTCCGGATGGGGGAGCCCCTGCAGGCAGCGACGATCCAGAGGGCGAGCGCGGGCGCGACCCCGATGATATTCGGCCGCACGAGACAGGAGAAGGCGAGCATGAGCCCCGAAAGGAACACCGGCGCGGGGGCGCCGCGCCGCGCATCGGCAACGAGGAGGTAGAGGGCGAGGAGCACGAAGAACATGAAGAGCGTCTCTGCCCGGAACATGGCCGACCAGAGCACGGCCCGCCAGTAAAAGACCGCCAGCCCCCCCGCCGCCCATGCGGCCTTCCTCCCGAAGAGCCGGAAACAGGTGAAGAAGAGCAGGAGGACCGAGGCCGCCGATACCCCCATCTCGACGCAGCGGACGGCGGCGAAATTGAAGCCGAAGATGGAATACAGCGCGGCGAGGAAGAGGGGGTACCCCGGTGGGCGGAAGAGGCGGTACTCGTGGCCGGTGCTCCAGATGAAGGAGTACCCCCTCCCGCGGAGGACGTTCTCGGCGAGGCGGTGATAGTAGTAGCCGTCGGGGTGGGACGGCGGAGCGGCGAGCTCGTCGAAATGGTAGGCGAACCTGATCCAGAACGCCAGGACGAAGAGCAGCACCAGGAGCAGTTTTTCGGTTCTGGAGGTCATGGAGAAATCCCCGCACCACTGTAGCACACCGGCCCGCAGGCAATCGACCAGAATCGGGCGCGGCCCGCGGGCCCGGCGTGCGCGTCGTTGACGGGCGCGGCGGCATCGTGGATAATGTCGGGGCATGGACGCCGACGCGAGGAAGACCGCCGTATCGCTCGCCCTCATCGTGGCGCTCGGGGCCGCCCTCAGGCTGGCCACGCTGCCCTCCTCGACGGTCTGGCTCGACGAGGCGAACACCATCACCGGGGCTTCCATGAGCCTGCCCGGCCTCATGCGCTATATGCGGACGCAGGAGAACGGCCCGCCGCTTTTTCAGCTCATCCTCCATGTCTGGATAAGGCTTTTCGGGGAGAGCGACATCGTCTGCGCCCTCCTCCCGCTCATCTTCTCGGTCCTCGCCCCCCTCGCGGTCTTTCTCCTCGCGCGCGACCTTTTCGGGACGCGGGCCGCCTTGTGGGCCGCCTTTCTCGCCGCCGCCAACACCGTCGGGATCGAGGAGGCCACCGACATCCGCCACAACAGCCTGCTCGATCTTCTCACCGCGGGTTCATATCTCCTTCTTTTCCGGGCGGCGGCGGACCGGCGCTGGTTCTGGCCCTATATCCTCGTCGGGGTGCTCGGGATCTATGAGCATTACTACTTCGCCTTCGTCCTCCTCTCGCACCTCGCGGCCTGCGCGGTCCGGCGCCGGCAGGCGGTCCCGCGGATTTTTGTGGCGCAGTGCATCGTCGCCGCGGCGTTTGTCCCCTGGCTTCCCGTCATGGCCGCCCAGTTCCGCCTCGGCGCGAACACCTGGATGCATCTCGTCCCGGGCCCGGCGGGCCTCGCCCGGTGGCTCGTCGCGGCCGTCGTGGAGGACTCGGGCATTTTCGCGCAGCGCGATATTCGCGTGCTCTCGGGGACCGCCGCGCGGCTTGCCGTCGCGCTGCCCCTGTGCGCGATCCTCGCCGCCGCGGTGATCCGCGCCCTTCGCGCGCGGAGCCGGGATGCCGCGACCGCGGCGGCGCTCGCGGCAGGGTACCTCGTTTCGATCGGCGTCCCCATACTCATCTCCATGGCGAAACCCATCTACGTGCCCGGCCGCTACGACATCATCGGTCTCGCCCCGGCGATCGTCCTCTTCGGGTGGGCGTTCTCGAGTTTCCGGAGCCGGATCCTTGCCGCCATCCTGATCCTCTTCTACCTGGGCAACACTGCCGCGTTCCTGCTGAGGGATCCGGCCCCGCACCGGTTCAACGACCGCGAGAGCGTCGCCGCACTGGCACGGGTCCTCCGTCCCGACGACGCAATCGTCTACGTGGGACAGAGCACGCTGGTCACAAACTACTACCTGCGGCAGTTCGGCGTCGACGCGCGCACGAAGCGCACCTATCCGCTCCAGGCGGAAGCGCACCCGTGCTGGATCGACATGGGGGCCCTCCGGGCGCGCTTCGGCGGGCTGCGGGGAGAGGCGGAGGGGATCGCCGAGTCGGTCCGCGCCGCGTCCCCGCGGCGGGTCTACCTGTTCTTCCCCGGCGCGGAATGGTTCCCGAAAGCGGCATCGCTGCCGATGATCGAGGAGATGGAGAAGAGGTTCTCCCTGGAGGCGGTGCGCCCCTGGAACGGGTTCTTTTACGACGAGGTGCGGGTGTACCGGACGAGGGGCGGGACAGGGTCTACTTCCTGACGCCGAGCGTCAGGTAAAAGATCGGCTTCAGGTTTTTGAGGATTTCCCAGGGCTTCGCCTTCGTATAGGTGCGGTAGTTCTTCATCTTCACGGTCGGGTAGGTCTTCGACACCGGAACCTCCCCCACGCGGTACCCCAGCCTCACCGCCTGCACGTACAGGTAATATTCCAGCTCCACCCCGTCCAGCCAGTCCTGCCAGAGATTGATCCGCGTGTCATTGAAGAGGGAAGCCCTGAACGCGCGGAAGCCGTTCGTCCCCTCGGTGGCGGGGAAGCCCAGCATCATCCTGATCAAAAAGGGGTAAAGGCGCGTGCAGACGACGCGGTGCATCGGGAGCTTCCCCGCCTCCCCCCCGGGGAGGTAGCGGGAGCCCTGGATATAGTCGTACCCCTGCTCGATGACCGGCCGGAGGAGCCGGTGCGTCTGGTCGGCGTGGTCCTTGTTGTTCCCCGACGCCGTGACGATGATGTCGTACTTTTTCTCGAGGGCGTAGTCGATGCCGGTCCGGTAGGTCGCCCCGGTCATGACCTTCGTGCCGATGCTCGCGGGGCGCTCGCGGGTGATCACGGTCGCCCCCGTCGCCCGCGCCTCCTCGAGGGAACCGTCGGTCGAGCCGTCGTCGATCACGACGACCTCGTCGATCTCCCCCACCTTGAGGAATCCCGCGGCGGACGGGCCGATCTTCCCCTCCTCGTTGAAGGAGGGGATGAGGCAGACGACCCGCATCCCCTTCCTGTCGAGGGGCTGGTATTCCAGAGGCACCGAGACCATAGTGGATGCTCCTGATCAGGGAGATGCACCGCGTCGGTCGACTCTCTCCCGGGTACTGACGACGCACCCCGATTATAACAGAAGAGGGAAACAGGGCAAGCCTGAACTCTGCGGCCGGCCGGGGATTCTCAGGGAAGACCTCAGTGGCATTGAAGCGGCGGCCAGTACATGCGGGTGCCATACGGCTCCCGGCAGCCTGCAAGGAATGATTCCCGGAGCGGAGTGCGCCCCCTGCGCCGCCCCGTTATCAGGGTAAAAAAGTCAACACAGCGGGTGAGAAACGATTTTTTCAGCGCAAGACGATCGGCGATGGCCGCGATGGAAGCATCCCGGCGGGGATCGGCGGCAAAGTACTGTCCCATGGCGCAGGCCAGGCGGTTTTTATCCTGCAGAGGGATCGCATCGAGGGCTTTATTCAGTTTTCCGGGGTCCGTCGTCCATGCGGGGAGCATCCGCGCCACCCCGATGAAGCTCGCATCGGCATCCTCCGCCGTCAACCCCCGGGTGATCTTGTCAAGGCAGGCCGAGAGGTCGAACTTCGAGTGCCAGAATAGGTACGACCCGATTTCCTCGCGGAACAGATTCTGCAGGCGGGGAGGGACATGGTGCGCCACGATATCCTCGTAGATCGGGTACTTCTTCGGGTCGTCATTCTCCAGTTTGTCGCCGGTGATTGTGTTGAGGCACGTAAGCCATGCCGCTCCCCGGGCGATGTCGTTCCTCACGACCCAGTCGCCCTTCGTGTCCACTCGCCGAAGAACAGCCGTGAATACCGGAAAGTTGTCCAGATAGTCCTCGGCAAGACGACACCCTATTTCCTGCGCAAAATAACCCGGCCGTCTCAATCCATATCCGATGCGACAAGGAGTAACTATAGTATAATAGGAATATATGCCCGCACCTACTACGAATACCAAAGCGCCCCCCCCCGCGAATTTGATAATCCTGTTCTTGGAACCGAGCCAGTCACACAGCATTATTGCCTCCGCAACGATGAGAATATTCATCACGGGACATGCATACCTCAAGCCATAACTAGTTGGAGGCACAGAGCTACTGAATCCATAGGCATCGACGAGGCGGGACACTGCGACAAGCCCTATATAGAGCAACGGATAACACGCTAGAAATAGCCGCATAAAAAATCCGGCATATTTCTTTCGCGAGAACAATGTGTACCACATCCAGAAATAGGCGATGACGGCAAGAATATATAAGAGACAGTGCCAAGGTGTCGGACCTTGGTTCCCGATACTGAATGCCTTGAAGAGAGAGGAGTAGGCGAGAGTGTATGCGCGGCGGATGACGTACCAAGCCCCGATATGTGGGGTCGAATAAAAGTGGTTGAGAGCTATTACATATCCCCCCATGCGGGATAAGGATGGACTTATGCCCAGGAGAAAACCCGCAGATAACATGACTATTCTTACGCTCAATTCCCGCAGGGGATATGTCCGCCACGCATAAATGCAGAACAAAAAAATGATGATGGTAGTGATATAATTGCCTCCCCAGAATGAAATCGCCCCCCCCATTAAGATGCCCAGCACTGTCTCCCTCCAGTGCGTACTTCCCGTTGATGAACCACAAACAGCCCCAAAAAGTAAAAGCATGGCGCAGGCGAACGCGAGAACGCCGTGATGAACCACAGATGCA
>JBAXOY010000108.1:0-9731 GCA_037133055.1 Chlamydiota bacterium
CGCGCTCGCGGTGAAAGGCGTCGAGTGGGCCTACCGAAGCAACCTCGGCGGGTTCGGCGACTGGGTAAACAAGACGATCAGCGGCACGGCAAAGGTCGCTACGGCTGTCGCATTCGCGTTGTCGAAAGAAAACATCGTCAAGAAGAACGGGAAGTTTTTCGCGGGCATTCCCGAGGACCTGGCGAAAGAGCTGGAGAAAGCAGGACTATACGATGTGGCTAATACGTGGATCGGGCGCGCGTGGGACGTGAAGTCACTCGGCGTCGGGTTGACTCAGGGATTCAAGAGCATCTTCGCCGAGGGGAGCGTATTCAACGAAGAGCTCAAAAAAGAGATGCAGCTCATGGGCGGCAACTGGGCATCGCTTTTCGGGGGCGCTGGCGCCGGCGATATGTCCACGTGGTATGGAGCGGGTAAAGGATTGGGAGCCGGTTTCGGAGCTGCGATCGCGACGCTGGTTCTCGTTATAGTCAAATCGACGAACGCCACGCTCCTCCTCGCCAATACGATCAGGGAAACATTCTCATGGATGGGGACGCCAGGTACTCTGGGGAATAAGTATGGGACTGAACCCGCGAAGGGTATAGGGCGCGGTATAGGCAAGGTCGCATCTACCGCGAACTGGCTCGGCTGGGGGCTGACATCAGATGTACTCGGTCAGTTGAGGACCTTTTTCCCTCAAGGCAAGTATATCAATGAGTGGGCCGATTATGCCGAGAGCGAATACCAGAAGGGTCTTACACCTAGCCCCGCAGCAGTAGCAACCGCAGAGAGTGCCGCATCCAGGATTGAGCAGTCAAATAAGCTGGATCGAATCCACGATGCTATCCGCGCGCAAAAAACCTCTCAGCCTATCCAGGTGCATAGCGAACACAAGATCGGGCGGACCGCGTTCCTGGACATTATCACTGACCATCTGGTCGATGAAGCGAGGGCGACGGCATGAGCCTTGCCGATGTGTACGCATACCACACCCCGATTGTCATCATTGACATGACGAACGGCGGCTTTGTCACGGCCAACCCAGGCGGATACGCGACGCCACTCTCACCGATGGAGAACCCGGAGGAGGTGGACGACGAGAAGGGGACCGACTGGGCGCGCGGGAAGGTGCCGGGTACGTCCCATCCGCGGTACTCATTCGTCGCCGGTGACCCGCGAATACTTCGGATGAAACTTGAATTCCACTGGTCCGCTGACCCGACGGCGGTAGCGAGGATCATCCGGCAGCTCCAGACGCTGCAATACCCGACACGGCTGGGGACGGTGCTGCTTAGGCCGCCGCCGCAGGTCATGATCGTGTTCGGGTTGCTCTACATAGGGATCAAGGTCGTGATAACGAACGTAAAAGTTAAATATCACAAGCTCTTTGAACCGTTCACGTTGTATCCGCTCCGGGCGACTGTCGAGCTTGTTATGGAGGAGTTTGTCGAGGAGAGCTGTAACAGGGTGAGCCTGCTAACGGGGGTATCCGCGCTATGACGGTGACGGTTACTCTCAGAAGCAGATATGCGCGTGGCTGCCGGGTAATACAGGACCGGCATGGACGCTGCTACTTCAGTCGCCGGAAACTGATTGATGCGCCTACGCGGAGCGATGACATGTTCCACACGGTCTCCCAGGGCGAGACGCTCATGGGGATCGCGTGGACGATGTACCGGGATCCGCAGAAGTGGTGGATCATCGCCGACTACGCCATGCAGGACGGGCACCGGACATTGTTCCCTGACAGGGACATGACGCCTGGGCTGGTGCTCAGGATGCCGAGCCCGGAGCAGGTCGAGCGGCTACTGGCGAGGAGAGGGGAGTAATAGCGTGACAGTTGTTTCAGGGATACGCAATTCGCAGACAACGGCCCCGGCATGGCTGATCTGGCTCGTACCGAAGTGGCCGGTCCACGGGATTATCCCGAAGGATAGCTTCATTCCGCTCCCCGCGAACGTATCGAGTGAGATCGAGGAGTTCAGCTACACCTCCGTGCGCCGGAGCGCCGGGACCGCGTCGGCGAAGATGGATACCTTCGAGATTGTGGTGAATAACCGCGACCTCCAGTTCCTCGATACCCCGTGGTTCCAGGAGGGGAACATCGTGGACATGCAGTGGGGTTACGCGCCGGATAACATCTCCGCGCACAAGCTCGGGATGATAACCGGCGTAGAGCCCGCCTTCCCGGAAAACGGCGAACCGGTGATCGTCGTTAAGGGGACGGGCCTCGGCTGCGTCATGGCCGGACGTGAACGATACGGGCTCTGGACACGGGTGAACCGTGGAGAGCTCCCGATGTTTTCCGAGATATTCGGCATAGGCGAACTGGCAAAGCCGGATGTCAAAGAGCCGGGGACCGACGAGTTGCTCGGGTATGCTCCGAGCGAAATCGCGATCGCTCTCGCTGAGGCATACGGATTCAAGCATGAGGTCGAATACTGCGGCCCGATACAGCCGTGGTGGCAGTGCGGGGAGAGTGACTGGGCCTTCCTCCAGCGGCTCGCGAAATCGGCGTTCTGGCGCAAACAGCCCGAGGACGTGGACTTCTGCTGCTACATCGAAAATGGCACGCTCCACTTTCATTCGATCAAAGCCGACGTAAAGCGGCAGATAGCGATGCGGATGGCGTGGTACTGCGACGATACCGGGATGCTCTACTCGTTCAGGGTGCGGAACGATACCACACTCAATCAGGGCGCGGCCTCTGAGACAACCGCGTTCGGCTACGACCCGCGCAGGGTGAATCCGAAGGGGTTCATTGCGCTCAATAAGACGGTCACTGACCGCGTGGCGTTCGGCTCGCGCACGGGGCTCCAGCCCGGGGCGTCCGGGATGCCGAAAAATCAGGCTGCTCCAGTAGCCACGAACGTCGAGCTTGACCAGAACGTGATCGGCGATACCCACACGGTGGCGGACGAGAAAAGCGACAACCCGCTCGACCGCAGCCTTGTCACGGGGGCCGGACAAATCTCGCGCGAGTGTCCGGCTGTGGAGAAAGATGCCTCGGACTCATATAACCGTGCAGGCGCCGCGCAGCTCGACGCGACAGCCGAGTGCGTCGGATGGCCGACGCTTGAGGCCGAGAAGCTTCTCGAGATCCAGTGCGTCGGCTCGAAACACAGCGGAATATGGGAAATCGACGAGATAACACACCGGCTAGGCAAGAGCTCGTATCGCTGTGAGATGAAGCTTATCAGGAACGCGAAAGGGGAGACGATCGACGATCGGTTCGCGGCCCCGGTGAACGATCTCGCGAAGAAGGTGGAGTCGCCTGGCGACAAGATAAAGATTGAGCTCAGGCCGACAGTCCCGATACCTGTAGAGGTGCTCAAGTGAGAGCGCAGGACCTGCTACTCAGGCAAATACAGAAACCGAAAGCGGCCCCGGACGCCGGGCCCGCAAAGCGCTTCTTCGGCCTGTACCGCGCTGTCTGCGCCGACAACAACGATCCGGAGAAGCTCGGTCGCATTCGCATGGAGCATCCGCTCATTTGGGGACCGGGGATGAAGAACCTCTCGCCATGGGCGTGGCCGAAGAACATGCCGATGGCCGGGGGGCATTGCCACCGGAACGCTGACGGGACGGTTGAGGTACAGGGTGATATGGGGACGTTCATGGTGCCGGAGGAGGGGAGCCCGGTCTGGGTCGAGTTTGAGGCCGGGGACCCGAGCTACCCGGTCTACTCCACCGGGTACTGGGGCGGTTCGGCGGAGGGGATGGCGAATGACCCGACGGTGAAGCCTGCCATGACGCCTTCGGAATCGAAACTGCTCTGCCCCGAGCAATATCCCTGTTTCGGCGACCTGCCTCGGACGTGTATCGACTGCGAGGACCTCCTCCAGCACGGGGTAACCGATAGTTACGACGACATCGAGCACCGGCCGTACCACGATCACCGGGCCGGGAAAGCGTACTGCCCGCGGCTCCGCACGATCGCTAAGACCGAAACGGGCCATTCGCTACTCGCCGACGACAAGGACGGGAGGGAGTTTCTGGCGCTCATTGATCGCTCAGGCCAGTGTTTTACGATGAAGTGCAGGATCCTCCCCGAACTTCAGATCGGGCAGTGGGCCGATGGTGCCATGAAGGGGAACATGATCCCGCGAGGGATGAGGATCATGGACCGGAAGACGGAGGGGATTGTCAACACGGCCGCCGATGGGCCTGCCGCGTTCCCGACAGTCGACGCGCAGGCAGTGCTCGACACGAACGGGATCACGCAGGCCGATGTGATCACCGCGCTCGATGGACTGACGAGTGCTGCCGCCAAAGCCGTACTGGAGGGGACGCCGCTGGGGAACACGCTCAACCTGCTCGGTGGGGTGACAGTGGGAGGCGTGCCGCTGACACCCGGGGGCGTGTTCTCGGCGTTCGCCGGCGGCGCGGCAAAAGCGGCGCGGGACGCTGTAACTTCCGCCATGAAAGCTGTCGGGACGTCACCGCAGGCTCTACTGTCCTCCGCGATGGCGACGTTCGGGATTCCCGGGATACTCTCCGCCCTGCCGGCGCCGATCAGCGCGGTGCTGTCCGCGGTGGGAAGCGTGGCCTCTATCCTTTCCGGAGTATTCCCGACCGTGCTCGCGCCCGCGCTCGTCGGCAGCGCATACGACGGGTTCGATCCGCGGATGTACTGCGTGGACCAGCACGCATCCATGGGATTCCGCGATCTTGCCCGTGGATGGATGAGGCTCGAAACGGCGGCCGTGATCGACATGGTGCAGGCGGAAGGGGCCAGCGCAGGATCGAAACCTTGGGAGGCGGCTGCGCTAGGTTCGCTCGGGCTGACGCAGGCCGCACTCGGCGAGGCCATGGCGGTCCTTTCCATGCCTGCCGTGAGGGCGGCCCTGCAGGGGACGCAACTGGGATCCGTTCTCAACACCATCTCGTCGCTGTCCCTGGGCGGAATACCGCTTACCCCGGCGGCCGTGTTTTCGTCCCTGACAAACGGAGCGAGTGAGGTGGTGAGGAAATCGGTCAGCAACCTGCTCAACACGGCTGGCCTTTCCCCGATGAAACTGCTGGATTCTCTAAAGGCGTTCTCTATCACTCCGTCGTTCGTGACAGCGCTCAGCGGGATCCCCGGAATAGGATCCCTGGCGAACGTGGTGGCGGGTACGGTGGGACTGGGCGCCCTCGGGAGCGTCCTGTCGGTGATCCCCGGCGCGTCGCTGCTGGGTGCGCCACTCGCGGCGCTCGGGTTCATGGGCGTGTTTAGCCTCTGGGGATTCTTCCCGTCCGCCGGGACTGAGATCGGGGAGAAGGCGATCATCTGGAGGAGTGACCGGGACCTGATGAGGCACCAGTCTATCGCGATCGATCACGCGCCAGGCCAGGAGAAGATGATCTTCTCCGGCCTGAACCTTGACGGCGAACAGGTGGGGCCGCAGGTGGTGCTGGATTCGCTGGCTATCGGCCGTTTCACGGTCATCGACTCGGTCAGCGGGAGTTTCGAGAACTTTGAGTGCTCGACGGGCGGAAGTAAGGAGGCTTTCTACCAGGTCGGCCGGACGGTGGGGATGAACTGTAACGACGTCCTGACCGTGGGCGGCGACTGGCTCGTTATGGTCGGGTTCCCAACAGCGCTCGTCGGCCGAAATCCGATCGACGTGCTGCCGCTGCTCGAGGAGAAGGCGCTGCTCGCCCCGCAGGCGGTGGGTGGCGCTCCATTCTGCGGCGCCGGCAACATACTGAACTCGGCGATCTTGTCGTGGACGAGATGGGCGGGCCTGAACATCTTCGACTACGCGACGCTGAACTACGACAGGGTGGTGGGCGGAGAAGAGTCGATAGACGTCGGCGGCTCGGAAACGGTGACGATCGGGGAGGACCAGGAGGTCAACGTGGGCTCAGGTCAGAGCATCTCGGTCGGGCTGGACCGGACGTTGGACGTCCTGGGCTACGAGATGGTGAACGTGCTTGGCCTGAGATCGGTGAACGTCGGGCTCAGCCTGTCGCACAACGTCGGGCTCAATATGTCGAACGTGGTGGGCCTGCTCTATAACGTGGTCGCTGGACTGTACGGCACGAATCATGCGGGGCTCGAATATAAGATCAAGGCCGGGGTGAAGGTGTCGCTGATGGGGGGCTGTCCGCTGATCCCCGGGTGGCAAGCGGGCCCGAGTTCGGTGGAGACGAAGGAAACGGTGGAAGCGAAGGTGGTGGAGCCGACGACGTACCCGATCTGTATCTGGAAGGACGGCGTCCCGACGGCGAGCGCAACGGCGTTCGCAACGGCATAACTGGAAAGGTGACCGAGTGATGACGTGCGTGGGATGTCTCAGGACAGAGAAGTGCACCCGGACGTGGAAGGGGACGCCGCGGAACAACTGCTATATCCCCGGGGCTGACTCCTGGGGAACGTGCGCCGGGTGCGGCATCATGCGCCTGAAGGCGCAGGCAACCGTGTTCCCATGCCCGATCTGCATCCACAAGGACATGATGCCGCCCGAACAGTGGGCGAAGGTAAAGGAGAAAGCGGCGGCGCATCAGGCCGTGGTGATGGAGAGCGCGAGATGAGCAGTTATCTGATGCAGGGGCGGCATCTTCGGCGGCCGGTACTCGGATGCGGGATCAAGTTCCCGTTTGAGTTTTCGCCCTCTCTGGGCTCCACGCTGTTCGGTACCGCGACGAGTGAGGACGAGGACAGGATCAACCAGGGGATCTGGCAGCTACTTTCTACCGGCTGCGCTGTCGGGGATACGCCTGGGGAGGATGAATCTCTGCCGGACTACGGATCGCAGCTCCGGCTCCTGCGTTACAGGAAAATCGGATACGAGACGCGGCCACTCATCACGGCCTACGTGATCGATCCGATAAAGAAGTGGGAGCGCAGGATCGTATTGACGGACATCTCCTTCAATTCTGACGCGATAGACCAACTCGGAGCGGGCAGTTCCGGACTCTCTGCTTCCGTACTCGCCGCCCTCGAGAGGGTGGAGGCGGGGATCGAGATCGTGAACATCGGCTACACCATCATTCAGACACAACGGCCGGGCAACTGCGTCTTCCCGTTCTACGTTGGTTCGGACCTGACGATGCAGGGCTACGGCTACGTGTATGCGAGGGCGCAATGAGCGCGGCATATACTCCGGTTTATGAGAGGCGACGGCAGCAGCTTCCGCCGATCGACTATACCCAGGTCGATTATGTCGGCCTGATGGAAGACAACCTCGTCGCGATCCCGCAGTACAGCGACCGGTGGACTGACCGGAACGCGAATGACTGCGGCATGGTGATCCTGCGGTGCGATGCCAGGAGCGCCGATAAGCTCGCCTACTACCTCGACGCGCGGACGAATGAGCTCTACCTCGACACGTGCAGGCAGAGGGATTCAGTCTTCGACCTTGTGAAACTCACCGGTTATAAGCCACGGCTAGCGGCTGGCGGGACGGCGACGATCCGGGTGACGCTCACGACGGCCGCATCGACCGGGGTGATCCTGTCGAAATGGTGGCAGGCCAGGAGCGCGGCGTCTGGGACCGGATACATCATGGCGCTCATTGACGAGGCGGTGATCCCCGCCGGATCGACTACCGTGGACGCCTTCGCCGTGCAGGGGCAGCGGTACAGCGAAACGTTTGAGGGGGACGGCACGCAGGGGCAGACGTTCACGCTCTCCCGGACGAAGGTCTGCGCCACTGGCTTTGTCGTGGACGGCGAGGAGTGGGACGAGGTCGAGAGCCTCGTCGGCCAGGACGCGGACGCAAAGGTCTACGTCGTGCGGCTCCTATGGGATGACACGGTGCAGATCGAGACAGGCGACGGGGTAGAGGGTGCGGTTGTCGGGAGCGGAGCCTCGGCGGTCGCGACCTATCTCGTGACGCTCGGGACGGGCGGGAATGACATCGGTGCGGGGGCGATCACGGTCCCGGTCGATCCAGTGTACGACGGCGAGACGCAGATTGCCGCATCGGCGATGATCGTGACGAACCTTGAAGCCGTCACGGGGGGAGAGGACGAGGAAAGTGACGCGGAGATCAAACGGAACGCGCCGCGATGCACCCATGCGCTCTACAGGATCGGCCCGGCGAATGACACAAGGGCGCTCATCGAAGCGTTCCCCGGTGTGCAGCGCGCGTTTGTACTCGACGTGAACAACTATTCCGACATCGTCCGCTACCACTACGAGCAGGTCTACGTCATCCCGGCGGGCGGCGGTGACATGAGCCCGGCGCTTGAGGTGCATCTCCGCGTATTCATCGACGAGCGGAAGGAGCCGGGTTTTGAGGTCGATCTTTCGACCGCGGGGTACGTCGCGGTTGACCTCTCAGTCATCGTCTACCGGCTCCGTGGATATACGGACGCGGAGGTGATCACCGCCGTGACCGAGGCAGTGCAAGACTATTTCAACCCTGACCAGGAGATCGGGACGGTCGACTGGATGCGCGACGTGGACCCCGAGGAGATCGACGGGATAATCGACCGGTTGGACGGAGTGAGTTACACGGAGATCGTAACACCAGCGGAGACGGTTGAGATCGGGCCGGGACAGTTCCCGGTGCTGGGGACACTGACGGTGACGGTTCTTGAGGCGACGGACTGATTCTATGGGCTACTTCTCTGACAACGCAATGGCGCTCCTGCCAGGGCTGTACTCCCTGAGCGGGAAGAAGCGCATCCGCAGGGTGACATCGGCGGCCGGGAATACCGGTGACGATACCTTCGTCGCCGGCGGGATGTTCCTTGGCGCAGAGAACGATACCTACACGGTGACGGTCACGACTGGAGGGGCGCCCCCGGCCTGCGCGATCACCGTGACATCCGTGCGTGGCGACGGCTTGGGCGAGGTGACGGTCCCGCTATTCGGGATCCCGGTGCGGATTTCTCCCCTCGGCCTGTCCGCCAAGTTCATTGACGGCGGGGACGGCGTACTCACGGGAGGCAACTCGTGGGAGATCGAGGTCACAGCGGGCGATCTTCACGATTTTCGTGCAATTTCGGCACTCGGATTCGACCGGATAGAGGCGCTCATAGACGGCATGGCTCATCTCGTGGACGTGGACACCATCCCGGACGTGTACCTCGCCTATCTCGGCGCGCTCATTGATTACGACTACGACTGGACGCGGGACGCGGAGGTACAGCGGAAGGAGATCAAGAACCTCATTCTATCGTATCGGATGCGCGGGACAAAGCCGGGAATACTGCGGGCGCTTCGGCTGGCGGGGTATAAGGCGGAGATCTACGAGCCGTATACGCGGACTTTCCAACTGGGGACAGAAGGCCGCGGGTTCCAGGACGGGATAAAGCTGTCCGACGAAAAGTATTCGCACTGCACCTTCGAGGTGCAATTGCGGGAGGTGTGCCGCGATCTGTGGGACATCCTGTGGGACCAGGTGCCGAGGGGCAAGAGGATGTTCGCTGTCCACGAGATCCACGGCCGATCGATGATCCCGGGACATGCGATCGGCTACGTCACGGGCGACAGCCAGTTCTCAGGCGGGTGGGGAAGGTTCCCCGTTCGTCTATTCAAAGTCGTCACACAGTTCGAGACCATAAAGATCCAGCAACAGGATTGCTAAAGGAGGGTGAGATGAAAAGGATTCTCGCGGTTCTGCTGGCGGTCCTAGCGGCGCCGGTCGCGGCAGGGGCGACAGACGTGTGGCCGACGCACGGTCACGACTTGCAGCATACGGGGAGAAGCGCATTCGCGGTCTCCGGCTGCGCCCTGCACTGGAGCTACAACAGCGAGCTATATTCAAGCATGTTCTCCAACCCGGTGATCGACTCGGCGGGGTCAATCTATG
>JBAXOY010000109.1:0-9729 GCA_037133055.1 Chlamydiota bacterium
GTCGAGGAAATGACCGCCGGCGGTGACGAGGAGCGGAAGCCCGACGCCGTAGATCGCGGCGACGACCACGTAGCTGAAAAACACCCTCCGCGCGTTTCCCATCCGCGGTATTCTCTCACAGCCGCCCGGGGCGGTCAACGCCCGCGGCCCGATTATGCGTCGCCGCAGGGGGCACGGAGGACGCGGAGTAACAGAGGGTTCCCGGAGGCGCCCGATGCCGGTCGAGGTGCGCATCATCAAGATCATCGCGACCCCCTCCGCGTGGGCCATCTTCCTGGGGAACGAGGAGAAGACATTTGTCCTTCCCGTCGGCCGGGGGGTGGGGATGGCGATCTCGATGGCGATCGAGGACGTGCGGAAGCTTCGGCCCTTGAGCCATGATCTCATCACGAGCGTCCTCGCGGGGCTCGGGGCGCGGGTGGAGCGTGCGGTGATCAACGACCTCCGCGGCGACACGTTTTACGCGCGGCTTTTCATCAGGGAGGAGAGTGAGCGGGGGAAGCGCGTCGTAGAGGTGGACGCCCGCCCGAGCGACTGCCTGGCCCTTGCGGTGCAGGCCGGCGCCCCGATCTATGTCGCGCGGGCGGTCATGGACCGGGTGGAGGATGTGAGCGGGGTGTTCGGGAAAGGGGAGGGGGAGGATGAGTCGGGAAACGCGTAGTGCGCTGATCGCCGCCGCGTGCCTCGGGTTTGCGGGCTGCGTCCAGCCGGAGCAGGTCAGGGTCGAGAGACTCGAGCCGCCCCTCGCGGACGTCCACGGGATCAAGGATCTGGCGGTGCTCTCCTTCGCCGACCGTGCGACGGGCCTCGGGGTCGGGGATCTCGTGGCGGAGAAGCTCGCGGGCGTGGTCGTCAACACCGGGCGCTACCGCGTGATGAAGATGGATCAGTTGAAAAAACGCATCGCGGCCGCGGGGATCAATTTCACCTACCCGCCCGACGCCGCCATGGTGAGGAAGATCGGCGCCGCCCTCGGCGTGGACGCCGTGCTCTGTGGCGAGCTTCAGAAATTCAGCTTTGACGAAACCGGGCGGATCCTGAAGGCCCGGGAGCGGGTCTGGACGGACGAGTATGTCCGCGACCGGGGTGGCAACGTGATCTCCGACGCCGGCCAGGGCGACGAGGCGGTGCCCCGGAAGCGGATGGAGAACAGGATGGTCGAGAAGAACGCTCTCGGGCGCTCCGCGGTCCTCGAGATCGAGGTCCGCATGGCGGACGCCTTCCTGGGGAACGTGATCTGCGCCGAGTCGGAGACGGAGTCGGGGAGCTGGCAGGGGACCGGCCCGGCGGGGATCGCGAAGATCCCCGGGCGCGAGGTGATCTTCGACCTTCTCCTCGACCGGGCGGCCAAGAAGTTCGTCCGGCAGATCGCCGCGCACCCGATCGAGGAAGACCGCGTGCTCGAGCGCGGGACGTTCCACGCGACGGGCCTGGGCGTCGATCTCGCGAAGAACAATCTCTGGGACGAGGCGACGGAGAAGTGGCTGCAGGCCACGAAGGCAAAACCCGAGGAGTCGGCCGCGTACTACAACCTCGGCGTCGCCTTCGAGCGGAAGGGGATCTTCGACTTCGCCTCCAAGGCGTACCAGAATGCACTCGCCAGGAAGCCGCAGTCGCAGCGCTACATCAAGGCCGTCGCCGCGATCCAGAAGCTTATGAAGGACCTGGAGTAATCACGCGGGACACCGGGGCTGCGACCGGCCGGTGGATCGATCAGGAGGCCCTTGGCGCCGCGGCGGGGAAATCGGCGTTTTCAACAAGCATCGCGACGGCGTTGCCTCCCCCCAGGCAGATCACCGCAAGACCGAGGCGCTTCCGCGCATCCCGGAGCGCGTGGAGCAGCGTGACCAGGATCCTCGCGCCGCTCGCGCCGAGCGGGTGCCCGAGCGCGAGCGTTCCGCCCCTGGTGTTGACCCGCGCGGGGTCCCACCCGAGCTCCCGGCGGCAGACCACGCCCTCGACGGCGAACGAGTCGCCCACCTCGATGAGGTCGATCTCCCCGATCGAGAGCCGGTTTTTCGCGAGGAGCTTCCTCACGGCGGGAATCGGCGCCGCGAACGCCTCTTCGAGCTCCACCCCGGCCGTGCAGCAGGAGGCGACGCGGGCGAGCGGCGGGATGCCGCGCGCGCGCGCGTACTCCTCCGAAACCACGAGCACCGCGGCGGCTCCGTCCGAGATGGGGGTGGCGTTCCCCGCCGTGACCGTGCCGTCTTTCCGGAAGGCGGGCTTCAGGAGCGCGAGCTGTTCCATCGAGCACTCGCGCCGGGGGCACTCGTCCTCCGCACACACCCCTTCGCCGTCGCGCTCGACGGGAACGATCTCGGGGGCGAAGAGCCCGCGGTCGATGGCCTCGACCGCCCGCTGCTGGCTTGCGAGCGCGTACCGGTCCTGCTCCTCCCGCGTCACCCCCCGCGCGCGGGCGAGCGTTTCGGCGAAGACCCCCATCGGCTCTTTCCTGAACGCGCAGTGGAGCCCGTCGTGCCGCATGGCGTTGACCGGCCTCGGTGAAGAGGCGTCTCTCAGGACGAGGTGGGGGGCGCGGCTCATGCTCTCCGCCCCCCCGGCGATCAGCACCGTGCTCTCGCCGAGCGCGATGGCATTGGCGGCGATGCAGACGGCGCGGAGCCCCGAACCGCAGACCATGTCCACGGTGAATGCGGAGGCGGTAAAGGGAATCCCCGCGAGAATGGCCGCCTGGCGCGCCGGGTTCTGCCCGAGCCCCGCCCCGATGACGTTGCCGAGGATGAGCTCGTCCACGTCCGCGCGGGCGACGCCGGTACGGCGCAGGAGTTCCGCGGCGACGGTCCCTGCAAGGAGGGGGGCGGGGATGTTCTTGAGGCCCCCATGGAATGATCCGATCGGGGTCCTCAACGCGCCGATGATGACCGGTGTCTGCATGCGAACCATTCCGCGGAACATCAGGTGGAGTGCGAGGCCGGAACGCCATAGTATGGCACAACGCCGCCGGAGTGCAATGCCGATTTGCCGGGGAGGACACGGGGTCACCCATGCCGGGGAGGAGTAAAAACAGTTCTCGCCCGCCGATCGCATGTGCTAGGATACTCATCGGAGTGTACGCGGCACACCGGAAGGAGGGTTTCATGGCGCTGAAAAAGCAACTCTCGATCACCGTGGTCAACCAGGCCGGCGAGGGGTCGAAGCTCTGCGCGCTCCTCAAGGAGGCGGGGATCAACATCGAGGCCATCTCGGTCTGCGAGTTCACGGAGGGCGGCGTGGTGCGGGTCGTGGTGGACGACGAGCGGGAGGCGGTGAACCTCCTTCGCGGGAAGGGCTACGGGGTCCTCGTCAGGGTGGTGCTCGCGCTCACCCTCGACGACAAACCGGGCGCGCTCGGCGACGCGCTCTCGCGGCTCGCGAAGGGGCGCCTCAACGTCAACTACTGTTACGGCAGCCATCCCCCGGGGGGCGGCAGGGCGGTCATCGTATTCGCCGTGGACGACGCCGTCAAGGCGGACATGCTCTTCGCCGACCGCGCGTGAGCGCTGATGCTCCCCACAAAACAGAAAACCCTCCCCGATGGGGAGGGTTTTCCGCAATCTGATAATGCGGCACGCTCAGAGAGACTTCTTGAGCTCGGCGCTCGGCTTGAAACCGACGACCTTGCGCGCGGAGATCTTGATGGTCGCGCCGGTCTGCGGATTGCGGCCCATGCGCGCCGGGCGGGCCTTCACCTTGAATGTCCCGAATCCCACGAGGCTGACGGCGCCTCCCTTCTTGAGTCCCTTCGCGATCCCGTCAAGAACGGCCTGAAGCGCCCTGTCCGCACCCGCCTTGGTCTCGGCGCCGGAGTTCTTGTTTGCCACGATGGCTTCGATCAACTCAGCTCTGTTCATCGATAAGCCTCCTTTCATGTGAGGTATATTCTACAGGAATGCGACCGTGATGCAAGAAAAAAGCGCCTGGGAAATAAATAACGCCCCGCGGCGTATTCCGGTCCGGGGGATGATGGCGAAACCGCGGGAGAACGCGTAAACCGAGCCGCTCGCGACCGGGGGGAAAGGACACGAGAATGTCAGATGAGAACGATTCGCGCTTGACCTCCCCGCGGCGGCGGAGTATACTGTAGAGTTACTATGTTTCGAAAGGTGCACCATGGCCGAGCAGCAGGAAAGCGTGTATCTCTCAGTGGTGGTCCCCCTCTACGACGAGGGCGAGAACGTCGTGAGGTTCTACGAGCGGCTGAAGCCCGCGCTCGAGAAGATAGGCCACTCCTACGAGATTCTCATGATAGACGACGGTTCGGGGGACAACACATTCGAGCTCGTCAAGGGAATCTGCGGCAGGGACCCGAAGGCTCGGGCGATCCAGTTCCGGCGCAACTTCGGCCAGACCGCCGCCATGGCCGCCGGGATCGATAATTCCCGGGGCCGCGTCATCGTGACCATGGACGGCGATCTCCAGAACGACCCGCGCGACATCCCCCTGCTCCTCGAGAAGATCGATGAGGGCTACGACGTGGTGAGCGGCTGGCGCGCGGACAGGAAGGAATCGTTTTTCATCCGCCGCCTTCCCTCCATCCTCGCCAACCGGCTCATCTCCGCGGTGTGCGGCTGCCCGCTCCACGACTACGGGTGCACGCTCAAGGCGTACCGGCACGAGCTGATCTCGGCGATCGGGCTCTACGGAGACTCGCACCGGTTCATCCCCGCGCTCGCCATGGGCGTGGGCGCCTCCGTGGCGGAGGTGAAGGTGCGCCACTACCCGCGCACCAGGGGCTATTCGAAATACGGCCTGAGCCGCACCTTCCGGGTCATCCTGGATCTTCTGACCGTGAAGTTCTTTTTAAGCTTCGCCACCCGGCCCATGCGCATTTTCGGCTCCGTGGGCTTTGTCGCCGCGTTCGTCGGCCTCATCCTCTTCGCCCATCTCTGTTACGTCAAGTTCGTGCTGCGGCACGGCATCGGGGGGCGGCCGCTTCTGGTGATCGCGATGCTGCTCGTCCTCGGCGGCTTCCAGTTCATCACGATGGGGCTCCTGGGAGAGATGCTGACGCGGACGCACCACGAGACGGCGAACAAGACGATCTACAAGGTGAAGGAGATTGTCAACTGACCGCGGCCGCGCCGCCGCAGGGGAGATCCGTGAAATTGCCGCACCTCATTCTCGCGGTTGTTACGCTCACTGCATATCCCGCCTCCTCCGGCGCGGCCGGGGCGTGGCTCGCGTACCCCGACGCGGGGAGGATCGTTGCCCTCCCCCTCGACGGGGGAGGGAAGCCGGGAGCGTCCTCCGTCGTCGAGGGCGGCGGCGCTTCGGATTATGCCCCCGCGCTGGCGCTGGGGGATGACGATTTTCCGGCCGCGGCCTGGCTCGCGGAGGACGGCGCGGTGATGTTCGGCAGCTTTGACGGGCGCGCCTGGTCCGCTCCCGAGACGGTGAGCGCGGCCCGCGGCGCCCACCGCGGGATCCCCTCGCTCGCGGTCGCGGGCGGTGTCGCGGCGGTCGCGTGGGCCGAAGAGGCGGGCGGCGGGTTCGAGGACGTCTTCTACGCCCTGCGGTCAGGGGGGCGCTGGAGCGCCCCGCTCCGGGCGCACGGGGAAAACACGGTCCCGGATATCCTGCCCGTGGCGCGCGCGGGCTCGGACGGGGCGCTCGGGCTTTCCTGGCAGTCGCTCGATGGGGACCGCTACGTCGAAAGATCGATCGGCAGCGCGGCGCCCGCGCCCGGAGCGGAGGCGCTTCCCCCGGATCTTCCCGGCAGGCTCCTCGCGGCGGGGCTCCCGGTCGAGACCGCCCTCGCGTGGAGGGGCGCCGGAGGGGCGCCCGCCTCCTTGCGGCTCAAGGAGCTCCTGGACGCGGAGGCGCGCCGGGAGGAGGAGCCGCGGGGCGGTGAAGCGGAGGGGGTGCGCGAACTCGCCGCGGACGAGATTACCATCATTGCCTTCGGCGACAGCATCACCTACGGCCGGGGGAGCAGCTCGGGCGGTCCCGCGACCGGCTATCCGGCCTATCTGGCTGGCATCCTCCTGTACAACTACCCCGGCCAGGCGTTCAAAATGCTCAACAAGGGCAATCCGGGCGAGCAGACCGGGGGGACGGACAGCGGACTGAGCCGCATCGACGCCGTCCTGGAGAAGTATCCGGCGGATTTCATACTCATCATGGAGGGGACGAACGACATATTCTTCGGCACCTCGTTCGCGACCATCCAGCAGAATCTGAAGCAGATGGCCCTCCACGCGGTTACACACGGGGTGACCCCTGTCCTCGCGACGGTCATCCCCACGCTCCCCTACGGGGCGCGCAGCGGCCAGTACCGGCGCGCGAGGGCCTTCTACGCCGGCGGGTACATCCAGTCGCTCGCCGCCAAGTACGGATTTGCGTGCGCCGACCAGTGGCAGGCGTTCTGCAGCGTGCCGGGCTGGCCCGGCGTCATCATGGATCCCGCGACCGGGAATCACCCCAACACGAACGGCTACCGGTACGTGATGGCCCCGCGGTGGTACGAGGCGATCGCCCCGATCCTCGGGCTCCCCTTCATTCCGTCGGCGCCGCAGATCGACCTCGCGGAAAGCGTGGAGAGCCCCGCGAGGGGGTCGGTCGAGGAGTTCACCTACACGCTCGCGCCCAGCGACGACCAGGTCTTGAACGCGGTGGACTGCTACGCGGCGCTCCTGACACCGCAGGGGAAACTCCTGTATTTCAACTCCTCGTGGCGGCTGACGCCCGCCCAGATGCCTTTCGCGCAGAAGGCGCTGCTCTCCGACGCGCCGCTCTCGGGCGTGCTCACGAATATTCCGGTCCCCGCCGCCGCCCCCCTCGGGACGTACACCTTCTACCTCGTGACCGTGCGCGCCATGATGGGCCTCTGGGACACGGAGTACTGGACCAGCAATCTCGCCGAGATTCAATTCGAGGTAGTCCAGTAGCCGTGCCCGGCTCGCCCGTCGGGGAGAGGACCATTCATGCGTGTGGCCATCGATCTTCAGCCGGCGTGCCGGGAGCGCTCGGGCGTCGGCCAGTACGCCTGGTACCTCGCGAGGCATCTTCCGGCGTTAAGCCCCTCCGATTCCTTCGTCGGGCTCGCCTTCGGGCGCCCGCGCGGCGGCCTCGAAAGGCTCCGGGCGCCCAATCTCCGCGTCATCCGCCGCGGCCTCATCCCGGCGCGGGCGGTCAGTTTCCTCTGGAAGACGGTCAACTGGCCGCCGGCGGACCTTTTTACGGGGCCGGTCGATCTCTTTCACTTTCCCAGCTTCGTCGCGCGCCCGCTCCGCTCAGCCGCGGCGGTCGTCACGATCCACGACCTCGTCTATGCGCGCATGCCCGAGTGCGCGGAGCCGAAGAACGCCGCCTTCCTGAACGCCCGGATCCCCCGCACGCTCGAGTGCGCGCGCCTGGTTCTCGTGGATTCCGAGTTCACCGCGCGCGAGCTCGAGGCGGTCTACGGATACCCGCGTGAGCGGATCCGCGTGACGCACCTCGGGGTGGACGACTGTTTCTTCCCGCTGCCCGAGGCTGAGGCGGATCTCGCGCGGCGCCGGCACGGCCTCCCCAGGGATTTCATCCTCTGCGTCGCCACGATCGAGCCGAGGAAAAATATTGGCGCGCTCATCGAGGCGTACCGGCTTTTGCGAGGGGGCGGCGGCGAGGTGCCGAAGCTGGTGCTGGTGGGGGGGGACGGCTGGCGCGGGGAAACCGCGATGGTCGAGCGCGCGATCTCCTCGCCCGGCCTCAAGGGCGCGGTGATGCGGCTCAGGCATACCGGGCACGACGAGCTCCCCGCGATCTACTCGGCGGCGCGCCTCTTCGTCTTTCCCGCGCTCTACGAGGGGTTCGGACTGCCCCCGCTCGAGGCGATGGCGTGCGGGGTCCCGGTCGTCTGCTCCGACGCCGCGTCGCTGCCCGAGGTGGTCGGCGACGCCGCCATTCTTGTCCCGCCGCGCGATCCCGCGAGGATGGCCGGGGCGATGCGGAGGCTGCTCGACGACGAGCCGCTGCGGCAGGCGCTTGCAGGGAAGGGGCTGGAGCGGGCGAAGCGGTTCACGTGGGCCGGGACCGCCCGGGCGACCCTCGCGGCCTACCGGGACGCGCTCTCCTGTTCGGCCCCGGGCTGAGCCGGCGGGGTCGGCACGTGCCCGAGCTTGATGACGAGGTTGTCCCTCCGGTCCGGGACGAGAAAGTTGATCGCCGTTTTTTCGCCGTCCCTCAGATCGATCTTTTTCTCCAGCCGGTGGTCGAAGAGATAGCCGCCCGCCGCCGTGCGTTTTTCCCACGCGCCGTTTTTGCGCGCCATCCCCTCGATGACGACGAGATGCGGGCCCGGCGCCGTGCGGAGAGTCAGGGTTTTGTGCGCGTAGCGGTCGGCGACGGGGCTCTCGCCCGAAGGTGCGCCGTCGACGGAGACGGTGAACTTCGTGTCGTACAGCGGCTCCGCGGCATCGCCGCCGCGGGCGTCCCAGTAGCTGATGGTGACCTTGCCGCCGGGAGGCGGAGCCGGCTTCGAGGGGGGGGAGCAGGCGGAGAGCGTGAAAGAGACACACAGGATAAATCCCAAATCCCAAATCCCAAATCCCAAAAGCTTGCCGCGTTTCATCGTGGACCTTCCTTTCAGGGCGGACGCGCATCCGCGCACCCTATTCTACCCTCCCTCCGCCCAAATCCCCAACGGTATTTTTGGAGCATGCGGGAGCATGGCGAGAACCCTGCCGCGAATTCCTCCGCGCGAGCTCATCCCATATCGCGGAGAGGACCTCCTGCTTCCGGAGCGCCCAGGCGGGGGCGATGAGCCTGTCCGGCGCCGCCTCTCCGGTGAGGCGCTGGATCACCACTGTCGGCGGGAGGAGTTCGAGAAAGTCGCACGCGAGGCCCACGTACTCGTCCCGGGAAAGGGGCGCGATCCGGCCCTCCCGATACATGGATTCGAGCGGGCTCCCGCGCAGGACGTGGAGCAGGTGGATCTTGACCCCGTCGACCGGAAGGGACGCGATGAAGCGGGCGGTGGCGCGCACCATCTCATCCGTCTCGCCGGGGAGCCCGACGATCACATGGGCGCATACCTTGATCCCGCGGGCTCCGGTCCTGCGCGCGGCGTCGGCAAACTCCGCGGCGGTGTGCCCGCGCCCGACGCGGCGCAGGGTGGCGTCGTGGGAGGACTGGAGGCCGTATTCCACCCAGGTCTCCATCCGCGCGGCGAACGGGGCGATCACGTCCAGCACGGCCTCCGGGGCACAGTCGGGCCTCGTGCCGATCGCGAGGCCGACGACGCCGGGGTGGTCCGTTCCCTCCGCGTAGATCCGCGCGAGCGCTCCGGGGGGCGCGTAGGTCCCGGTGAACGCCTGGAAGTAGGCGATGAACTTTTCCGCGCCATGGCGCCGCCGGGCGGTCCCGATCCCCTTGCGCAGCTGCTCCCGCACGGGGAGCCCGACGTCCGAGGAGGACGCGCCGCGCTCGTCGCAGTAGAGGCAGCCACCGGTTGAGAGTGCGCCGTCCCGGGTGGGGCAGGTAAAGCCCGCGTCGAGGGGGACGCGGTGCACACGGCAGCCGAACCGCCGCCGAAGGTACTGCGAGAAACTCAGGTAGCGCGCGGTCATCGACAACGATCCCGGCTTCGGACACGCCGGGCCCCGGCGGAAAGTATAGCACGGGATGAATGCCCCCGGCCATTAGGGTAAACCCCCCGGGAAATCCCCCGCCGGGAAAACCCGCGGCGTGAGGAGCCTGTCCGAGTAATGGATCTCGACGCCAAGCCGTTGGGACCGCCGCCCATTA
>JBAXOY010000110.1:0-9631 GCA_037133055.1 Chlamydiota bacterium
CCCGCAGATGAACGCAGATCGTCAGGATAGACAGGATACAAAAGGGGGACAAAAGCGGCTGATTTCCATAGTGGACGCAGATTTCGCAGATGAACGCAGATAAAGAAACAGCACAAGATTTTCAAGAATGAATGGGACGCAGATCCTCCTTCACGTTCCACTTTTTTCCTTGAACTTTCATCCCTGAACTATTTGTCGTATCTGCGTGCTCTGCGTTCATCCTGACAATCCGCGTTCATCTGCGTCCCGGCGTTGAAGCATCTCACGAGAGATCCCTGATCCCGTTGATCAATCCCTCACGGTGATCCGCACCGAATCCAGCGCGAAGGCGTTCGCGGGCGACGGGTTTGCCCCCGGGGGCACGAGGCCCGCGTACACCACCCATGCCCCCGTCGGAACCCCCGCGGGGATCGCAATGTCGAGGAGCGCCGCCTCGAGTGCATCCCCGAGGCCGGGTACGCGCGCCGCGTAGGGCCTGATTCCCCCGGCCAATCCCCCTCCCGGCGCCATGGACCAGGCGCCGCCGGGACCCGCGAGCACCGCGTAGGCGTCAAAAACCCGCGTCGCCGGTTGGACCGAGGCGCCGATCGAGAGCCGGGCCCCGCGAGGGAACGATGTCCCGTTCCCGGCGACCCTGATCGGCGGCGCGCATTCTCCTCCGCGATACTCAAGCGCTCCCATATCATGGTAGGGCCGCGAGCCGGCTCCCGCGCGGGCCGGCGGGAGATTCCATCTCCTGCCGCACCCGGAAAAGTCCGAGGCGGGCGTCCCGTCGCTCGTCCCGGCGTCGATCGCCGCGCCCCCCGCCTTCAGCCGGAAATCGAACGCCGCCTCGTCCGCATAGGGGCTTTCCACCGCGGTCGTGGAATGCGCGTCCTGCCCCGTCGCCTGCCACTCCCCGAGCGATTGGTAGGACACGCCGCCCGGGTCCGGTCCCCTGTGGCAGAGCGGGTCGAACGCGACGCCGTAACGGACATCGGGCAGGAAGAGGTTGTAGTCGGAGGAGAGCGCGGCCGCGGCGCTCTCGCAGTAGATGGCCGCGCTGATCGCCGAGCTGTTCCCGTTCTTTCTGATGATGCAGTTCCTGATCGCGTACGGCCCCGCCCCGCTCATCGAAATCCCCCGCACGCTGCAGTTCGCGGCGATCCCCGCCGAGTCGGCGCCTATGAACGAGATGCCGGCGTACCTGCCGTACCCCTCCTTCTGCGTATCCGCGCTCACGCAGTTGACGACGATGCTGTACCCGCCGCCCAGCTTGTAGAAGTGCGCGTTCGACCCCCAGGAGGCGCACCGCTCGAGGATCACGTCGCGCGAGTGGAGGAAATCGAAGCCGTCGCCGTTGCCGGTCACGTTCCACCCGTTCTCGCGCGACACGCACTCCGTCACGTAGGCGCGCTCGGCGTAGAAGCCGAAGCCGTCGTTGCCGTTCTTCCATGCCTCGCAGCGCTCAAGGGTCACGAACGAGGCGGGGGGATTGTCATGATCGCTCGCGAACCCGAACCCCGTGTTTTCATGAGCCCGACAGTTCCGCACATAGACCTGCGCGCACCCCTCGAGCGCCATCATCCCCGCGTTCCAGGGGTTTCCGCCGCCGTTCCCCGCGAGCTCGCAGTCGAGGATCTCCACGTCGTGCGCGGAAGCCCCGAGGTGGATGCCGTTCCCCGCGTTCCCCTCGACCCTGAACCCCTCGATCCTGATCCAGCTTTTACCCGAGAGGTCGAATCCGTGCCCGGCGCCGCCCTTCACCACCGGCGTTTCTCCGGGGTAGGCGCGGAAGCTGAGGTAGCGGTGGTCGCTCCCGGTCCTGAGGGGAGTGACTCCGCCCGCGTAGGCGCCCTCCCGCGCATACACGGTGTCTCCCGCATCGAGCGCCGCTGCCGCTTTCTGGAGCGTCGCCCAGGGAGAACCGGCCGTGCCGGGGCCCGTGTCGCTGCCGCCCGGCGCGACATAATACGTGCGGCCTGCCGCGGGCACGGCGCGCTTCCATGCACACCGCACCGCGTCGGCGACCGCGGCGCCGTCGCCCATGTCGGTGATCACCACCGCGGCGTCGCCCCCCGGGCCCAGCCGGTACTCCCCGATGCTCTGCCACGCGCCGTCTCCCGCGCGGAGGTCCACGCGGGTGTGCCTCGTGTGGTCTGCGGCGCGCACAAAGACCGGGAGGCTCGACGCCCATGTCCCGTCGCCGACGGGCCATCGGAGGGAGATATCGTAGATGCCCTCCTCGGCGAGGCCGGGACGGAAAATCGCGGCGCCGCCGCCGCTGCCCCTCCCCGCGCGCACGGCCGTACCGCCGTAGCACGAGGGGGAAGAGAAGAGCTCCCAATCGCCCGAGAGCTCGGCCTGGGAGTCGTCGAGAATGAGATCGGCCGCGCGGGACGGGGTGGCCGCGGAGAAGAGGGCACAAAGGGCGATCGGGATGACGGCGTGCATGGGGAACCTTATCCGGCCCGACCCGTGATCAGGCGGTGCGTGTCGCGCGCGATGACGAGCTCCTCGTCCGTGTGGACCATCATCGCGGCGACCTTCGAGCGGGGGGTGGAAAAAACCGTCTCGCCGCGCGCGTTCTTCTCCTCGTCCACCTCGAGGCCCAGGAAGGCCGCGTAGGCGAGGACGCGGGAGCGTATCGCCGGGCTCCGCTCGCCCATCCCGGCGGTGAAGACGATCGCATCGACGCCGTTCATCGCCATGGCGTACGCCCCGATGTACTTGGCCACGCGGTACGTGAAGACCTCGATGGCGAGGATCGCCGGCCTCACACCGCCCTTTGCGTCATCGAGGATGTCGCGCATGTCCTTCTTGCCGCAGAACCCGACGAGGCCGCTCTTCTTGTTGAGCAGGTCGCTCATCTCGGCGATCCCCATCCCCTCGCGCTCCATGATGTAGAGGGGGACGTACGGGTCGAGATCGCCGCTCCGCGACCCCATCACCAGCCCCTCGAGGGGGGTGAATCCCATCGAGGTGTCGACCGAGACGCCTCCGTTCACCGCGGCCACGCTGCACCCGTTGCCGAGATGGCAGGTGATGATCTTCATGGACTCGATCGGCCTGCCGAGCGCGCGCGCCGCCTCGCGGGAGACGTACATGTGCGAGGTGCCGTGGAAGCCGTAGCGCCGGATTCCGTACTTCAGGTACATCTGGTACGGGATCGCGTAGGCGTAGGCCTTCGGGGGCATCGTCTGGTGGAATGCGGTGTCGAAGACCGCGGCCTGCGGCACGCCGGGAAGAAGCCTCCGGCAGGCCTCGATGCCGAGGAGGTTCGGGGGGTTGTGGAGCGGGGCGAGCTCGCAGCAGGCCTTGATCGCGCCGTACACCGCGTCGTCGACGAGGACCGACCCCGAGAACTTTTCGCCTCCGTGCACGACCCGGTGCCCGACCCCCTCGAGCTCCCGGAGGTCCTTCACCACGCCGAGCTCCGGGTGGGTGAGCAGCGCGAGGATCTCGCCGATCGCCATGGTGTGGTCGGGGATCTCCTTCGTCCAGGCGCCCGCGGGCTTCCCGGGGACGGAATGTTCCATCGTGGCTTTTTTAAGGCCGATCCGCTCGATGAGGCCTTTCGCGAGGCGCGTTTCCCGGGCGTCGATGTCGAACACCTGGTATTTTATCGAGGAGGAGCCGGAGTTGAGGACGAGGATCTTCATCGGTTTCGACAGCGTAGCAGAAGCCCCCGCGCCTTGACAAGGGCAAAAGGGCGGCTATACTATCCGCCATGAAGAAGATCGCGTCCATAGGAAGGGGAGGGGTCGGAAAGACCTGCTTTATCGCGGGCCTCGCCCGCGTGCTCGCCGACAGGGGCCCGCTCCTCCTCATCGATGCCGATCCCGACCAGAACCTCGCCGAAGCGGTCGGCCTGGACATGGACCGCGAAGGGGTGAAGAGCGTCTCCGGCCTCCTCTTCGACGTCAAGGCCGGCGCGGTCGACCCGCGTATCGAGAAGGCGCCCCTCGCCCAGAAGGTCGATTTTCTCCTGAGCCACCACGGGCTCTACGAGGGGGGGCAGTTCGACTTCTTCTCGCTCGGCACCAAGTGGTCCGAGGGATGCTACTGCCAGCCGAACAACATCCTGAAGGGACTGATCGCGCGCCTCGAGGGGAACTACCGCTACGTCCTGATCGACTCACCCGCCGGCCTCGAGCACCTGAACCGGAGGATCACCACATCGCTCGACGACATCTTTGCCGTCATCGGCGGGTCGAAGAAGGCGCTCGACAACGCGCGCCGCGCGAAGAGGATCATCGAGGAGATCAAAATCCGCTTCGGGAAGTTTTACCTTGCGGCGGGGTATGACTACCCGCCGGAAAAAACCGGGGACCTCGCCGGGGACGCCGAATTCAGCTACCTCGGGCAGCTCGCCCGCGATCCGGAGGTCGCCCGCGTGAGCCTCGAGGGCGGCTCGCTCTTTTCCCTCCCCGGCTCCTCGCCCTTCCTCGAATCCGTCCGCTCCATCGCCCGCGCCGCCGGGTATCTCTGATCGTAACCGCTCAGGAGCCGGAATTCAGGAGTCAGAAGCCAGGAGTGAGAATGAGGACGCCGGCGGCGATGGTTGAGGACTTGGGATATGGCGATGGTTCCGAGTTACATTCAGTACGCTGCGGGAAGCGTATGCGCGACCCATTCAGGATTCTGGCTCCTGGCTCCTGACTACCTGAGTAGGTATCTCTGATCAACGGTCAGGGGGCGACCGCGGACTCCGGATCCTCGCCGCCGCGCGTGGCGTCCGTGATCGTGACGCCCAGGGGCGGCTTGAACTTTTCGGGCGGGATGGGCAGGTCCAGGTTGATCTCGACCGCCTCCTGAACCATGGCGCCGAGCGAGGGGCTCTCTTTCTTGAGGGGGAGGTTGTTCCAGAGCCAGCTCTTCATTCCCATCGCCTCGTACACGTCGCACTCCCGCCCGAGGACCTTGCCCTTTCCCGCCTGCTTCACTATCCCCGCTGCGGCCCGGCCCTTTGCGAGCTCCTTCCCGATGTCATCGAGCGTCTTCTTCTGCGCCGGGCTCATCGACTGCACCATCTCCCGCGCGACCCTCGAGAAGCTCGGGGTCTTCTCCCCGGTCTTCTTGACGAGGTCTATCCGGTAGAGCGATTCCCCGTCGTCGATTTCAACGATGGACTCTTTCTGTTTCTTCCCCATGAGGGTGAGCGTGGTGTCGCGCTCGGTCCTGGTCTTCCGCCCGTAGTCGTCGATGGTGAGGACCTGGGTCCCCTCCTGGATCGAGCCGCTGATCCTGTACGTGACGACCGCCGTCTTGAACGGATATTTCGGGCGCTCGTCGGCCCGCGGGGACGCGGGGACGCCGAGAATCGCGGCGGCGATGATGAGGATAGTGCGGTGCATTCGGTGCCTCGTGCGGCGCGTCCGGGGAGGGCCCCCCCGGCGCGACACCGTAAATCTACACGATACCGGGGGCAGGGGTCAAGAGGCAATCAGGGCGCCCGCGCGGCCGCGGATATATTTTGGCAATATTTTGGCCATATTATTGACAGTACGGATCGTATGTGTTACCTTACCATATGCTGGTATATATGATACCGGGTAACTGCTCAGGAGCCAGAATTCAGGAGTCAGGAGCCAGGAGTTGGAATGAGGAAGCCAGCGGCGACATTTGAGGACTTGGAATACGGCGATGTTCCCGAGTTAATGCAGTTATTCGAAGGGGTCAGTACGCTACGGGAAGATTATTCGCGATCCATTCTGGATTCTGGCTCCTGACCTCTGACTACCTGAGTAGTTACGTTACCGATCCTTTTCCGGCGCCGCAGCGGAGAAGGGGCATGAGGAATAACCGGAGGTGCGCCCGCCATGGCGAAGAACATGGAGAAGGCACTACAGAGGTTCAACAAGCGGTACAAGGATGTGGGGGGCTACGACCGCTTCAGCAAGCTTCTCGAGGACGGGAAGACGCTCGAGGAGATCGGGGCGATCTTCAGCTTCACGCGCCAGTACGCCTCGCTGAAAAAGATCGAGTTCGGGCTGAAGCCGCCGGATAAAAAGTACCACGACCGGGAATGGCTCGCGCGCCGGTACCAGCAGGAAGACAGCACGCTCGCGGAGATCGCCAAGGAGTGCGGCGTCGACCCGGGGACCATCTATGTCCACCTGAAAAAATGCGGCATCCCCCTGAAGGGCGTGCCGTCCGGGGAGCGCCATCACCGCTGGAAGGGCGGGAGTTTCGAGCGCCCGGACGGCTCGATCGTCATCACCGCGGGCGTGAACAAGGGCAAGTATCTCCACCGCCTCGTGATGGAGAAGTCTCTCGGCAGGCCGCTCCGGCGCCGGGAGAAGGTCTATCACATAGACGGCGACAAGTCGAACGTCGACCTCGGCAATCTCAGGCTCGTCAGCAGGGATTAGAGGGGGGCGGCGTTGCGGACAGGGAGCGGCGATGAAGCGCACACCCGTCATCCATGCGGTGATCCTCGCGGGCCTCGCGGCCGTCTGCGGCTGCGGCGTCGCGGACAACACCCCCGTCGGGAAGGGGGTCAAGACCTACGAGAAGTACAGCGACGAGATCGGCAAGGAGAGGGGCGTCAAGGTATTCGGGAAGGACGTCGTTGTCGAGCCCGAGGCGGACAGGAAGATCCGCTTCGCGTTCTGAACCGCCCTGCACTATCCCGGCCTCCCCGGCAGCCGCCCGCCGCGGGCGGGAGGGGGAGGCATACGTGATCGCACTTCGGCCCCGCATCCTCTACGCGTTCGCCCTCATCATGAACAGCGCCACCGGCGTCCTGGTGGTCGGTCTTCCGCTCCTCGGGATCCGGTTCGGGGCGACGCCGCTCCAGCTCGGATTGATCGGCTCCGCCAGCGCGTTCATCTACGCCCTCTCCTGCCCCTTCGGGGGCAGGCTCTCGGACCGCCCGGATGGCGGGGCCTCCGGACGCCGCGGCTCCCTCATCGTGAGCTGCTCCCTGCTCATCGCGGTGGACGCATTCATCTTCTTTGTGTCCGGGATGAGGGACGTCTTCATCATCGCGATCTGCGGCTCGTTCTGCACCGCATTCTTCTGGCCGCCGCTCCAGGCCTGGCTCGCGGAGGCGGGGGGGAGGGAGCGCCTCGCGGAGCGCCTCGGGATGTTCAACCTCGCGTGGAGCCTCGGCATCATGGTCGGGCCGATGATCGGCGGGTTTCTCTACGCCGTCGATTACCGCCTGCCCTGGTGCTATTCGATAGGGACGAACTCCTCACTCGTCCTGCTGCTTCTCCTGTCGCGGGAGCCCGTGCCCCGTCCCGCCCCGGCGGAGGCGGGACCCGCCGGGGTCGCGGAGGCGGAGCCCGGCCGCCGGGACAACGCCGCCGAGTTTCTTTCGCTCGGGCTCTGGGCGAACTTCGTCTGCTGGTTCTGCCTCTCCAACGTGCAGTCGCTCTACCCGAAGCTCGCGGTGGCGCGGGGCTTCTCGCCCCAGCTCATCGGCTTCCTGCTCTTCATGGTCGGGCTGGCGCAGTCCGTGTTTTTCATCATACTGCGCGCGAGCCGGGCCTGGCATTTCCGCTACGGGCCGCTGGTCGCCGTGCACGGGGTGGCGGCAGCCGGCATGCTGATCATCTTCGCGGTGAGATCGGTGCCGCTTCTCGCGATCTCGTTCTCCATGGTCGGGATCGGGCTCGGGCTGTCGTATTACTCGAGCATCTACTACAGCCTGTGCGGGGAGGGGGGGGCGGGCCGGATGACCGGGATCCACGAGCTGATGGTCGGGTCGGCGTTCTTCCTTGGGCCTCTCACCGGGGGTATGTGCGCGCAGTACATCGGCCTGCGCTCCCCGTTCATCCTGTGCGCGGGGCTCCTCGCCGCAACCGCCGCCTGGGAGGCATTCCGCTGGTGCGCAACTCGCCGTGCGCGCTATTTCAACTCGATAGCCCGATAGCTCGATAGCTACTACGCGGTCTTGTCCTCGGGCAGATAGGGGGCCTTGATGAAAATCACCCGCACGGGCCCGGGGGTGTCGTTCACGATGTCGTGCCGCTCGCCGGGCTCCAGGCGGAATGCGTCCCCCTCGCGCACCCGGTGCGGCGCGCCGTCGACGATGATCCTCGGCTCCCCGTCGAAGAAGTAAAACGTTTCCTCGACCTCCCGGTGCCCGTGCCGTCCCATCTCCTCGCCCGGCTTCAGCCGGATGATGCCCCACTCGATGCGCGGCCCGCGCATGAGGTACTTCGGCCCCGAGTCGCCCTTCCGGTACTGCAGGGTCTTCTCGTTCACCCGCTGCATGACATTCCTCCGGGTTGCGATCCCCCCCATGTCTTTCGCAGGGCACAGCCGCAGGCTAAAGCCTGCGCTACAGTCCGCCCCGCGAAAATTGGACATCCTGAAAACAGACGCTGTGCATCCCCTGTGCGACACGCCCGGTCAGAGCGACTTCCAGAGTATCCCGATGAGCTCCGCCTCGCCCGCCGCGGCCGGGTTCCCGTCGAGGCTCGATCCGCGAGCCTCCCGCGCAATCGAGGAGAGGTCCGCTTCGCGGACGCCGAACCGCGAGAGCCCCGGGGGTATACCGATCTCCGCGCAGAGGCTCCGCACGCGCTCGATGGCCCGCCGCGCGGCATCGAGGATGGTCAGCCCGCGCACATCCGACCCGAGCGCCGCCGCGACCCGTGAGTATCGCTCCGCGGCGGCGGGGAGGTTGAACTCCATCACGCGGGGGAGGAGGATGGCGCACCCGCACCCGTGCGGGATACGGAAGCGCGCCCCGAGCGGGTGCGACAGGGCGTGGGCCGCCCCGAGGCCCGCGTTCGCGAGCGCCATGCCGCCGAGGAGGCTCGCGAGGGACATGTCGGCGCGGGCGCCGGGGTCGCTGCCGTCACGGACCGCCCGCGCGAGGCTCCGGCCCGCGAGCTCGATCCCGTAGAGCGCGAGGGCATCGGTCAGGGGCGTGCTCCGCTTCGAAACGTACGGCTCGATGAGCTGCGCGAGCGCGTCCATGCCCGTCGCGGCGGTAACGGCGGGGGGGAGGGAGAAGGTGAGCTCGGGGTCCACGATCGCAACGGAGGGGATGAGGCGGCGGTGGCGGATGCTCCGCTTGCAGCCCCTTTGCCGGTCAGTGATGACCGAGTTCTTTGTGACCTCGCTGCCGGTCCCCGCGGTGGTGGGGATCGCGATGCAGGGGAAGGGGATCCGCGCGATCTCTTTCCCCTCCAGGTAGTCGCGGGCAGAGCCGCCGTTCGCCGCTATCCCGGCGATCGCCTTGCCCGCGTCGATAACGCTTCCGCCGCCCGCCGCGACGACCATGTCGCAGCCGGCCCCGACGGCCTCGGCCGTCCCGCGGTCCACGGTCTCGACGGACGGGTCGGCCTCCACCCCCTCGAAGAGGACCGTCTCCAGCCCGCGTCCGCGAAGGGCCTCCACAATCCTCCCGAGGGCCCCGCTTCGCCGGAGCGAGCCCCCGCCCGCGACCACGAGCGCCTTCCGCCCCAGCCCTTCCGCCTCGTCCCCGAGCCGCGCGAGGGAACCCGGGCCGTAGATGACGCCCGAGGGGATGAAGAAATCATGCGCCGGCATTGCGCGTTGGCTCCAACGCCGTATTGTATGCGAGGACGAGGGGAGGGAGAAGAAAAAAGAGGGGCGCTGCGTTATGGGTCACTCACGGGGGGTATCTTCTTCCGGATGTCATTCCCGCCCCGCTTTTCGCCGGGGTAAA
>JBAXOY010000111.1:0-9576 GCA_037133055.1 Chlamydiota bacterium
GAAGATCCTGAAAATCTGCGTCCCAACGTGGAAGCGTTAACGTAGCCCGCAGATGTACGCAGATCGTCAGGATAGGCAGGATACTTCGTCGTAACTGCGTAAATCATGAAGATCCTGAAAATCTGCGTCCCAACGTGGAAGCGTTAACGTAGCCCGCAGATGAACGCAGATCGTCAGGATAGGCAGGATACACTATCGTATCGGCGAAAATCCTGAAGATCCTGAAAATCTGCGTCCCAACGTGGAAGCGTTAACGCAGCCCGCAGATGTACGCAGATCGTCAGGATAGGCAGGATACGATAACGTGAAAGCGGATTGTTTCTTTAAATACACGGAACTCACAGAAGCGATCATAAGCGCTTTTTACACCGTATATAACATCCTTGGTTACGGCTTCCTGGAGAAGGTGTACGAAAATGCATTGCTCTTGGAACTGCGGGGGCTCAACCTGACCTGTGAGTCCCAAGTACCTCTCAAGGTGGCGTACAAGGGGCAGATAGTCGGCGATTATTTTGCGGATATCATTGTCGAGAACAAGGTATTGATCGAGGTCAAGGCAGCGGAAGAAATCTGTCCTGAGCATGAAGCCCAGATTCTGAATTACTTGAAAGCGACGGATATCGAAGTCGGCTTGATCCTCAACTTCGGCCCCCGCGCGGCGGTGCGACGCAAAGCCTTTGATAATTCAAGAAAGTCAGGTATAGTATCTGCGTAAATCCTGACAATCTGCGTTTATCTGCGTCCCGGCGTTTGGGTTTTGTGCGTGCAACCTTAGGAGGGTGCCATGGCCATTTTCATCGATTCGTCCAACGTCGCCGAGGTGGAGGAGATCGTCCGCTGGGGCATCGTGAGCGGCGCGACGACCAACCCGAAGATCATCTGCCAGGACGGCATCTGCGGGGACCTGAAGCCGGTCATCATGCGGATCATCGAGCTCGTGAAGGGCCCGGTGAGCGTCGAGGTGACCGAGGAGAAGTTCGACGGGATGATCGCCCAGGCGAAGGCCTTCTCCGCGTGGGACCCGGAGCACATCGTCATCAAGGTCCCCATCAGCCAGGACGGCCTCAAGGTCGTCAACGTCCTCGAGAACGAGCTCGGCATCGCGACGAACGTCACCTGCATGATGTCGCTCAACCAGGCGTACCTCGCCGCGCTCGCCGGGGCGACCTACGTGAGCATCTTCTTCGGAAGGATCAAGGACATGGGCTACGACCCGCAGCAGGTCATCTCCGACACGCGCGAGATGCTCGACCGGGAGGAGCTCAAGGCCCAGATCATCACCGGGAGCATCCGCCACTTCATGGACGTGAACGAGGCGCTCCTCGCGGGGGCGCACATCGTCACCGTCACGCCGCCGATCCTCAAGAAGATGACCTGGAACCCGGCCTCGGAGTCGACCATCGAGGAGTTCAACAAGATCTGGCGTGAGATGAAGGCGAAGGGGCTTATCGGCTGAGGCCGCGGGCACCGAGGCGCTGGGGGGGCGGTCCTCAAGGGGGGAACCGCGGTGTCCGTGCGGTGCGGACGGTCAGCGGGGAACGTACCGGGGGGCGTGATCCCCCCGGTCATTCATAGATTGCCTCGCGTCGGCCTCCGTTCCGGCGGCTCCCGATGACCGGGGGCGGATCACCCGAACCATTGTTGCTCCAATCCGACGTGTTTGAAATCATCTCTCTTGCCTTCGATGATATCCCGCGCCACGATAAGTCCCATATCTATCGACTGGTCCATATTGTTGTAGCGAAACAGCGCGTTGCGGCCGAAGTAGTGAAGATTGTCGATCTCTCCCAGCCACTGATCCACGACTGCGAGTTTTTCCTTGTAACCGATCTCATAGATCGGGTATGCATGTTTCATCCTATGGATGAAAGATTCAAGGACCTCTTCCTTCTGCAGGATGGAGTGCCCTACGTCCACGAGATCCCCGACCACCGCCTTCTCCAGGGCATCATCCGTCATCCCCCACACCGCGTCCCCATAGGTGCACGTGATCTCCGCGCACAGCACCGTCTTCCCGGGGGGGGCGTTGCGGATGTTGAAGTTCTTGGATTCGCTTATCCTGTTTGCTCTGAATCGGCGCTCAGGCAGGTAAATCCAGTGATCTTCCGAGAACCGATCCCGCGCGATGATCACAAACACGAAGATGATCGACCGGAAATTCAAGCCCCCCACGGCGGAAATGACGGGGGCTCCGGCTGCGGGTTTGATGAGCTGCACGAGCTCGGTGAGGGGGATCGTGGAAAGGAGATGGTCGCAGGGGAGGGTCAGAGGGCCTTGGTCCGTGGAGAGCACGACGTCCGAGACCCTCCGCGAGGCATCGCGCATGACGATCCTGTCGACGGTGCAGTTGCAAATGATCCTCGCCCCCATGGACTCGATGCCCCCGCCATACGCATTTGCGATTTCCCCTATTCCCCCCCCCGTGGGATAGAAGAATCTGGAGATATAGGTTCTTGCCACGTTGCGCGTCTTGAAGATGGTCTTTTTGATTGTGTCCCACACCCCGAGCAGGCTTATCCTCTGCGCGGCCCAATCGGCGGAGATATCGCTGCAGCTGAGTCCCCAGGTCTTTTCAGTGTACTCCCTAAAATAGATATCATAGAGAGTCCATCCAAAGCGCTTCACGACCCAGTGCTCGAACGAATCGTCCGGTATCGCGCGGAACCTGTCCTTTACTCGGATCAGCGCGTAATCAAGGATGATCCGCACAAGGAGCTTCGGGGGCATGTTTCTGACAACGTTGCCGACCTTGAGCGGATAGTCATAGCGCTTGCCCCGCAGGTAGATCGTGCTCTTGCGCTCCTGGAGGGCGAGCCTGTCGCCCATCAACCCCTTCACGTGGTTGACGGGATCCTGCTTGCTGGAATAGAAGCGATGAGGGCCAAGGTCGCACGTGAACTCCCCCCTGCGGAGCGACTTGGCCATGCCCCCGATCTCGCTGCACTTCTCGATCACGGTCACCTGGTATCCGGCGCGGGCGAGCTCATAGGCGGCGCTCAGACCGGCGAGGCCGGCCCCGAGGACGACTATCCTCTTCGCGCCGGGGTTTTCGTGCGGACTGTTCATAATATTTATTATAGTGGGTAAGCGTCTAAGTGTACACGAAATACTCGTTCCCTATACTCGGCCGTAGACGGTGCATGGAGGGGGTTGCCCGTTTGCGCTAGCCTGTGGGCCCACGATCTCTTTGGAGACCGGGGCTGATCAAAACCAGGGGTTCAACTCCGCCTCCATACACTCATCGAGTCTGCGTTTCAGATGCGCGGTCGTTGTGTCCCCGGGCGCATAGAGGTTGGTTCTCTCGGCGGGGTCCGCATCGAGGTTGTAGAGGCCGATCCAGTTCTGCTTCGAATCCCATATCATTTTGTGCGGCCATTCTACGATCCCCTTGAACTGCACCACATCGAAGAAGGCCGCTCCCCGGTACGCCGAGGGATCGCCCCTCACGAGCGGCATGAGGTCCTGCCCCTGCCATACGGCGGGGACATCCATTTCGAGGGCGGTCACGAGCGTGGGGGCGATGTCGATGAGCGATACCGGGACCTCGACGGTCGAGGGCGGGGCCAACGGGAGCTTCATCACAAACGGCACGCGCACCTCCTCCTCGAAAAAATTGTTCCCGTGGAAGCGCATGCCATGTTCGCCGAATGCCTCGCCGTGATCGGCACAACACGCACACATGTACCTCGCCGCGCTCGCCGGGGCGACCTACGTGAGCATCTTCTTCGGAAGGATCAAGGACATGGGCTACGACCCGCAGCAGGTCATCTCCGACACGCGCGAGATGCTCGACCGGGAGGAGCTCAAGGCCCAGATCATCACCGGGAGCATCCGCCACTTCATGGACGTGAACGAGGCGCTCCTCGCGGGGGCGCACATCGTCACCGTCACGCCGCCGATCCTCAAGAAGATGACCTGGAACCCGGCCTCGGAGTCGACCATCGAGGAGTTCAACAAGATCTGGCGTGAGATGAAGGCGAAGGGCCAGATCCGCTGAGGCCGGCCCGGCGCGGCGAGAACCGTGCAGCGTTTTTCTCCTGCGGAGAATCGCCCCTCTACACGACCCCCCTCCGCCAGTTGAGATTAAAACGGTAGCCGACAATAAACCTGACGTACGCCTTACCTGAGCGCCACCGGTGGATCGTGACCTCGCCGATGCGTTCGCGGTAGGAGATTTCCAACTCCCGCCACTGATACCCCCGCCCGCGAACATCCTACACGATCACGCCTAACTGTCACGCCAAAACAGAAACGCCCCCGTACGCATGCTGCGCGGGGCTTCCCCGGGGCTATCAGATCGAGCGGTATTTCAGCCTTAATCCCATCAGGAACGCGCGTCGGTAGCGGGGGGGCACACGCTCTGTGAATCGCCGCCGCGTCTCCACGTCGCCGGGAGCTATTTCGTTCACTATGCTCCCGAGTCCTAGATAGCAGAAGCCGAGGTTCAGCTCGTCCACCCCCATCAGATGCGCCTGCCACGCGGGGAGATCCTCGGTCGCCTGGTATCTGCCGTAGAGTGTCGCCCCGAGGGAACAGTAGAAATATCTCCGCCATTGTTCGGCGACCCCTCCGATCCGGCGCAGGACAGGGGTGATCGCGCGGTCGCCGCACGCGCTCAGCCACTCCTCGACGAGCAGATTCGCATACACCATCTTGCAGACCTCACGGTCGTCCCTCTCCGGGATCTTCTCCTGCACAAGGGTGAACACCCTGTCCGCGTCCCCCCTGAAATTCTCGTACATGCGGAGCCCGAGCATCTCGTAGGAATACCCCTTGAGGCGCAGCCCCTCCCCGAATCGCACGGGGGAGAGCGAGGCGGCGATGCCGAGCGCCCCGACGCAGACCGTCGTGACGAGCACCCCCCGGGCAAACCGCCTCGGCCGCGGGTGAAGCCCCTCCGCGACAACGGCGATCACCATGAAGAGGAACGGATACAGCGAGACCAGATACCGGTAGTTGTGGATCGGGAGCGAGGTCGCCTCTATATGGAACTTGGTCGCCGCGTAGGACGCCGAGAATGCAGCGATAGAGAGAAGAAGCGAGGCGTCCCTCAGCGATTCGAACGACGCGGCCCGTCTCGTGCGGAGCGCCGCCGCGGCGCACAGGAAGGAAAAGATGTGGCGCCAAAAGAGCGCCATAAAGGCAGAGAGAGAGAGGATGGCGAGCAGGTACCAGCACCAGTTCAGCGCCGCGCCGGGCACCGGCCCGACCCGCAGGAACGAAAACGAATGGAGTAGACCGGGTCCCCAGAGTTCCGCCAGATTGCCGACGAGCGAGCCGGTCCTTCCATGGATCGGTTTGCTCGAAAGATATTTCATCCCGGCAAAGTTGTTCTGCGCGTAGTCCATGACCGCCGGCACCGCCCCGAGCGAGAACCCCCCGAGCGCGCAGAGGAAACCGGGGGTGAGGATAAAGAACTTGTCCGCGGCGAACCAGACGAGCAGGATGCAGCCCGTCGCGAGGACGACAACCGGGCAGAACCAGATGCCGAAGCTCAGGAGCGATCCCAGAACGAACGCCTCTCCGAGGCCGGGGGTCGACCTTTCCGGCCCATCCCCCCCCGTCGCAGCGCCGCGAGTCCGGCGCAGGTATCTCAGAAAAAGGCACCATGCGGCCATCGTGAAGAAGATGGCCTGGGAGTTCGCCCCCTCGGCCTTGAGGTTGAGGAGCGCGAAAATGCGGGGAGGGAAGACGAAGAGAAGGCCTCCCCAGAAGGCCGCCGCCCTTGAGTAGTTCACCCGCAGGATCAGATAGAACACCGTGAGCGTCGCCGCGGAGAAAAGGAGCGCGACCAGCTTCAGCGCGAACCAGGTATCTCCGAAGAGAGCGAAGAACGGGATGATCAGAAAGCTCATGATCAGGGAGCCGCTCTGGTACTCGACGTAGCGCAACTGGGAGAGAGAGAGGCATGGCCCGCGGACGAGCTCCCGGGCGACGGTCCCGTTGTAGAGCTCCTCAAACTGGGTGAGGTCGTGAAAACCGAAGAGGAGCAGCGCCATCCTGGTCAGGATAAATAGGGCCACAAGGAGGAGGAGAGTCCGGTCACGGACGCAGCGCATAAATTTTGCATTCCCTGTCCGCATAGAGCAGATCGAGGTGCGGGGTTCGGAGGGGTTCCCGCTTCCTTTGGAGACCGCGAAGGAACCATCCTCCGAATCGCGCGGGGCGATCGGGCTTCCCGGGGCGATCGACGAAGTCAGGCGGCGCGAGAATGTAGCGGACCTTGTACTCGTCATAGAGCTTCCGGGCATAGCGCGGGATGTCGAGTATCAGCACCTCGTCGAACTCCGTGTACTTCTTCTCGACGCTCGCCGGATAGCGGGCGAGGAATCCGACCGCCCGCGGCCGATCATACAGGGGCTGGTAATAGTGCGCCTGCCATTTGTTATTGAGGAGATCGACGATCCCTCCCGGGGGGAGACTCCTGATCACGCCGATGTACGCCGGCACCCTCATCGGCATCGCCGGCAGCTGCAGCGGCAGATACTCAAGCACCAGCAGCCCGGCGAAGAGCACCCGCGTCAGCCTGCTCCGCAGCAGTTCGCCGAAGACCATCCTGTACGCCATCGCCGCGATCACTCCCGCCGCCAGGTAGGAGATCACCATCATCCGCATCACGCACCCCGAGATCCCCAGGATCGGGACCGCCGCCGTCAGCAGCCGGTACGGGAGCGCCACCCGGGGGTACGCCGTGCTCCACACCCGGAGCTCGGGCCCCATCGCCAGGATCGTGAACACCGCGAAGACGAGGAACCAAAGCCCCAGGCCCGGCCTTTCGATCTTTCTCCGCCGCGCCCACGCAACCGCCATGATCACGATCACCCCAAACCCGAGATACAGGCTGTTCTCCGTGGGATTCGGCGGAATCCGGCTCCAGATCGGCTCCGTCAGCCACCCGAAACACCACGAGTTCCCGTACACGAAGAGCGACAGGAGATCAAGGGAGTTCGTCCGCACATCGTGGCCGGCCGAGAACGGATCGCGATGATTGGCGAGGAGGAACATCCCGATGAAAACCCCAGTCGTGACGAGCGCCAGGCCGGTAAAAAGGAAGATGGGCCTCCGGTAGGCCCGGCGAATGAGGAACCAGGGGTCCCGCAGTGCCCATGCCCGACAGAGAACCATGATCGCCCCGAGGATCACGCAGTACAGGGCATAGTAGTAGTTGCAGAGAAGCGAGAAAAAAAGCGCGCATGCCGACAGCAGCCCGCGGGGGACCGTCGGCCGCTTGAGCAGCAGGTACCACGCCGCCGCCCACACCGGGAGCCACTCGATGGCCACCAGCTGCATGTGCCCCCTCGCGTGGGCGAAATGAAACGGGGAAAACGTGAATAAGTACCCCCCCAGCAGGCTGCCCGCGTATGAGCGGGAAAACAGCCAGCAGAGCAGGAACGCCACCCACCCGCCCGCCACGAATCCGAGGATCAGCAGTGCGTTGCACGACTCCGCCAGCGTCATGAATCGCTGAAGGACGATGCCCACCAAGCCGTTGAAGAGGGTGAGCTCGTGCCCCAAAAGGGTGGTCCCGTGGGGATAGTGCAGGTAGGTTGTAAAGTAGACCGGCTGGTGGAGCTCCATCACCGCCTTGTTCACCCACCACATGTTCCATAGCAGGTGCGCCGTGTCCCACTCATCCCCGAAAAGGTGCGTGCGGAACTTCAAGATGAGCGGAAAGGTCAGAATGGTGAAACAGGCAAGGTAGAACACAATCGGGAAGAGACCGAAACGGAACAGATCCGCCATGAGGGAGCGAGAGCCTTCACGCGTCATGACCGGTCTCCGGTTCGGGCGCGACGGCCTTTGCGATCGTGAGTACCCATACCAGCACTGCTACGACTAGCGGGTAATATTCCCAGAAAAGCCCCAGTGCCGCCGCATCGTGCGTGAATATGGGCAACGGATTTTCTGCGGAGAGGAGCGAGGGGAGGATCACCATGGCGCAGAGAAGCGCGGACGCCGCCCCGGCAGGTGCGCGCGAGACGGCGAAATACGACGGCACGAGAAGGAGGATATAGTAGTAGTCCTTGAACCGGGGGAGCACGAGCGCGTAGACAAGGCATCCGAGGCATACCGCCGTCATCCCAGCGTCTGCCCGGCCGCGGCGACGGGAGACGCTGACGGCGCAGGCGGAGGTCACGACCACCCCGGCAGCGACCGCCGCGTAGGCGGCGCCGGCGGCGGCGGGCGGCAGGGCGTATCCCCGCGAGGCGAGCAGCCCGACAGCATCGCGCATGCACGCCAGCGTCGACGGCTGGTGCAGCCCGGATTCATCCCCGAGCTTGATCGCGGCGGTCCTGAGGAACTCATTGAACAACCAGGGCGCCGAGACGGCCGAGGCGGCGATGATGACCAAAAACGCGGCCCAGCCCCCCCAGAACCATCCCTTCCTGCGGGGCCCTTCCACGCAAAGGAGGAGGAAGAGAAAGAGCACGGTAGTGATCTTGAACAACGCCCCGGCCAGAATGAGGGCGCAGAACCATGCGAACCTCCGCCTGAGGAGACAGGCAAAACCGACCCAGACCAGCAGCTGTTCGAGGAGGAACACGTTGCCGGCCCGCATCTCGAGAAACAGGGCGCTCCGGTAGGCGAACAGGCAGAGGAGAGCGAACAGCACGGCGCTGCCGCCCTTGACAAAGCCCCTCCACCAGACAGTCATGAGCCCGCAGAGAAGGAGGACCTTGAGCCCGAGGAAGAGCATGGTCGCGGTCCGATAGTCCGTGAGAAGAAACGGCCTGAAGAGAAAGAGCGTTATCGGCAGATACGGGTACAGGTTCAACGGCCTCCCGGCGACCGCGGCGACCACCGCCCCGTCGTACGGGCTGCTCCCCGACGCCCAGGCGCGGGCGGCGTAGTAGTAGGTGCAGAAGTCCCACTGAAAGCGCTCGGGCCCAAGCGCGATGTGCACGATGCAGTAGACGCCGTACGCACAGATGACCGCCGTCGCGACGCGCTGGCTATTGCCGGGGGGCTTCACGGATGACCATTCCCTTTCATCTCTCTTCGACGCGCCGAGAGTTCCCGCTCGGGCCAACCCTGCCCCAGAAGTATATCCCACCCCGGCGGCCGGCGAAACAGTTTTCTGGACAGTTTCCACTGGACATCTGTTTTCTGGACATCCCCCTGCCGGGAACGCTGTTGCCGTGGGGGGACGGAGAGGGGGTGCTCACGGCCGGAGCGCGTAAAGCCGGCACTCCCTGTCGGCGTAGATCAGTCTCAGGTGCTCGTTCGGCGGATAGTCCGGCGGGACGAGGAGATAGCGGAGTTTGTACTCGTCGTACAGCTTCCGGGCATAGCGCGGGATATCGAGTATCAGCACCTCGTCGAACTCCGTGTACTTGGCCTCCACGCTCGACGGGTACCGCGAAATGAGCCCCACCGCCCGCGGCCGCTCGTAGAGGGTCTGGTAGTAGTGCGCAGGAAACTTGTCGTTGAGGCGGTCGACGATCCCGCCGGGGGGAAGGCTCTTAATCACTCTGATGTACGCGGGCACCCGCGCCGGCTGCGCCGGCAGAGGCAGCGGCAGATACTCGAGCAGCAGCAGCCCGGCGAAGAGCACCCGCGTCATCCTGCGCCTCA
>JBAXOY010000112.1:0-9312 GCA_037133055.1 Chlamydiota bacterium
ACCCGATGCCGATCAGGTCCACCACGTCGAGCATCCCGACGGGCCTCCCCTTCGCGTCCACCACGGGAAGCTCGTCGAGCTTGCGCCCCTTCGGGTTTTCCCCGCGCATGACGCGGAGCGCCTCGACCGCCAGGCGCCCGGGGCCGATGGTGATGGGGTTCGGGATCATGTAGTCGCGGATGCGGCACGTCGCGATGTCCGCGCGCGTCTCCAGCGCGCGGCGCAGGTCCCCGTCGGTGAAGATGCCGGCGAGTTTCCCCCCCCGGTCGACGACCGCCGCGGCGCCGGCCCGCGCCCTGGTGATCGCGAGGAGCACCTCCTTGACGCGCGTCTCCGCCCCGACGATCGGGTTAGCCTTCCCGGTCCGCATGACGTCCGTCACCTTGAGGAGTTTCCGGCCCAGGGAGCCCGCGGGGTGGTAAAGGGCGAACTGCTCGGGCTTCAGGCGCTTCTTGCCGATCAGGGCGACGGCGAGGGCGTCGCCCATCGCGAGCATCGCGGTGGTGCTCGCCGTGGGGGCGAGCCCGAGGGGGCAGGCTTCCCGCGAGACGCCGACGTCGAGGACGATGTCGCTGTGCGCGGCGAGGGCCGAGCGGGAGTTGCCGGTCATGCAGATGAGGAGCGCGCCGATCTTTTTCACCACGGGGACGAGCCGGAGCATCTCCTCCGTCTCTCCGCTCGAGGAGAGGGTGAAGACGATGTCCTCCGGGGTGACCATGCCGAGATCCCCGTGCACGGCCTCCGCGGGGTGCATCGAGAGCGAGGGGACGCCGATGCTCGCGAGCGTCGCCTGGATCTTGCGGCCGATGATCCCCGGCTTCCCCATGCCGCACACGATCACCCGGCCCTCGCAGGCGTAGATCGCCTCGACCGCCCTGCCGAACGAAGCGGTCAGCTTTTTGCCGAGGGCGAGTATCGCAGCCGCCTCCACCCTGAAGACGCCCCGGGCGACCTTCTCGTAGGTGGTCTTCTTTCGCATGGCTCCCTCACCGCCCCGCCTGTGTCACGATCCGGTGGATCGCGGCGCACGCGTCGAGCAGGGCTCCCGCCTCCCCGAGCGGGAGCTGGTTCGGCCCGTCGCAGAGCGCCCGGTCCGGGTCCGGGTGTATCTCGAGGAAGAGCGCGTCACACCCCGCGGCGACCGCCGCGCGCGCGAGGCAGGCGACGAACTCGCGCTGCCCGCCGGTGCTCTTCCCGAGGCCGCCCGGGAGCTGGACGCTGTGCGTCGCATCGAACACCACCGGCCAGCCGTACCCGCGCATGAGGGGGAGGGAACGCATGTCGCTCACGAGGTTGTTGTAGCCGAATGAGCTCCCCCGCTCCGTGATGAGTATCCCCCTCGCCCCGAACGCCTCGCACTTCCCGATGATGTTCTTCGCATCCCAGGGGGCGAGGAACTGTCCCTTCTTGACGTTGACCACCCGCCCCGAGCGGCAGACGGCCTCGACCAGGTCCGTCTGGCGGCAGAGGAACGCCGGCACCTGGAGTATGTCCGCGACCTCCGCCGCGGCGGAAACGTGGCCGGCCTCGTGCACGTCCACGAGCATGGGGAGGCGGGTCTCGGCCCGCACCCGCGCGAGGATCTCGAGGCCCTTTTTCAGCCCCGGTCCGCGGAAGGCGCCCGCGGAGCTCCGGTTAGCCTTGTCATAGGAGGACTTGAAGATGAACGGTATCCCGCGCCCGCCGCAAAGTTCCTTCAGGCGGCGGGCCGTGTCGAGGACGAACGCCTCGTCCTCGATGACGCAGGGGCCTCCGATCAAAACGAGGGGAAGCCCCCCGCCGATCTTCACCCCTCCGGCCTCGACGATCCTTGTTTTCACCATACCGGACATTGTACGCCCCCGGGCCGTATCCGTGCCACAACGAACATCAGCGTGAGCCGCGCCCCGCGACTATGTTCCGCACGCGTTCGAGGTCCTCGGGGGTGTCCACGCTCACCGAGTCCCAGGGCGTCTCGATCACGAGGATCCGTTCTCCGTGCTCGAGTATCCGCAGCTGCTCGAGCTTCTCGGTCTTCTCAAGCGCGGTCGGGGCCCACCCCGTGAACCTGAGGAGGAACTCCTTCCGGTAACCGTAGAGGCCGATGTGTTTCAGGGCGGGGCCGCGCCCGCCTTCCTCCTCCCGGGCGTACGGGATCCGGGAGCGGGAGAAGTAGAGCGCCTCGCCGCGGAGATTCCGCACCACCTTCACGACATTCGGATCGTCGGCATCCGCCGGCGCGGCGAACGGGGTCGCCAGGGTGACCGCGTTCAGGGACGGGTCGGCGAGGAGCGCCTCGACCGCCGCGTCGATCACCTCCCCGCGTATCAGCGGCTCGTCGCCCTGGATGTTGATGACGATCGCGCAGTCGATCCCGGCCGCCGCCTCGGCGATCCGGTCGCTCCCGGACTGGTGCGCGGGGGAGGTCAGCACCGCCCTGCCGCCGCGTGCGGCGACGGCATCGAGGACGCGCCGGTCGTCGGTGGCCACGATGACGTCGTCAAGCCGCTTCGCCCGCCGGGCGGAGTCGCGGACCATGCAGATGAGCGGGACGCCGCCGATCGGCGCGAGCACTTTTCCGGGGAGGCGCGAGGATCCGTACCGCGCGGGGATGATGCCGATGGCCTTTGTCATGTCGTCTCCCGCGACAGGATCCAGTCCGCGGCGGCCGAGAGGTCGGCGGCAACGTGGTCGGGGAGCCGGTCCGCCTTGAGGGCGGCCCGGGCCTCCTTCCCGGCGCCGGTGAGGACCAGGACGGTCCCGCAGCCCGCGTTATTCCCCGTTTCCACGTCGGAGATCCGGTCCCCGATGAAATACGAGCGCCCGAGATCGACCGCGTACCTTTCCGCCGCGTCGAGCACCATGCGGGGCGAGGGCTTCCGGCACGGGCACTGCGCGTCGGGGTGGTGCGGGCAGTAGTAGATCCCGTCGAGCGTCACCCCGCCTTCCCGCAGTCCCGCCGCCATCCGGTCGTGAATCCTGCGCAGCTCGTCGACGCCGAAAAAGCCCCGGGCGATCCCCGACTGGTTGCTGACGACGAAGATGAGGTACCCCGCGTCCTTCAATCGCTTCAACGCGTCGATTACCCCGGGGAGGAAGCGGAACATCTCGGCGTCGCCGAGATACCCGGGGTCGTGGTTCAGGGTGCCGTCACGGTCGAGGAACACCGCCGCGGGCTTCAAGGGTACATCGCCTCGATGAGCTCTTTCCTGCTGGCGACGGCCGTGCCCACCTTGCCCACGACCACCCCCGCGGCGTAGTTCGAAATGACCGCCGCCTCCTCCATCGAGGCGCCGGAGGCCATGGCGAGCGTGAAGGTGCTGATGACGGTGTCGCCCGCGCCGGAAACGTCGTAGACCTCGCGGGCCACGGTGGGTATGCTCGCGGGTGCGCGGCCGCTCTGAAAGAGGCACATCCCCTGCTCCCCGAGGGTCAGGAGCACCCCCCGACAGGCGAGGTTCGCGAGCAGGGCCCGTCCCGCTTCCTCGACGCTCATGCGGTCGCCCGGCCCCGCCCCGGCGAGCCACAGGGCCTCGGCGCGGTTGGGGGTGATGACGGTGATCCCCCGGTAGTCGATCCGGTGCCCGATCTTGGGATCGACCGCGAGGATCGTGCCGTTCTTCCGCGCCAGGCGGATAAGCTCCCCGACGATCTCCTGGGTCACCAGCCCCTTGCCGTAGTCCTCGATGATGACGGCGTCCAGCGCGCCCACGAGCGACCGGAGGTAGGAGATGATGCGCGCGATCTCCTTTTCCCGGACCTCGGCCTTGCTCTCCCTGTCGACCCGCACCACCTGCTGGCTGTGGGCGATGATCCGGGTCTTCAGGGTGGTGGTCCGGCGGGGGTCGGTGATGATGCCCCCGAGGTCTATCCGCCGGTGGGTGAGTTTCTCGATCAGCGTCGCGCCGATGCTGTCGGCCCCGATGATGCCGCAGACATGGGTGCGCGCCCCGAGGGCGCAGGTGTTGGTCACGACGTTGGCGGAGCCGCCCGGGACGTCCGACTCCGAGGTGACCTCGACCACGGGGACGGGGGCCTCCGGGGAGATGCGCGTCACGGAGCCCCAGATGAACCGGTCGAGCATCAGGTCTCCCACGACCAGGATGCGGACGTCGTCGAACCGCTCGAGGAGCCTCTCCACCTTCCGCCGCGGGAGTTTCTTCATGGTGCCCCGTGTCACAGCCTCTCGATGACCGCCTGCGCGAGGAGCGGGATCATGATCTCGTGATGGCCGATACAATAGTACCCTTTTCCCCCCGCGGCGACGGGGCGTCGGACCACGTTTAGGAGGGGGCGGTACTGTACCAGCATGTCGAAGGCCGCGGCGGTGAAGTTCCGCACCCGCCTGCCGGCGCTGCGGGCGACCGTGAGCGCCTTGAGGAACACCTCGGGCAGTATCACCGCGGAGCCGAGGTTGAGCACCACGCCGCCGCCGCCGAGGCGGGCCACCACCTCCGTGAGAAGCCTGAAGTCGTCCATGGTCGTTTTCCCGAGGACCCTGCCGTCCGCCTGGGGGTGCTGGTGAATGATGTCGGTTCCGATGGCGATGTGAACCGTCGCGGGCATGCGCATCCGCACCGCCTGGGCGAGGAGGCTCGCGTCGCGGTGCGGCAGCCTCTTCTCGAGGATATAGCGGCCGATCGCCCATCCGGCCCCGAGATCCTCCGCCGCCCCGATTGCGAGCGCCTCATTCATCATCTGCCCCGTTTCCCGGGCCATGCCGAACGTGCCGCGCTCGAGGCCCGCCTGGACGTCCTCGGATGTCCTGCCGATGAGGGCGACCTCGAAATCGTGGATGCTCGTGGACCCGTTCATGGCGAGCGCCGTGATCGCCCCGCGCCGCATCAGGTCGATGATGACGGGGTTCAGGCCGCATTTCACCACGTGCCCACCCATGCAGGCGAGGACCGGCTTCCCGCGGCGCCGGGCGAGGACGATCGCGTCCACGACCGCCCTGAGGTCCCCGGCCGCCAGGACCCTGGGGAGGGAGTCGTAAAACCCGCGGAATGACGCGCCCTTCCGTCCCGGCCGCCCGAACATGGAGAGCGAGACCTTGTGCCTCCTCCGGGACAGGGGGATGGTTTTGGCGCGGCGATGCAGGGGGAACCGCGGTTTTTCGGCCATGGGGTGCACCCTTCTCACCTAGATGAACGATAGTAACAGTAAAAGGGGCAAAAGTCAATCGCCACCGTCTTTGACGACCGCCGCGCACGCGGCGGCGAGGGTGCGCGTATGGGAGATGGAAAGGAGGATCCTTACGCCGTTCATAACGCCTTTCAGTAGTTTGAGATATGGCATTCCCCATTCGTCGCGTTCCACCTCGAGCGCGCGGTACGGGGGGGCGGGGAGGCCCGCCTGCCGGAGGGCGGCGCGGACGGCCGCCTTGGCGGCGAAGCGGGCGGCGAGTCGCTGGGGGCGCGCCGCGCCCTCGCCGCAGTAGTCGAGCTCGCCCCGCGCGAAGACCCTGTCCAGGAAGCGCCCGCCAAAGCGCTCCGCGGCGGCTTTTACCCGCTCGATCTCAACGAGGCAGATTCCCTGATATACCGACATCAGACCCCCTGAGGGTTCAATCCGTTCAAGCCGTTCAAGCGGTTCAAACAGTTCAAGCTGCGAGACGTCATCTCCGTGCCCTCTGTGAACTCTGTGGCAACAGTATCCCCCGCCGCGCGACATCCTCCGGGCGGGTGCGCCAGCGCCGGTGCATCCAGACCCACTGGTCCGGATGCTCCCTGATGTAGCGTTCGATGCAGCGCGACCACGCCTGCGTGTTGTGGACGATGTCCGCCTCCCTGTCGCCCGTCACGCGCATGGGGATGGGCTCGTCGATGATGATCCGGTGCTTCCTCCCCTCCCTGACGATGCGCGCCGGGATAAGCGGGGCCCCGGTTTTCATGGCGATGAGAACGGGGGCCGTGGGCGTGTAGGCGGGGCGGCCGAAGAACTCCACGAACACCCCGTCGAGCTTCCGGACGTCCTGGTCGGCGAGGATCCCGACGACCTCGTTGTTCTTCAGGGCCTTCAGGATTTCGCGCGGCGATTCGTCCCGGTAGAAGACGCGGAAGCCTTTTGAGAGGCGGAGGCGAGAGAGGAGGCGCTCGTATTTCTCGTAGTAGACGCGCCGGGCGACGACCCCCCCGCGCAGGCCCACGGAGACGAAGTAGGCGGGGATAAACTCCCAGTTCCCGAGGTGGCCGGTGATGATGATGATCCCCTTGCCCTTTTTCCTCTCGCGATCGACGATTTCCTTTCCCTCCATCGAGACGAGCTCGTGAAGTCGGGCGGCGTCGAGCCGCGGGGAGAGGGCGAGCTCCGCCATGGTCCTGCCCATGTTGGCGAAGACCGCCCGCGCGATGCGGGTCCGCTCCCGGGCGCTCTTCTCTCCTCCGTAGGCGAGCGCGAGGTTGTCGAGCGCCTTGCGCCGCTCCCTCCGGAGGAGGGAGTAGGCGCACCAGCCGCCGCCGGCGCAGAGCACGTAGAGGAGCCGGGCGGGAATGAGGCGGGAGCCCTCGAGCAGCGCGAGCGCGCAGTAGTAGAGGAACTCCTTCCTGAACCGGTGCTTGATCTTTTTGGACATAGTCACGCTATCAAGCTATCGAGTAAAAATGGCGCAAAGGGTCAGGCGCGGGATCGCAGCACGGTTTCCACCTCGGCCCAGACCCGCTCCACCCCGATCGAGGCCATGCACGGCACCTCCCTCTCGCACTCCCTCCGGTAGCAGGGCCGGCAGGGCACGGGCGCGCAGACCACCCGGTGCGCCGGTCCCCAGGGGCCGGTGCGGCGGGGATTCGTCGGGCCGAAGAGCGCCACCACGGGCGTGCCCACGGCGGCGGCGAGGTGCATCGGTCCGCTGTCGTTCGTCACCAGGACATCGAGCCCCTCGAGGAGCGCGGCCATCTTCAGCGGGTCGGCGACCCCGTCGACGGCGAGCGCCCGGTTTTTCATCAGGCGCGCCGCGCCGCCGCCCTCCCCCGCGAACGCGCCGATCGCGATGACCGCCGCGCCCGAAGAAGCCGCGCGATCGCCCAGCGCCGCGAAATACCCGGGGGGCCAGCGCTTGCTCTTCCAGCGCGCCGTGACGGAGAGCCCCACGCGCGGCGCCCGGCCCCGGTGCGGCAGGCCCGCGAGGAGCCGCGCGGCCCACTCCCTCTGCTCCTTCCCCGTCCCGAGGGGGAAGGAGATGCCCCGCCCCGCGCAGCCGAGCGCGGCGGGGACGAGCAGGTACTTCTCGACGGCGTGCATTTCGGGGTCCGGGACGCGGACCTTCACGTTGTAGAGAAGCGAGGCGCCCTCGCGCGCATCCGCGAAGCCTGCGCGGATCGGGGAGACCGTGACCGCGGTGAACGCCGCGCTCCTGAGGAGCCCCTGGAGGTCGAGGACCGCGTCGAATCCCCCGCTGTAGAGCCCGCGGCAGAGTGAGATGAAAGACGCGGTCGCCCGGGCGAGGGTCCCGGCGGGCTTCCAGAGGTGTCGCGGAAAGAGGATGAGGCGGTCGACGCAGGGGTTTTCCTCGAGGATCCGGCTATACTGGGAATTGATGAGCCAGCAGATATTCGCGCCGGGGAGGGACTCGCGCAGGCGGGCGGCCACGGGGAGCGCCTGGATGATGTCCCCGAACGAGCTCGGCTTGATGATGAGGATAGTGCGCATGGGTGTCACTCGCCGTCCGCCGCCCCGTGGTGGAACTTCCGCCCGGCCTTTTTCAGGTACCGCCGCGTCCTCCGCACAAGCGCCTTCCAGATCCCCCTGAGCTCCCCGCTCCGCCGCGGCCCGAGGTAGAACTTCAGGAACCGCGCCCGGTCCCGCACGCTGATCAGGCCGAGATCGAGGAACGATTTGTTGATCTGAAGCAGGTTGCGGAGAACCTGACGACGGGAGAGGTCGAGGCGGGTGCGGAGGAAATCGAGGTCGGTGAGGCAGAACGAGGGGGATCCGTCGCGGTTTCGTCCCACCAGGATGTTGGTGGCCTTCATGTCGCCGTGGTAGATCCCGACCCGGTGGACCCTCCTCATGAAAAGGGCGAAGGCGCGCATGAAGCCCGCGACGCCCGTCCGCCGGCCGTCGGCATCCGGGCGGAGCCGGGCGATGGCGTCCGCCATGTTCACGACGCCCGGAATCTTCTCGGTGATCAGATAGGCGTGGCGGAGGAGGTTCAGGGGGGAGCGCTCCTCGATCGCGGCCACCGCCCTGACCGCCTTTATGTTCCGGATCTCGATCGCGTAGGAGCCCTGCCACGAGCGGAAAGCCTGCGAGCGCCGCCAGAAGTACTTGAATGCCTTCCACCCGCGCTTGGGCTTGTAGTGCTTGATGAAAAGGGCCCGCTTCACCCCGTGGAGCGCGACCTCCCGCTCCCACAGGTTTTTGCTCCGGGAATCCTTAAGCAGCCGCGCGCCGCCGCCCGGGAGATCGTGCGCGAGGAGAAGCTCGGCCATCTCGCCCTTCCATTCCCCCCTGCGGGCGAAGCCGCTGAACCCCGCGAAGCTGAGGCGCATGAAATACTTGTTGTTCGCCAGGCAGCGCTGCTCCCTCCGTTTCCAGAGCCGCCAGCGCATCTCCCGCGTCAGGAGGTTGATCTCCGCGAGGCGCTGGCGCTTCTCCCGCGCCCAGAGCGCGTCCTCCGCGAAATAGGAGTTGAAGAAGAGCAGGCGCTCGGGGGTGCTGAGCGAGATGCTCGCGAACATATTGAATTGGGACAGGCTGCGGATCCGATGCCGGAGGGGGAGCGAGGGGCTCGCGTTGGCCCGGTGGAGGTCGAGGAGGTAGATCCGTTTCTCGCCGCCGGGGAGCGCCTCGACGAGGAAGTTCCCCGGATGGAGGTCGCGGTGGTAGATCCCGCAGTCGTGCATCCTCCTGAGGAGCGACGCGAGAAGGACGATCAGCTTTCGCCGCTCCACGGCCCCCGCGCGCAGCGTCCCGTCGGGCGAGAAGAGCGCCTCCTCGAGCGTGACGCAGTTGAACAGGCGGACGGTCAACAGGTAGCTCTCGCGGAGGATCCCCGCGCGGCGCCGCTCGCCGAAGGCGACCGGCACGACGGTCGGGAGGCCGCGCTCGGACGCGGCCGTGGTGATGCGCCACTCCCGCCGCGCCTTGGATCCGCAGAGGTTCGCCTTCAGCCATTCGCCCGGGTTCGCATGCCGGTAGATCTTGATGACGACCGGGAGCTGGCGCGGCCCGTCGGGGAGCGCGGCGCCGAAGATGATCCGGGCCGGCGATTTCTTGATCAACTGCCCGCGGCCCGCCCTGAGAAGGCGGCGGGGGTCCGGGGTCCGGTCGGCGAGGAAGAGCGGGGCGAAGGCGGCGCTCACCTGCCACCGTATCCCGTGCGAGTCCTTTACG
>JBAXOY010000113.1:0-9197 GCA_037133055.1 Chlamydiota bacterium
ACATCCGCGGCTCTTGGCCACGGCGGAGCGGTTGGCGAAGGAGACCCGCCCCTCCCTGTCGGTGACGACGATCCCCTCCCCGAGGAGGTTGAATACCTTCTCCAGGAGATCCCGCTCGCGCGCGAGGGTCGTCAGGATGCCGCTCAGGCGGTCCCGGTCGACCCGGTCGATCCGGGGCAGCACCTTGTCGAGGAATGGCATGGACGATCGCCTCCGGCGGTGTGTCAGCGCCCCTTTGTGCCGCGCTCCGCATCCTCGATCCAGCGCTTGGCCTGCTCGGCGCGGGGGCTCCTCGCGTCGTAGAGCAGGTACATGCGGCTGTAGTGCGCCGCGGCGCGGGGATCTTTCCTGTGTTCGCGGGCGAGCACCGCGAGCGCGAAGTAGGCTTCGGCGTAGTCGCAGTTCGCGTCGAGCGCCTTCTTGAAACGCGCCTCCGCCTCGGCATACTGCTTTTTCTTCGCGAGCAGAAGCCCGATCTTGTACTGGGCCCGGGCGAGCCCGGGATCGATGTCCGCGGCCTTGCGGTACGCCTCCATGGCCCGGTCAAACCGCCCCGCGGCGCTCAGGATGTTGCCCATCTCGTACCAGCCGTCGTAGTTTTCCGGGTCCGCTTTCAGCGCGAGCGTATAGTGACGCTCCGCCTCGTCGAGCTTCCCCTGGACCTTGTAGGCCTTCGCGAGATCGGCGTGGAGCTCGGCGGATTCCGGATTGCTCCTGACCGCCTCGTCCAGCTCCCGGATGCTGTCCTCGGTGCGCCCCTGGATCAGGAGGACCATCCCGCGCCGCGCGAGGGCTTCCGGGTGCTCGCGGTTGATTTCGATCGCCTTCCCGAGGGCATCCTCGGCCTTCGGGTAGTCCCCGGAGAGGGCGTACGCAAGCCCGAGGGCGGAAAGCGTCGTGTAATCGCCCGGCTGCGCGTCGAGCGATTTCCGGAGCAGCGCGAATCCCTCCTCCTTGCGGCCGCTCTCGACCAGCACCAGGCCGAGCATCCGGAGGACCTCCGGGGACGAGGGGGTTTTCTCGAGGGCCTCGCGGTAGGCGCTTGTCGCCTCGGGGATCCTGCCGGCCATGAGCGCGAGCCCTCCGATCGCGCGAAGCTTCTCCGACTCGAGCGGCCGCGTCCGAATGGCCCGCCATGTCTCCCGGAACATCTCCGTATAGTTACCCCTGTTCCCGAGCAGGAACGCGAGCTGGTAGCGGGCGCCGGCATGACCTGGGTCCAGTGACAGCGCTTTTTTGAACTCCTTCTCCGCGAGCGAGTCGTGCCGGACGCGCATCTGCTCCATCCCTGCGCGGAAATGCTTCTCCGCCGAGGGATCGGGCTTCGCCGGGGTGGCAGGGGTCGCGGGGAACGCGCGCAGGGCGGCGATCATCTCGACCGCCGCGTCGGTCCGCTTGCCGGACTTGAGAAGCTTCAGGGCGGCCGCGTACCGCGCGCCCGCGTCTCCCGGGGCCGGGGATGCTTCTCCCCGGGCGGAAGCCGCACAGGCGAGAAAGGCAGCCGCGATGAAAAGGCGCGCGGCGCGTGGGCGCACGGGGTGCGAGGGCATCTGTTGTGGAGGGAAAACGGCGGTGCGGCGGCCGTTACTCGGGTTTTACGATGGCCTGCACGGGGCAGATCTCGACGCACGCCCCGCAGTCGCTGCATTTCACGGGGTCTATGGTGTAAATCGTTTCACCCTGGCTGATGGCCTGCACGGGGCATTCGGCCTCGCACGCTCCGCACGAAACGCACGTCTCGGTGATCTTGTGTGACATCTCTCTCCTCCTTTATTGCCCATTCAGGACTGTGCCGGGTGAAACTATAGCACTTTGCGCCGTATTTTCAACTTTTCTTTGCCTCTCCTGAACTTTGAACCGTGGGCCTACATCTCCTCCGGCGCGGAAACGCCGAGGAGGCCGAGGCCGCTCCGGACGACGCAGCGCACGCCCTCGGCGAGGGCGAGGCGGGCGGCGGTGAGGGCCGCGTTTTCGGAGATGACGGTGTGCTTGGTGTAGCACTGGTGGAAAGAGGCGGCCAATCCTTCGAGGTAGTTGCAGATCGCGTTCGGCTCGAGAGCCTCTGCGGACCGCGCGACCGTGAGCGGGTAGTCCGAGATAAGGCCGAGCAGGTCGAGCTCCTCGCGCTCCTTGAGCAGGGCGAGCGGCGCCGACTGCCACGGGGGGAGGACGAAGCCGGGAAGCTTTTCTGGAAGCCGCTTGAAGATGCTGCAGATCCTCGCGTGGACGTACTGGACGTAGTACACCGGGTTGTCGTTCGAGCGCTTCGCGGCGAGGGCGAGGTCGAAGTTCAGGTGGCTGTCGGTGCGCATGCTCGCGAAGAAATACCGGGCGGCGTCCACCCCCACCTCGTCCATGACCTCCCTCAGGGTCACGAACTCCCCCGCCCGCGTGGACATGGAGAGCTTCTCCTTCCCCCTGAAGAGGGTCGTGAGCTGGACGATGAGCGGAGTGAACTGCTCCTCCGCGTACCCGAGCGCCTTGACCGCGGCCTTCATCCGGGGGATGTAGCCGTGGTGGTCGGGCCCCCAGAGGTCGATGACCCGGTCGAAGCCGCGCCCGAACTTGTCGCGGTGATAGGCGATGTCGGGGGTGAAGTAGGTGCGCTGCCCGTCGCTCTTGACGAGAACCCTGTCCTTGTCGTCGCCGAATTTCGTGCTCTCGAACCAGACGGCCCCGTCCCTGTCGTGGATGAGCCCCTTTGAGCGCAGGAAGTCGAGGCACTCCTCGATTTTCCCCGTGGCGCTGAACCCGGTCTCGCTCGTCCAGTGGTCGAAGCGGACGCGGAATTCGTCGAGGTCCCTGACGATGCCCCGGAGGATGTCGTCCGCGGCGTATTTCGAGAAGAAGGAGACGGCCTCCTCCTCCCCCGCCGCGAGCCACCGGTCGCCTTCCGCGGCCTTCGCCCGCTCCGCGATGCCGCGCATGTAGTCGCCGTGGTAGCCGTCCTCCGGAATGACCGCCGTCCGTCCGAAGAGATCGAGGTAGCGCTGCCGTGCCGACGCGCCGAGGAGACGGATCTGCTTTCCCCTGTCGTTGAGATAATACTCCCTGGCGACCCCGAAGCCCGCCATGGCCATGATCCGGGCGAGGCTGTCCCCGACGGCGGCCTGTCTCCCGTGCGCCACCGTGAGGGGGCCGGTGGGGTTTGCGCTCACGAATTCGATGAGGATCTTCAGCGGATTTGCGCGCGCGGACGACCCGTAGCGGCCGGGATTTTTCAGGAGAAGGGCGAGCTGCGCGTGGAGCGCCCCGGGTGAGAGGAAGAGGTTGATGAACCCCCCGCCCGCGATTTCGATTTTTTCGCAGAGAGCGGGGCACATACCGGGGTTCGCGCGGAGCGCGCCGGAGAGTTTTTCCGCGATATCGCGGCCCTTCGCCCCCGTTTCCCGGGCGACGAGGAGAGCAAGGTTGGTCGAGAGGTCGCCGTGCCCCTCCCGGCGGGGCTTTTCAAGGATAACGGGGGGGATGCGATCCCCCGCGATCTCCCGGCAGGCGCGGGAGAGGGCCTCCTCGATGCGGCCGCGGATGGAACGGGTTTCCTGATGCTCTTCTGTCTGCATGGCTGCTTTCAACTTCCAACCGTAGTATCTCCCCCGCCCCATCCCTCCCCCTTCAGGAGGGGGAGGGGGAAAAGGAGCAGCCCCCGGGAGGCCGTCCCTCGGTCATGAAGCCTGCCTTTTCGGGACTTTTTTGGCGTCGCCCCACAGGCGCTCGATCTGGAAGCGCTCCCGCGCCTCTTCCTGGAAGACATGGACGATGACGTCGGCGAAATCGAGGACGACCCATGAACAGTCCCGCCACCCCTCGCTGTGGAAGCATCTCGCTCCCGATGCCGAAAGTTCATCGATGACCCCGTCCGCGATCGCCTTCACCTGGCGGTCGGAGGAGCCGCCGCAGATCACGAAATAGTCCGCGATCGACGATATCTCCCTCATGTCGAGGATGACGATTCCGCCCGCCTGCTTCCCCTCGGCGGCTTTGGCGCAGGCGAGGGCGACCCTCTTCGCCGCCGGCGGCTTTTTCGCGCGTGGTTTTCTCAATGGCCCTCCGATTTAAAAGAAAGGTTCAAGCCGTTCAAACAGTTCAAGCGGCGAGACGTTTTTTGTTTAATCCGCGTTCATCCGCGGCAATCCGCGGCCAAACCTCTATTTTGTTCTCCGTGGTGAGGCTGAATAGTGCTTCAGCGGGACGCGAGGCACTTCATGCGCCCTCCGCGGCGTGAACCCCGGTACAACCCGTGCTCGACAATGTAACGCTCCACCGCTGCCGGGACGAGGTGGCGTATGCTCAGCCCCTCGCGCCGCCTCCGGCGGATCTCCGAGGAGGAGATTCCGATGAGCGGCGCGGGGAGGATGTGCGCCCTGAGGCGGGCGACCTCTTCGCGGCTGAGCGCGCCGTCCCCCCGCCACATTTCAAGGTCAAAGCCCGGCCGGGCCGCGGTTACGATGGTGCAGAGCGCGAGCAGTTTCCGGTAGTCCCTCCAGGTGGGAAGTTCATTCAGGCTGTCCGCGCCGATGACGAACCATATCTTCACGCGCGGGCCGTACACCCCCCTGAGCTGCTCGATCGTATCGACCGTGTACGACACCCCGCCGCGCGCGAGCTCGATATCCGAGGCGCGGAACTTCGTGTTGCCCCTCGCCGCGAGCGCGATCATCCTCAAGCGGTGCACGCCCGGCGTGAGCCCCGCGGCCTCCTTGTGGGGCGGGATGTTGCACGGGATGAACAGCACACGGTCGGCGCGAAGGGCTTCCGCCGCGCGCTCGGCGATGATCAGGTGGCCGAGGTGGATCGGGTCGAATGAGCCGCCCATTACCGCGAGGGAGTCAATCTCCATCCGTCTGGCCATATCCTCTGATCCATCCAGTCTGAACCGGCGAACCGGCGTTTCGGCGAACCGGCGCCTTATATGCAACGAAGTCGCCCTTTCGCCCTTTCGCCGTTTCATTCTTTCACGCGCCCGGTCGCCCTTTCGCCCTTTCGCCGATTCAGGCTCATTCCCTCACCTGCCCCGTCCCCCGCACCACGTACTTGTAGATGGTAAGCTCGGGGAGCGCCATCGGCCCGCGGGCGTGGATGCGGTCGGTGCTGATCCCGATCTCGGCGCCCATCCCGAACTGGCCGCCGTCGTTGAAGCGCGTCGAGGCGTTCCAGAAGACCGCGGACGAGTCCACCTCCCTCAGGAACCGCTCGGCGGCGCCCCCGTCTTCCGTCACGATGGCGTCGGAATGCTGGGAGCCGTGGCGCGCGATGTGGGCCATGGCCTCCTCGATGTTCCTCACCACCCTGACCGCGAGGATGAGGTCGAGGTATTCACGCCCCCAGTCGTCATCCGTCGCCGCCTTCATATCGGGCACGATCGCCCGCGCCCCGGCATCGCCCCTGAGCTCCACGCCGCGGGCCCTGAGAAGTTCCGCGATCCGGGGAAGGAACACGGGGGCTATCTCCTCATGGACGAGGAGCGCCTCGGCGGCGTTGCAGACCGCCGGTTTCTGGACCTTCGCGTTCAGCACGATGCCCGCCGCCATATCGAGGTCCGCGCTCCGGTCCACGTACACGTGGCAGACGCCCCTGTAGTGCTTGATGACGGGGATGGTGGAGAGTTCGGCGACCTTCCGGATCAGCGCCTCTCCGCCCCGCGGGATCACGAGGTCGATGTAGGCGTTCAGCGTGAGCAGCTCGTTGACCGCCTCGTGCTCTAGCCTCTCGACGAGCTGGAGGGAGTCCCCGGGGAGGCCCTTCGCCGCGGCCGCGTTTCGCAGGAGCCGCGCGAGGGCGATGTTCGAATGGAGCGCCTCCCGCCCGCCGCGCAGGATCACCGCGTTCCCCGACTTGATGCAGAGGGCCGCCGCGTCCGGCGTCACGTTGGGCCGCGCCTCGTAGATCATCGCGATCACGCCGATCGGGACCCGGACCTTGCTGATCCTCAACCCGTTCGGCCTCTCCCACGACCCCAGCACCTCGCCCACAGGATCGGGGAGCGAGGCCACCTGGCGCAGGCCGTCGCGGATCTCGGCGATCGCCTTTTTGTCCAGCGCGAGGCGCTGCCGCATCGCGGGCGAGGCCCCGCTCTTTTCCGCCGCCTCGAGGTCGAGGCGGTTTGCGGCCTCGATCTCCGGGGTTTCGCGCTCGACGGCGTCCGCCATCCCGAGGAGCGCGGCGTTCTTCGTCTCCGTGGATGCGCCGGCGAGAGCGGCGGAAGCCGCGCGCGCCCTTCGCCCGAGATCTTCCACATACGCCCTGATGCCGGCCATGACTACCTCAGTTCAAACCGCGAGTTATTTCCCTTTTACGCCGTCACGCCCACACGCCCACACGCATATACGGCCGTCATTCCCCCGCCCCGCGGTCGCCGAGGAGCACGAGGTTGTCCCGGTGCACCGCCTCGTCATAGTCCTTGTGCCCCAGGAGGCCCTTGATCTCGCCGGTCTTCCGTCCCTTGATCAGGCGCAGGTCGGATGAGGAGTAGTTGGTGAGCCCCCGCGCCACCTCGCGCCCGGACGGGGCAATGACGCTCACCGTGTCGCCGTCCTTGAACTCCCCGAGCACCTCCCGGATGCCGGAGGGAAGGAGACTGGTGCCTTTCCGGAGCAGGGCCGCCACCGCGCCGTCGTCGATGATGAGCTTCCCCTTCGGCTTTATGAAAAAGGCGATCCATCGCTTCCGGCCGTCCATCTTCTCCTTTACGGGGTGGAAGAAAGTCCCAACCTCCTCGCCGCGAAGGAGGCGCTGGAGTATATCCCGCTCCCTGCCGTCGGCGATGATTGCCGCCTCGCCCGAGGAGACGACCATCTTCACGGCGCCGAGCTTGGACGCCATGCCCCCCTTGCCGCGCGAGGTTCCCGCCCCCTTCGCGAGCGCCTCGATATCGGGCGTCATGCGCGCCACCTCGCGGATCAGCTCCCCCCTCCCCTTCCTCGGGTCCTCGGTCATGAGGCCCTGCGTGTCGGTGAGGATCACGAGAAGGTCGGCCGTGACGAGATTCGACACGAGCGCAGAGAGGCAGTCGTTGTCGCCGAACTTGATCTCATCGGTCGAAACGGTGTCGTTTTCGTTGATGATGGGGACGACGCCCTTCTCCAGCAGCGCGATGATGGTGTTGCGGGCGTTCAGGTGCCGCGAGCGCGACTTCAGGTCCTCCGAGGTGAGCAGGATCTGGCCGACCTCCATCCCCTCTTTGCGGAAGGCGACGGCGTAGAGGTGCATCAGGTGGCTCTGGCCGACCGCGGCGGCGGCCTGGAGCTGGGGCAGAAGCTTCGGGCGCGCCCCCAGATCCATGCGGGCGATGCCCGCGGAGATCGCCCCGGAGGTCACCAGCACCGCCTCCCTCCCCTCGCGGCGGAGAGAGGCGACCTGGCGGGCGAGATCGGCGATGAACGCCTCGCTGAGGTGCCCGCGCTCGTCGGAGAGGACGTTGCTCCCGATCTTTACCACGATCCTGCGCGCCTTTGAAATCAGTCCAGATCTCATGGGTCCGCCACTTTATTTGCCGTACAGCAGCCTCGCGAGGGCGATGACGAGATCCTTCACCCCCTTCCCCGTGAGCGCCGAGATCGGGTGTATCAGCCCCCGGCAATCCTTCCTCTTCGCCCTCAGGATCTTCAGTCTCTCCTCGGCGCCGGGGAGGTCCATCTTGTTCGCCGCGATGATCCTTTTCTTTCCCAGGAGCCCGGGCTGGTGGAGCTCGAGCTCGCGCTCGAGCGTCGCGAAAGCCTCGAGGGGATCGTGCCCGTCGACCGCCGCCATGTCCAGCACGAACAGGAGCACCCGGGTCCGTTCGATGTGCCGGAGGAACTCGTGCCCGAGCCCGACGTTCCGGTGCGCCCCCTCCATGAGGCCGGGGATGTCCGCCACCACGAACGACCGGTCGTCCCCGATGCGCACGAGGCCGAGGTGGGGTTCGCGGGTGGTGAACGGGTACGCGGCGATTTTCGGCCTAGCGGCGGATATCTTCGTGATGAGCGTGGATTTCCCGGCGTTCGGATAGCCGACGAGCCCCGCGTCGGCTATCATCTTCAGCTCCAGCCGGATCGTCAGCTCATCACCCGGCTGGCCATTCGTGGTGGTCCGCGGGGCGCGGTTCGTGGAGCTCTTGAAGTGCGTGTTCCCGAGCCCTCCCCTGCCCCCCTTCGCCACGCAGCAGCGCTGGCCGTCTTCGGTCAGGTCGCACACGAGCCCGCCGTCCGGGGACAGGCGCACGACCGTGCCGGGCGGCACCCGCACCTCGATGTCCTCCCCGTCCGCCCCGGTCTGGAGCTTGCCCCTCCCGTGCTCGCCCTTGCCTGCGCTGAGCCGCGGACGGTAGTAGAAGTCGAGAAGCGTGGAGAGGTTTTTATCCGCGCAAAAAATCACGTCCCCGCCGTTGCCGCCGTTGCCGCCGTTGGGGCCGCCCATGGGGACGTATTTTTCACGGCGGAAGCTCATGCAGCCGTTCCCGCCGTCACCCGCCTTGACCAGCACCTTGATTGTGTCTATGAACACGTCGCGCCGTGAAGCCGGGACCGGCCGCGCTTCATGAGGCCGGCACCACGCTCACCTTCTTCTTCGCCGCACCCGCGAACGTGACAATGCCGTCGATCAGGGCGAACAGGGTGTCATCCCTCCCCCTGCCGACGTTTGTCCCCGGGAGGATGCGCGTCCCGTGCTGGCGCACGAGGATGCTGCCGCCCGTGACGAACTGCCCGCCGAACCGCTTGACGCCGAGCCGCTGCGAATTGCTGTCCCGGCCGTTTCTCGAGCTCCCCATCCCTTTTTTATGCGCCATGGCGAACCTCCTGCTTGACGATGATCTCCTTGATCCGCACCACGCTGAGCCTCTGGCGATGGCCGATGCGGCGCTGGGAATTTTTGCGGCGCCTCCGCTGGAGAGGAAAAAGCTTCTCGCCCTTCTTCTCCCCCTCGGCGGTCCCGACGACCTTCGCTCCTTCGACGACAGGGCGCCCGACAAGCACCCTCGGCCCGTCGGCGACGAGGAGCACGTCCTTGAACTCCATCTCCTTCCCGGGAGCAAGGCCGAGCGCGTAGATCTCGATTTTGTCGCCCGCGGAAACCTTGTACTGCTTCGATCCGGACTCAATTATAGCAAACATCAATGCCTCCTCGCATACGGTGAGAAACAGGGGGGAATGATACCGTTTCCTTTCCCCTCCGTCAAGGCGAAACCCCCGAAACCGGTAAGGGGACAGTTTCGGGGG
>JBAXOY010000114.1:0-9146 GCA_037133055.1 Chlamydiota bacterium
AAACGTACCAGGTGGAGATCAGGGGCGCGCTGCCGCCGAAGGGGCGCAAGGGGATCGAGCGGGGCATCGTGCTCGACGGCAGGAGAACCCTCCCCGCCGTTATCGTACGGGAGGACACGCTGAAGGACGGCCAGCGGGTGGTTGTGCGCATCCGGGAAGGGAGGAACCGCCAGGTCAAGCGCATGTTCCTCGCGGTGGGCTGCCCGGTGAGGCGCCTGCGGAGGATCGCGATCGGCGGTCTGGTGCTCGGCGACCTCCCCGTGGGGGCGTACCGCCCGCTCGAACGAGACGACATGGAAAAGCTGTTTGCCGGGGCCGGGAAGCGCGACGGTGTCCTGCGCCGATAGTCGTGCGGATCACGCGCGGGTGAATCCCTTTAATCCCTCCCCCTTCTGACGGGGGAGGGCGGGGTGGGGGAGACGGTGATGAATCGGACTGATTTTTTGCGCGGGGCGCGCGCGGGGATGCTGATCCTGGCGCTGTGCGCGGGCGCCGTGCGCGGCGCGCCGTCCGGGAAGGCGGCGCGAACGCAGCCGCGGTTTCCGAGCGACGGGGAGATCAACACAGACGCGACAAACCTACGCGCGGGCCGGAGCCTCAACTACGAGGCCGTGTTTCGTCTCGACCGGGGCGCGCGCGTGACGGTCACCGGCCTTGAAAAGGGGTGGTACCGCATCGAATCCCCGGAGGATGTCCCGTGCTATGTCTCCACCCGCTTCCTTGCGGAGGGAAAGGTCCTCTGCGGAAGGCTCAATGTCCGCGCCAAACCGTCCCCGAAGGCGACCGTCATCTGCCAGCTCGAGCGCGGCGACAGCGTCGAGGAGATCGAGAAGAATGATCTCTGGACGGTGATCAAAGCCCCTGACTGCGCCGAGCTGTGGGTGAGTGAGGAGCTGATCGACCTCATCGGCGACGAAGAGGGAGGCGAAAAAACTGCCGGGGAGAAGGATAAGACCCCCGATGAGGCCGAGCTCGACGAAATGCCCGTCGCCTCCGCCGCCGCCGGGGTGAAGCCTACCGGGGAACCGAGTCCCGTATCGTCCCCGTCCCCGGCGCCGATTCGCCCCGTGTCCGTGAAGGCGGAGACGGCGGCCCACACGGCTCCCGGGCCCACGGGCACTCCCTGCAGACGGCAGGGGAAACTCGCGAGGGCGGAGGAGATGGGGGTGAGCGGCGCCCCGTACTGCCTCGTGCAGGGGTTTTTCAGCCCGGGCGTCGTCTGCCTCCTCGACTCGCGCACCGTCAATCTGGGCCACTACCAGGGCGACACTGTGAAGATCTGGGGCTACGAGCTGTCCCGTCATGTCTCCGGCATCCCGGTCGTCGATGTCCGCCGCCTGGAGGTGGAGTGAAACTCCTCACGTTCCGCGGCGGGGTTCATCCCCTCTCCCGCAAGGAGATGACGGGGGGGCTGCCGATACGGCCCGCGGCCCTTCCTCCGCTCGTGCGGATCCCCCTCGCGCAGAACGCCGGCACTCCCCCCCGGCCGGTCGTGAAAGAGGGCGAGCGCGTCCGCACCGGCGAGATGATCGCCGAGCCGGAGGGGCGCGTATCGGTGCCGCTCCACGCGAGCATATCGGGGACCGTCAAGGCGATAGGGGAGTTTTCGGTCCCGCACGGGGGCACGGGGACCGCGATCGAGATCGAGGGAGACGGGAAGGACGAGCGGGCGTGGGGCGGCGGCGCGCCGGATCCGTTCTCCGCTGCGGGGAAAGAGATCGTGGAGCGGATCCGCCTCGCCGGGATCGTCGGGATGGGCGGCGCCGAGTTTCCCGCGCATATCAAGCTCTCGCCGCCGCCGGGGAAAAAGATCGAGAGCGTCATCATCAACGGGGCGGAGTGCGAGCCGTACCTTACCGCCGACCATCGCCTCATGGTGGAGCGGGCGAACGACGTCGTCGCGGGGGCGCGTCTTATGATGAAAGCCGCAGGCGTCGCGAGGGCGTACATCGGGATCGAGGCCGACAAGGGAGACGCCTTCGACGCCATCGCGGCGGCCGCGGCGGGGGTCGGGGGGATCAGGCCGGTCATGCTGAAGGTCAAGTACCCCCAGGGCGCCGAGAAGCAGCTCATCGCGGCGATACTCGGGCGTCAGGTGCCGCCGGGTGGGCTGCCGGCGGATGTCGGGACCGTGGTGCAGAACGTGGGGACCGCGGTGGCCGTCTGGGAGGCGGTGAGCGCCGGCAAGCCGCTCTACGAGCGCGTGGTCACCGTCTCCGGGCGCGGGGTGAAGGAGCCGGGAAACTGGCTCGCGCGGATCGGGACGCCGTTGGGCGAACTCGTCGCGCAGAGCGGGGGGCTCACCCCCGATGCCGCGATGGTCGTCATGGGCGGGCCGATGATGGGTGTGGCGCAGTGGACGCTCGACGTCCCGGTGGTGAAGGGGACCTCCGGGATCATCGCGCTCACGGAGGGCGAATCCATCGCGGAGGAGCCGCGCCCCTGCATACGGTGCGGCCGCTGCCTGACGATATGCCCGATGGGGCTTTCCCCGGCGCTCATACGTCAGGCGGTCGAGAACGAGAAGTGGGAGCGTGCGGGCGAGCTCGGCGTGGGAGACTGCATGGAGTGCGGCGCCTGCACGTTCGTCTGCACATCGGGGCGCGACCAGGTGCAGGGATACCGGAGGGCCAAGCTCGAGCTCGCGAAAAAGGGGGTGGGGCGTGGCTGACGCATCCCGGTTATTCGTGCTCGGGTCGCCTCCCTTCGTCAGCGAGGGCGACACGATCGGGAAGGTCATGTGGCGGGTGAACCTCGCCCTGCTTCCGGCGCTCGCGTGGGGACTATGGTCGTTCGGACTCGACGCGCTCCGGGCGACGACGGCGTGCGTCGCGGCCTGCGTGCTCGTCGAGGCGGCGGTCCAGAAGATGCTGCGCAAGCCGGTCACGGTTTCCGACGGGAGCGCGGTGGTGACCGGCATCCTGCTCGCGTTCAACCTTCCCCCCGGCATCCCGACGTGGATGATCGTGATCGGGAGCGTCGTCGCCATCGCCATCGCCAAGCAGGCCTTCGGCGGGCTCGGCTTCAACATCTTCAACCCGGCCCTCATCGGGAGGGCGTTCCTGATGGCGTCGTACCCGGTGCAGATGACCTCCTGGCGCCCGTACGGCGCGTGGGACGGCCTTACCGCCGCGACCCCGCTCGGGATCATCAAGGAGAAGCTGGCGCTCCCGCTCCCGTCGTACGCGGACATGTTTTTCGGGAGGATCGGCGGCTGCATCGGCGAGACCTCGGCGCTGCTGCTCCTCGCGGGCGCCCTGTACCTGCTCGTGAAGGGCGACATCACCTGGCACGCGCCGGTTTCGTTCCTCGGGAGCCTCGCAGTCATGAGCCGCCTGAGCGGCCGCGACCCCCTCTTCGCCGTCCTCGCGGGCGGGGCAATCCTCGGGGCCTTCTTCATGGCGACGGACATGGTGACCGTGCCGCTCTCGGGGAAGGGGAGGATTATTTTCGGGACGGGGTGCGGGCTCATTACCGGGGTGATACGCGCATGGGGCGGCTACCCGGAGGGGGTGTGCTACGCCATCCTCCTGATGAACGCCTTCACACCGGTGATCGACCGGTTCACGCAGCCGCGCCGCTTCGGCGGGACGCGGAAAGGATCGAAGCAGTAGTTGAATTCAACTGTTGCACGCAGATGAACGCAGATAAAACAGCTATAAGGGGATATTTTGTGGTATCTGCGGAAATCCTGACGATCCTGAAAATCTGCGTCCGGGCGTTGAAGGAGAATAGGTCACTAATATGGGCGATATCGTAAAGCTCTGCGCCATACTGACGGTTGTCTGCATGCTGAACGGCCTGGCCATCGGCTACGTGTACGACGCCAGCCGGGTTGCCATCGAAAAGACCGCCGCGGCGACGCTCGCGGGTTCCTTGAAACTGGTCGTGCCCCGTGCGGAGAAGTTTTCCGAAAAGAAGCAGGCCGCCCTCGCGGACGGCCGGTCCCTCGACTATTACGAGGGGTACGGGCCCGGGGGCGCGGTCGCGGGTTACGCCCTCGCCGCGGAAAGGCAGGGGTACCAGAGTCTCCTCAAGGTGCTCGTGGGGATCGACCCGGCCGGAACGATAGAGGGGATCAAGGTGATCGAGCAGGCCGAGACGCCCGGGCTCGGGGCGCGCGTCGATGAGGTGGAGGCGCGCGGGACTCTCTGGGGCCGCATCGCGGGGATGTTCCGCGGAGCGGCGGCGGAGAAGGAACCCGCGCAGCCGTGGTTCCAGTCGCAGTATAAGGGGCTCGCGCCGGCCGAGCTGAAACTTCTCAGGCCCGGCCGGGACGGCAGGGGGATCCACGCCCTCACCGGCGCCACGATCACGAGCCGCGCTCTCACTGACGCGGTGCGGGATTCGATCGAACTCTTCCTTGCAACAAAAAAGGAGCGCGGCTGATGAGCGACGCGAACGGCCGGCCGGCCGGCTGCTGGAAGGAGTTCGCGAAGGGGATCTTCTCCCAGAACCCGATCTTCGTGATCGTCCTCGGGCTCTGCCCGACGCTCGCCGTGTCGGTGAGCATCGAGAACGCGCTCGGGATGGGGGCCGCGGCGACCTTCGTGCTCCTCGGGTCGAACATCGTGATCGCGGCGCTCATGGCGCTCCTCGGGAAGATGCTCTCGCCGGAGATGCTCGCGCAGGTGAAGAAGATCCGAATCCCGATCTACATCGTGATCATCGCCTCGTTCGTGACCATCGTGGACCTTCTCATGAACGGGTTCGCCCCGGCGCTCTACGCGCGCCTCGGCCTCTACGTCCCGCTGATCGTGGTGAACTGCATCGTCCTGGGGCGCGCGGAGGCGTTCGCGGCGTCGAACGGCGTCATCGCCTCGACGCTCGACGCCCTCGGGATGGGGCTCGGCTTCACGCTCGCGATGCTCCTCCTCTCCACGGTGCGCGAGGTCATAGGGGCGGGGAAGTTCTACGGCTACCCGGTTTTCGGGCCCGGCTACTCCCCGATGCTCATCCTCACGCTCGCGCCCGGCGCGCTGCTCACCTTCGGGCTCTTCATGGGGCTCTTCAGGCATTTGAAAAACACGCGAGGCGGCAATGGATCTCTTTGAGCTCTTCTCGATATTCATCGGCGTCTCCCTGGTGCACAACTTCATCTTCTGCCAGTTCCTCGGCCTCTGCCCGTACATCGGGGTGACCGAGCGGACCTCGTCGGCGGTGGGGATGGGGATGGCGGTCATCTTCGTGATGACGCTCACCTCGGCGATCACCTGGGCCGTCTACGAGTGGGTGCTCGTGCCCTGCGGCATCACCTACCTCTACATCATCGCCTTCATCCTGGTGATCGCCGCGTTCGTCCAGCTCGTGGAGATGTTCCTGCAGAAGTCCGTCCCCGCCCTCTACCGCGCCCTCGGCATATACCTGCCGCTCATCACCACGAACTGCGCGGTGTTCGGCGTCGTGACGCTCAACAAGATCGAGCTCTTCGGGACGACGAACAGCCTGCTGAAGTGCATTGTCCAAGGGTTCGGCGGGGGGGCCGGGTTCATGCTCGCCATGCTCATCATGGCCGGGATCCGGGAGCGGTTGGAGATGGCGGACGTCCCCGAGGCGCTGAAGGGGATGCCGATCGCGCTCATCACGGCGGGGCTCACCGCGATCGCGTTTCTGGGCTTCTCGGGATTGTCGATATAGGGGGTTGTCCCGATGCGTATTCCTGTCACCTATACAGTTGGGATTTGGGATTTTGGATTTGGGATTTTTAGGGAGTTCCATCCGTGACTTCGGTAGTGGCCTATTCAACCCTGGTCCTCGGTGCCATGGGGCTCGCCCTCGGCCTGCTTCTCGCGATCTCCAGCCGCGTCTTCGCCGTGAAGCTCGACCCGAGGATCGAGGAGGTCACGGCCGCGCTCGCGGGACTGAACTGCGGCGTCTGCGGCTATCCCGGCTGCGCCGCGCTCGCAGAGGCGATCGTGGCGGGCAGGGCGAAAGCAAAGCAGTGCCCTCCCGGCGGCGCCTCGGCGGTCAGGAAGGTGGCGGCGATACTCGGGCGGGAGGCCGTGTTTGCCGAGCCGTCGGTCGCGGCGGTCCGGTGCAGGGGAGGGAAGAGCGCCGCGAAGGAGAAGGCGGTCTATCGGGGCATCCGCGACTGCGTGTCGGCGGAGCTCCTCGGCGCGGGCCCCAAGGCGTGCGTCTACGGGTGCCTCGGCATGGGATCGTGCGTCGACGTTTGCCCGTTCGGTGCGATCCGCATGGACGCCGAGAACCTGCCGGAGGTGATCGAGGGAAAGTGCACGGCGTGCGGCATGTGCGTGGCGGTCTGCCCGCGGCATATCATCGCCCTTATCCCGATCCCGCAGAAGGTCTACGTGGGATGCGTGTCGAGGGACAGGGGCAAGAGGGTGAAGGACGTGTGCGCGGCGGGGTGCACGGCGTGCGGGCTCTGCGCGGGCCTGAAGATCACGCCATCGGGGAAGGTGGTCATCAAGGACAACCTTCCCGAATTTCCGCCGGACTGGGAGGATTTCAAAACCGCCGCCGGGAAGTGCCCCTCGCACTGTTTCGTGATGAGAAAGGCGTGATGGTGCGCTGACTTTTCGCCGGTTCGCCCGCTCGCCCTTTCGCCGGTTCGGAGGTTGCCCATGCCCACGATACTGGACGGCAAAAAAATCGCCGCGGAGATACGGGCCGAGATAGCCGACGGGGTGCGGAGGCTTCGCGGGGAGAAGGGAGTGACGCCCGGCATCGCCTTTGTCACCGTCGGAGAAGACCCCGCCTCGCGCGCCTACGTGACGATGAAGGAGAAGGGCTGCGCCGAGGTCGGGATACGCTCGCGGCAGTGTTCGTTCCCCGCCTCGGCCGGCGCGGATCAGATCCTCGGGAAGATCCGGGCGCTCAACGCCGACCCTGCGGTGCACGGCATCCTCGTCCAGCTCCCGCTCCCCGCAGGCATCGACGCGCGCGTGATTCTCTCGTCGGTCTCGCCGGAGAAGGACGTGGACGGGTTCCATCCGCTCAATGTGGGGAGGATGGCGCTGGGCATCGCGGGACTGCGCCCCTGCACCCCGGCGGGCGTGATCGAACTCCTGCTCCGCTCGGGCGGCTCATGGAGCGGTATGGACGTTGTCGTGGTCGGGCGGAGCGACATCGTGGGGAAACCCCTTGCCGCGATGCTCATGCAGAAGGGGGCTGGTGTGAACGCGACGGTGACGGTCTGTCATACGGGGACGCGCGACCGCGCCGCGCGCACCCGCCGCGCCGACATCGTCGTCGCGGCCATCGGCAGGCCCCGTTTCCTGAAGGGGGCGATGGTCCGCGAGGGAGTCACGGTCATCGACGTCGGCATCAACAGGGTCGAGGACCGCTCCTCGCCGAAGGGGTGCCGGATCGTGGGGGATGTGGACTTCGACGAAGTCGCCCCGAAGTCCGCGGCCATTTCCCCGGTGCCCGGCGGCGTCGGCCCGATGACCGTCGCCATGCTCCTCTCGAACACCCTCGAAGCGGCCCGCCGCTGCGCGCATTGAGCGTGTGCCCCCCCCTGCATCGAGATCCCTCCCGCCGCTCGGGACGGCGTCATTATTTCATTTTTTTTACGCATGAACCTTGACGGGCTCCAGCCCATCGTGTAACTTTCATAGTGGGATGGGAGAGCAGATTTCAGGGTGCTCGGGGCATGGTTCGTGAGATCCTCCACACTCGCGTGCGAGCTTCAGGATTCCTCAGACCGGCCTTTGGGCACCCTTTTTATGACCGGACATCCCGCCCGCCGCCCGCTTTGTAACTCCCGCCGGAATGTGATATTTTGAGTCCCATGCACTCCGACCCTCCCCGCTCACTGCCGCCCGGCTCCGGCTCCGCGGATGCCCGCACGGACCTCGACACCGCGCGCCGCCTTATTGTGGACTCCTGCGCGGGCGCGCCTTCCGCCGCGCGCCTCGTCGACATTCTCGCGGAAGGAGGATCGTCCAGCGTGTCGGGCGTCTTCGGCTCGGCCCTCGCCGCCCTGCTGGCGGCTGCGAGGGCGCGTCTCGGCAGGCCGATCCTCCTGGTGACGCACGGCCCGCGCGAGGCCGAGGACGCCGCCGCGGACCTCGAGACGGTCGCGGGCGAATCGGTCTATCTCTTCCCCGCGTGGGAAACGCTCCCCGGGGACAGGATCGAGCCGCACGCCGATCTGCTCGGGGACCGGTTCCAGCTCATGGCGGCGCTCTCCGCCGGTCGGTCCGGGGCGGGCGTCCCCCCGATCGTTGTCGCGCCCTCGCGCGCGGTGTCCCAGCGCATCGCGCTCCCGGCGTCGTTCGACGGGGAGATGCTCCGTCTTTTCCGCGGCGTTCGCTTTCCCCTCGAGGACCTGGTCTCACGGCTGGGGGCGGGCGGGTACCGCAGGGTGGAGATGGTCGAGGAAAAGGGCGAGTACTGCGTCAGGGGCGGCATCGCCGATTTCTTCCCTCCCGACGGGGACTATCCGCTCAGGGTGGAGCTCTGGGGTGACGAGATCGCGACCATACGGACGTTTCACTCCCAGACGCAGCGCACCATCTCCGATCTGTCCGCCGCCGTCCTGACCCCCGCCTCCGAGCTCGCGCTCCTCGACCGCCACCGGGATGCCCTCGGGACCATTTTCGACTACCTGCCGAAAGACACCATCGTGGCGCTGCTTGAGCCCGCCGCGACGCGAACGGCTTTTGAGGACGCGGCTTCGGGCGATGGGGCATTCCTCACCCTGGCCGAGGTCGATGCCGCGCTCGCCGGGAGGCAGGTCCTCCGTGTCTCTCTCCTCCCGGCCGCCTCCGCCTCCGCCGCGAGCCCGATCGCCCTCGATTTTCAATCCCTCGAGCCGTACCGCGCGCTCGCCCTGAAGCCGGAGCTCGGCGGGGAGTGGGGGGATCGGATCTTTATCCACCTCGCCCGGTGGGCGGAAGAGGGGATGAGGATATGCATCTTCTGCAATACCGCGGGCGAGCGGCAGCGCCTCGGCGAGCTCCTCGGGGAGCGCGGCATCGCCCTGCCGGAGGGGAGCGCCGTCGCGGTGGGCCGGCTCTGCGCGGGGTTCATCTCGCCCGAGAGCCGTCTCGCCGTCGTCACGGACCAGGAGCTGCTCGCGCGCTACCGGGTGAGGCGCCCGAGGAGGCGGTTCAAGGGGAGCGCGCCCGTCAGGGAGTTCTCCGAGCTCGCGGTCGGCGATCACGTGGCCCACGCGGGGA
>JBAXOY010000115.1:0-9081 GCA_037133055.1 Chlamydiota bacterium
CGTTTTCCCGATCGTGCCCCCGGGGTGCGCGACCCTCTGGGCGAACTCGCCGTCGTTGGTGAGGAGCAAAAGCCCCTCCGCGTCCGCGTCCAGGCGCCCGACCGTGTAGAGCCTCCCCCGCATGCCCCTCAGGAGATCGTGCACCGTGCGGCGGCCCTCCGTGTCCCGGCTGGTGCACAGGAACCCGGGCGGCTTGTTGAGCATCAGGTAGGCCTTGCGCGCCGGGCGCACCCGCTCCCCGTCGACGGCGACGGCATCCCGCTCCGCGTCCGCCTTGGCGCCGAGTTCCTTCACGGTGACCCGGTTGACGGTCACCCTGCCCTCGACGATGAATTTCTCGCATCCCCGCCGGGACCCGATGCCCGCGTCGGCGAGTATCTTCTGCAGCCGCTGCTCCATGCCCCTCACATCATCCCGTGATCCTGGTCTTCGCGAGTCCGAGGGCCTTGTCTCCCTCTTTCCACTTCCCCTTGGCCTTCAACACGTCGATCCGCTCGTACCGCTTGAGGACGTTCCTTCTCACCTTGATTTTTCCGCTCCCGCCGAAGCTCGAATGCCTGCTCATCCCTCGCTCCTTTTCTGCTCCCTCTGGTATGCGCTCATCTCCCTGATCAGGGCACGGAATCCCCCCCGCGCACCTCACCCGATCAAAGGGCCGCTCATTCTGCATCATGGTGCGCATCTCGTCAAGGAGAATGGCCGACGGGGTATGGCGTCACGTACGGTGGGTGCTTTCACCCCGCCAGCCGCTCGGCAAAATGGCACGCGGACCGCCGCCCCTCGCCGGCCGCCCTGAGCTCCGGCGCCCGCTCCCTGCAGATCCGCGCCGCGAGTTCACACCGTGGGTTGAAACGGCACGCCGGGGGAAACTCGAGCGGATCCGGGACGTTCCCCCTGATGATCTCAAGCCTCCGGCGCCTCGCCCCGAGGCGGGGGATGGATTTGATGAGCGCGCGCGTGTACGGGTGCAGCGGCAGCGAGAGCAGCTCCTTCCCCGGCCCCTCCTCGACGATTATGCCCGCGTACATGATGCTGATGCGGCCCGCCATCTCCGAGATGACGCCGAGGTCGTGGCTGATAAGGAGGAGCGCCATGCCCGTTTCTCCCTGGATCTCGGACAGGAGATCGAGTATCTGCGCCTGTATGGTGACGTCGAGGGCCGTGGTGGGCTCGTCGGCGATGAGCAGCTTCGGGTTGCAGGAGAGCGCCATCGCGATCATCACCCGCTGCTGCATCCCCCCCGACAACTGGTGGGGATAGTCCCCCAGCCGCTCCCCGGGATCCGGGATGCGCACCCGCGCGAGCGCCTCGCGCGCGATCTCCCGCGCCGCCCGCCGGTCCGCCCCGCGGTGGAGCCTCACCGCCTCGCAGAGCTGTTCGCCGACCGTGAAGACCGGGTTCAGTGACGCGAACGCGTCCTGGAAGACCATCGCGATCTCGCCGCCCCGGATGCGCCGCATCGCCCGCCCGCCGAGCGCGCAAAGGTCCTCCCCGCGCCAGAGTATCTCCCCCCCCGCAATCGCCCCCTGACCGGGCTCTATCAGGCGCATGATCGAGAGGGCCGTTGCGCTCTTCCCGCACGCGCTTTCGCCGACCAGTCCCACCGTCTCCCCCGCGCGGACCCGCAGCGAGACCCCGTCCACGGCCCTGATGGTGCCGCCGTCGGTGCGGTAGTGCGTTCTGAGGTCCCGGACATCGAGGAGAAGATCATTCATGGGATGCGTTACGGCGCCGCAGTCGGGAAGCCCTGTCGACGGAGTCCCCCGACAGCAAAAACCCGCCGGCCGCGGGGCCGGCGGATCCATGGCGTCCGTGGTGTGCCGCTATTTCGCGCTTTGCTTCGCGGCGCCCGCTCCCGGCGCGGCGGGCACGGGAACCGGCGCTGCGTTCTTCGGCGCCGCCGGCTGTTCGGGGACCTTCGTGACGACCGACCTGCTCGCCACCGACCCCGCCCCGGTCGGCCTTATCCGCGTGAAGATGAGGCAGGTGGCCACGAATATCACGGCGAGCACGGTGGTCGCCCTGGTGAGCACATCCCCCGCGCGCGCGCCGAATATCGTCTGCCCTCCTCCACCCATCCCGAACGCGCCCGAGAGCCCTGCGTCCTTTCCCGACTGAAGCAGGACGGCCACGATCAGGAGGATACAGGCCACCAGGTGCACAAACGCCACTATCATGAAAAGCATGTCCGTCTCCTTATGTATGGAACTGGGCGATACGGCAGAACGAATCCGCTTCGAGGCTGGCGCCGCCGACGAGGGCGCCGTCGATATCATCCATCGACATCAGCGCGTCGACATTGTCCGGGGTGACGCTGCCGCCGTAAAGGATCCTGAGCCCCGCCGCCGCGTCCGCCGAGTAGTGCTCCCTCGACCAGAGGCGGATGGTCGCGTGCGCCGACGCGGCCTGCGCGGGGGCGGCGGTACGCCCCGTTCCGATCGCCCAGACCGGCTCGTAGGCGATGACGCACTTTCCGAAATCCCCCCCTCCGAGCCCCGCGAACGATCCGTCACACTGCTTCCTGAGGACCTCGTCCGTGACGCCCTGATCCCTTTTCTCGAGCGTCTCGCCCACGCAGACGATCGGGGTGAGCCCCACGAGGAGCGCGGCGCCGATCTTCTTCCTCACTATCTCATTCGTATCCCCGAAGAGCCTGCGCCGCTCCGAGTGACCGATGATGACGAAGCGGCAGCCGGTGTCCCGGAGCATCACTCCGCTCACCTCCCCCGTGAAGGCGCCCTCGGGCTCATAGGAGATATCCTGGGCGCCGAGCACGATGCCGCTCCCCTGGAGTATCTCCCCCACGGTGGCAAGCGCGGTGAACGGGGGGCACACGACCAGATCCCTGTCCTGCAGGGCGCGGAGTTCCCGCTTCAGGGCCACCACCAGTTCTATGGACTCCCGGAGGGTCTTGTGCATCTTCCAGTTGCCCGCGATCAGGGGCTTGCGCATGCGCACTCCTGTGTTACTTGTCGGTCAAGGCCGCGATGCCCGGCAGTTCCCGCCCCTCGAGAAACTCGAGGGACGCGCCCCCGCCGGTCGATATGTGCGTGATCTTGTCGGCGAGCCCGAACTCGTGCACCGCCGCCACCGAGTCCCCGCCGCCGATGACGCTCACCGCCCCCGACGCCGCGATCCGCTTCGCGATCTCGCGCGTCCCCGCGGCGAACGCCGGCACCTCGAATACGCCCATCGGGCCGTTCCAGAACACCGTGCGGGCGGCGGCGATCTCGTCGCCGTACCGCGCCACGGTGCGCGGCCCGATATCCACCGCGATCCACCCGTCGGGGATGCCGTCGCGTCCGACCGTCTTCACCGGGCTCTTCTCCTCGACCCTCTCCGCGACGACGTGGTCCACGGGGAGGAGCAGCGCCTTCCCCTGCCGGGAGGCCTTGTCGAGTATCGTCTTCGCGACGGCCAGCATCCCCGGTTCGACGAGCGACGCGCCGACCGGGACCCCTTCGGCCTTGAGCAGCGTGTAGCTCATCGCGCCGCCGATGAGTATCCGGTCCGCCTTCTGCATCAGGCTCTCGATCACCGCGATCTTCGTGGATATCTTCGCGCCCCCGAGTATCGCCACGAAGGGGCGGGCGGGGTCCGCGAGGAGCTTCCCGAGGTACGACAGCTCGTCGCGTATCAGGAAGCCCGCGGCCGACTGCGAAAGGAACCTCGTCACCCCCACGGTGGAGGCGTGCGCGCGGTGCGCGGTGCCGAAGGCATCGTTCACGTACAGGTCCCCGAGAGATGCGAGGGCCCGGCTGAAAGCCGGATCGTTGCCTTCCTCCTCCGGGTGAAACCTGAGGTTCTCGAGCATCACCACGTCGCCCGGCGCCATTGCCGCGACCGCCTCGCGCACGCCCTCCCCGACACAGTCGTCGAGCTGCCGCACCGGCTTCCCGATGAGCTCGCCCAGGCGCGCGGCGGCGGGCGCGAGGCTCATCCCGGGGACCGGCTTCCCCTTCGGCCTCCCGAGGTGAGACATCAGGATGAGCTTTCCCCCGTGTCCGATGATATGCCGGATCGACGGGAGCGCCGCTTTGATGCGGCTGTCATCCGTCACGCGCCCGTCGGCGTCGAGGGGCACGTTGAAGTCGACGCGCATGAGGACGCGGCGCCCCTTCACGTCCAGGTCCTCGATGAAAAGCTTGTCCATCGGGTTCACGCCCTCCGCGGGATTGCCCTTACCGCATCCCGGCAAGCAGCTTGAGGAGGTCCGCGCAGCGGCAGGAGTAGCCCCACTCGTTGTCGTACCAGCCGATGACCTTCACCATCCGCTCCTCCAGCACCATCGTGCAAAGCGAATCGAATATGCACGAGGCGGTGTTCCCCACGAAGTCCGTGGTCACCAGGGGCTCGTCGCAGTACTCGAGTATCCCCTTCAACGGCCCCCCGGCGGCGGCCTTCATGGCGGCGTTGACGGACTCAACCGTCATGGCCTTCTTCGTCACCGCCACTAAATCCGTGACCGAGACGTCCGGGGTCGGCACCCGGATCGAAAGGCCGTCGAGCTTCCCCTTCAGCTCGGGGATGACCTTCGCGACGGCGGTCGCGGCGCCCGTGGTGGTCGGGATCATGTTCACCGCGGCCGCGCGCGCTCGGCGCAGGTCCTTGTGCGGGAGGTCGAGAATGCGCTGGTCGTTCGTGTACGAATGGATCGTCGTCATCAGCCCGCGCTCCACGATGAAGGAATCGTGGAGCACCTTGACCATCGGGGCGAGACAGTTGGTGGTGCACGAGGCGTTCGAGATGAACCGGTGCTCGGGCCTGATGGATCGCTCGTTGACCCCGACCACCACCGTCGCGTCGATCTCTCCCTTCGCCGGGACGGTCAGGAGCACCCTCCGGGCGCCCGCGTCGATATGCTTCTGGAGCTGCTCCTGCTTCCTGAACACGCCCGAGGACTCGAGCACGACCTCGACGCCGAGTTTCTTCCAGGGAAGCAGGCCGGGGTCCTTCTCCGACAGCACGGCGACATCGCGCCCGTTCACCGTGATGGCGCCCTCTTTCGCGGCGACCGTTCCGGGGAACCGCCCGTGCACGGAGTCGTACTTGAGGAGATAGGCGAGCGTCGGGGCGTCGGTCAGATCGTTGACCGCCACGACCTCGATCCCCTCCATTCCCTTTTGCTGCAGTATCCTGAACACCTGGCGCCCGATGCGCCCGAAACCGTTGATGCCTATCTTTACGCCCATGACGCCCCTCCATAAAAATCCGATGTGCGCGGAAAAGGCAAATGGTGCGGAAGGGGGGATTTGAACCCCCATGACCCGTTAGGGTCACAAGGCCCTCAACCTTGCGTGTCTGCCAGTTCCACCACTTCCGCGCCAACAGGTACCGAGGGATTTCGAGTGAATCGGGGGGGATTATACCCGACGACGTGCCGGAGCGCCAGCACAATTCAGCCGGCGCGCCCGTTTTTCGCGGGGATGGCGCTTTTCCCCGGGTCGGATGCCTGCGCGGCAGGGCCGTTCTGCCGCTCCGCCTTCTTCAGTTGCGCCTCGCGCACATCCTCCTCCTTGAGGCGGCCCCTGAACCGCTCCAGGGGGAAATACCTTCCGGGGCATTCCGTGCGCTCGCCGCCCCACTCCTTGTGCCCCTTGATGAGGCGGACGGGGATGTCATACGTCTTCCTGAGCCTGTCCACCAGCGTAGTGAGCGACTCCATCTGTTTCCGGGTCGCGGCGCCCCGGTTGAAATTGCCCACGAGACAGATGCCTATGCCGCTCTCGTTGAGCCAGGCCTGCCGGCTGTGCCCCCCGGGAAGCTGCATCCTCCACCGCTTCCCCTCCTCCACCTCGCCGTCATGGGTGCCGGAAGTGCCGTTGTCGATGACAAAGTGGTAGGCAAGCCCGTTGCTCATGTGCCGGCGGTTCTTATGGTACCGGTCCATGATGAACGCGTTGCCCTTGCGGGTGGCGCTGTGATGGATGACGATGTACTTCCATGGCGGGCGCTTCCTGGAGCTGGCGGAATCAGCCCCGCGCGGGATGAGCAGGAGGGAAGGAAGCAGCGACGCGACAAGGACGCCGCGAATGGCACAAGTGGTCCCGGATCGCATTACACCTGTAGAGTACCCGTATGGCCGGCCCCTCCAACCCCCGGGGCGCCATCGTGCGGAGAAGATAGCATACCTCCCCTGCGCGCGACAACTCCTATTTTCAGGAGCGATTCTCATTACATCAATCCGTGTGCGCCGCTCAGGCCGTCATCAGTGCGCGCCCCCGCCGGTCCGCGTCCAGCCTTCCCTTTGATCTCCGATCTTGTCTCTTCTGAAACCATCCGCGTTCATCTGCGTCCATCTTGAGAGTTCAGGGCTCAGGGTTCAGTAACTATTTTGAATCCGCGTGCATCCGCGGCGATCCGCGTTCAAAATTTGTTGTCGTATTCTTGTAGCATGTCTCTCCTGACGATCCGCGTTCATCTGCGTCCCGGCGTTGAAGCATTTTTAGGCTGTTTTTCAGTCCGCGCCGATCCGCGTCCCCCTCCTCCTTTCCGAAGGGATCGGGAATCTGCTGTTGACGGTCATCTTCGAACTGTAGTATGTTCACGCCGCACCGCGGAGACACCGTGTTATGGCCATTCGGCTCGAGCAGGTCCAGCGGCAGACACAGAAGCTCATCCTCTCGCCGCAGATGCAGCAGGCCATCAAGATGCTGCAGCTTCCCCTCCAGCAGCTCCAGCAGATCATCCGCCAGGAGATGATGCAGAACCCCGTGCTCGAGGAGGAGCTCCTCGATGAGGAGGCCCAGGAGGAAACCCAGGAGGCCGCGCAGGAGCGTGAGCGCGAGGAGGGGGAGGAGGCGCCCCGGGAGGACCTCGACGAGCTCAACTTCGAGGAGGAGTTCAACCGCCTTGCGAAGATCGACGACGAGTGGAAGGAGTACTTCAAGCAGAGCGGCTCCTTCCGGAAATTCTCCGAGGAGGACGAGGAAAAGCGGCGCTTTCTCGAGGCCTCCGTGGTCAAGCCCGAGACGCGCCAGGAGAACCTCCTGAACCAGATCGGCATGGCCCTTCTCGATGAGGACCAGAAGAAGATCTGCGAGACGATCATCGGGAACATCGATGACAACGGGTACCTCCAGATCGGCGTCGAGGAGATCGCCCGGCAGATCGAAATCCCCGCGGATCGGGTCGAAGAGATGCTCGCGCTCGTCCAAACCCTCAGCCCCGTCGGGGTCGGGGCCCGCAATCTTCGCGAGTGCCTGCTCATCCAGCTCGCCCGCCTTGGGAAAAAGGAGAGCCTGGCCTACCGCATCGTCGATGAGCACCTCGACGAGATCGGCGTGAAGAAGTACCGCCAGGTCGCGCGCGCGATGAAGGTCTCACCCCTCCAGGTGCAGAAGGCCGCGGAGCTCGTCGCGACGCTCGAACCGAAGCCAGGGAGGCTTTTTTCGAGCGAGCCCGAGCAGTACATCACCCCGGACGCATTCGTGGAGAAGGACGGCGCGGAGTTCAAGGTCATCCTCAACGACGACCGCGTCCCCCACCTCCGCATCAGCGCCCTCTACCGGCAGATGATCGGGAACCCGGATGTGGAGAAGGCCACCAAGTCCTACATCAGGGAAAAGATCAAGGGCGGGCAGTGGCTCCTCAGGAACATCCAGCAGCGCCAGCAGACGATCTACAAAATCGCCACCGAGATCGTGAAGAAGCAGCACGACTTCTTCGAGGAGGGGGTCCCCTCGCTGAAGCCGCTCACGATGCAGGAGGTGGCGGACTCGCTCGGGATCCACGAGTCCACCGTGAGCCGCGCGATCGCCGGCAAGTACCTCCAGACCCCGCACGGCCTCTACGACATGAAGTACTTTTTCAGCACCGGGATCGAGTCCGCCGGCGGCGGCAGCGTCTCGGTGACGAATATCAAGGCGATGCTCCGTGAGATGTGCGCCCAGGAGGACACGAAAGACCCTATAAGCGACCAGGAGGTCATCGACAGGCTGAAAGAAAAGGGCCTCACGCTCGCCCGCCGCACCATCACCAAGTACCGCAAGGAGCTGAACATCCCCTCCTCCAACATGCGGCGCACACTCTGACCGCTCATTCCGTTTTGGGATTTGGGATTTGGGATTTGGGATTTACCGCCGCCCCCTTCTCCTCCAGCATCCTCACGAGCTCCGCGTTCCCCTTCTCCCTCGCGATCGACAAGGCGATGTTCTCCCCGTCCACCCGCGCGTTCACGTCCGCGCCCTTTTCGATGAGGAGCCGGGCGACCTCGTTCCGCCCCGCGTACGCGGCAGTCATCAGCGGGGTGATCCCGTTCACGTTCCTCGCGTTCACGTCCGCCCCGTGCGCGATGAGCACCTCGGCGAAATAGCGGTTCCCCGTGAGCGCCGCCTTCATGAGCGGCGTCGAGCCGTCCCTGTCCTGCGCGTCCACGTCCACGGGGAGCGGCCCGGCCCCCCGCATCGCCGCGCACCCGCACAGCGCCAGGCACACCATGAGCCCGACCGCCCGTTTCATATATGGAGTATCCCCGGAAACGCCGAAGGAGGGCCTTGGGCCCCCCCTCTTTGTTACTTTCTGCTTTTAGCGTTCAACTTTGGGCTGTAGTCGGCCCCTCCCCCGTCATGCTTCCAACTTTGAACTTTCAACCTTGAACCATAATGCTGGAGCCAGCGATCGGAATCGAACCGATAACCTGCGCATTACGAATGCGCTGCTCTGCCAATTGAGCTACGCTGGCTCTCAAAACCATTGCACGGGGAAGGGTACCATTTCCCCCTGCCAATATCAATCCCCCGCTAAAATGAGTGCGCCAAATGAGACTAAAAAAACATTCGCGCGGGACTACCCTCGCAGACCATGCCGAATACTGCCCATTCGTGGCAATTACCGTTTTTAGTCAATAGTCGAGGTGACCCCGGAGCTTTCCACTTTATTTTCAAGACTACGCGGTCGGCGTTGCCCTCTGCTCCGCCGGGGTGGCGCCGCTCTCGATGAAGTGTTGGAGGTCCCCGCCGTTGACGTAGTATTTCCGCATAAGGCAAGAGTTATTTCCATGCCGCTCACAAAAAAGAGGAGCCGATGAGGATGCCCGAATAGGGCGCTCGCCTGCTCCCCTGTTTCCTGCCTGACCACGCG
>JBAXOY010000116.1:0-8851 GCA_037133055.1 Chlamydiota bacterium
CGGAAGATCCTCGACTGCAGCCTCCCGTAGGAGTCTGGGCAGTGTCTCAGTCCCAATGTGGCCGACCACCCTCTCAGGCCGGCTACCCGTCATCGCCTTGGTGGGCCGTTACCTCACCAACTAGCTGATAGGCCGCGGGTTCATCCCTGAGCGGTACCCTTGCGGACACCTTTCACCGTACCACCATGCGGTGGCACGGCGTCATCCGGTATTAGCTTCGGTTTCCCGAAGTTATTCCCGTCTCGGGGGCAAATTACCCACGTGTTACTCACCCTTTCGCCACTATCAGGCACTTGCGCGCCTGATCGTTCGACTTGCATGCCTAATCCACGCCGCCAGCGTTCGTTCTGAGCCAGGATCAAACTCTCCGTAGAGAGCTCGTGACGTCCCGGTCCATCCGGATCACTCCGGACTTTCCGGGACTTACTTGACGTTGGCTCGACTTCTTGCGCATCGCACTATCCGGTTTTCAAAGAGCGTACCGTCCCGCCTTGCGGGACGAAAAAGAAGGACACCAAAACGATGTCCTTGTTGTGCGTTCAAAGAACTTCCTGAAATCTCTTCAGGTACTGTCAGGCATTTGTCCCTCGCATCGCCGCTCGCGGACACATACCAACTTTGTACGACCCCATGCTAGCACCGGTTCCGGAACCTGTCAACAGCTAAATGATGGAAAATGACGAAAAGACACATTTATTTTCAGGCGCCCTTCACGGGCTTTTCCACGACGATCCGGCGAAATTCCTTCCTTCCGTATCTGAGGATGCGTTCCGCGTCGTCAGGCCTTAGTGCAAGCTTCTCATTCTCATCAATCACCTTGCGATCATCGATCCTCACCGCTCCCTCCATGATCTTACGCCTTGCCTCGGAACCGCTTGAGGCAAGACCGGAATCCCTTATCAGGCTCGCGAGCGAATACACCCCTGCGGGAAGTGCAACCACCTTTACCCAGTCCGGGTCCGCAGGGACCCCCCTGCCCCCGAAGGCGACCTTGAAATTATCCTCCGCGGCGCGCGCAGCCTCCTCCCCGTGGAAGCGGGCGACGATCTCGCGGGCGAGCCGCATCTTGAGGTCGCGCGGGTGCGGCATCACCTCCCGCAGCGTACGGAAATCAAGGTCGGTCAGGAGTTCGTAGTACCGCGGCATCAGGCCGTCCTGGATGCTCATGAGCTTCCCGTAGATCTCGAACGGCGGCTCCGTGATCCCGACGCAGTTGCCGAGGCTCTTGCTCATTTTCTCCGTGCCGTCGAGCCCCTCGAGGAGCGGCATCGTGATGACGATCTGCGGCCGCTGCCCGTACGCCCGCTGGAGCTCCCGCCCCAGGAGCAGGTTGAATGTCTGGTCGGTGCCGCCGATCTCCACGTCGGCCTTCACCTCGATAGAGTCGTACCCCTGCGCGAGCGGGTACAGGAATTCGTGCAGCGAAATCGGAGAACCCGCCGCGTACCGCTTCGCGTAGTCGTCGCGCTGGAGCATCTGGGCGACGGTCGTCGTGGAGGCGAGCCGTATGAGTTCCGCGAACCCGAGGCGGTCGAGCCAGCGGCTGTTGAAGACCACCTCGGTCTTCTGCGGGTCGAGGATCTTGAAAACCTGCTGCGTATAGGTCTCCGCGTTCCGCTCCACCTGTTCCATCGAGAGTTGCGGACGCGTCTTCGACCGCCCGCTCGGGTCGCCGATCCTGGCCGTGAAGTCGCCGATGATGAAGATGACCCGGTGTCCGAGGTCCTGGAAGGCGCGGAGTTTCGTGAGGACCACCGCGTGCCCGAGGTGGATGTCCGGAGCGCTCGGGTCGGCCCCGAGTTTGACCCTGAGCGGCTTCCCCTCGCGCAGGCGTTCCTCCAGTTCGCGCCCGGTTTCGAGCATGACCGTGCCCTTGAGGATGCGCTCGATTTGTGTGCGCACGGGATCCGGTGCGGGCATGACTGTCACCTATACGAGAAGAGCGGCCGCGTCTCCGCGGCCGCTCTTCAACGTGAAACGCATTGGACGCGGCGTCAGGACTTCCCCTCGCCCGGCTCCCCGCCGCCGAGGTCGGGGAGGGAGATGTCCTCGGAGAGGACCGGGTTGTGCAGGGCCACCTCCGGCCGCGCCGGGCGGGACGCGCTCTCCCTGTCCCTTTCCTGCCCGCGGTCGGGGGCCTCGATGTGGTCCTTGATGCTCAGGCCGATCTTCCTCTCGACCGGGTCGATGCGCAGGATGCGAGCGGTGACCTGGTCGCCGACCTTGTAGCTCACCTTGATGTCCTCGTCCTGCCGCTTTTCCACCTGGGAGATGTGCACGAGCCCCTCGATGCCGTCCCCGAGCTCCACAAACAGGCCGAAGCCCGTGATGTTGCTGATAGTCCCGGACACGGAGTCCCCGACGCTGAACCGCCGGTCGATTTCGTCCCACGGATTCCCCCTCAGTTGCTTGATCCCGAGGGAGATCTTCTTGTTCTCCTGGTCCACGGAGAGAACCTTCGCCTCCACGGCTTCGCCGCGCTTCAGCACCTCCGAGGGGTGATTCAGCTTCCTCGTCCAGGAGATGTCCGAGATGTGGATGAGGCCCTCGAGGCCCTCCTCGAGTTCGATGAAGGCGCCGTAGGGAACGATGTTGCGGATCTTTCCCTTGATCACCGTGCCCACCGGGTATTTCTCCTCGACGACCGTCCACGGGTTGACCTCGGTCTGCCGCAGCCCCAGGGAGATCTTCTGCGCGTCGCGGTCGGTGTTGAGCACCATCGCCTCGACCGTGTCCCCGATGCCGAGGACCTCCGACGGGTGGTTGATCTTGCGGGTCCATGAGAGCTCGGAGATGTGGACGAGACCCTCGATCCCCTTCTCCAGCTCGACGAAGGCGCCGTAGGCCACGATGTTGGTCACGCGCCCCTTCACCTTGGAACCGATCGGATATCGCTCGCCGATGGTGTCCCACGGGTTTGGGAGGAGCTGCTTCAGGCCGAGGGAGATCCGCTCGCGCTCCTTGTCGAACTCGAGGACCTTCACCTTGGCCTTGTCGCCGACCGCCAGGACCTCCGACGGGTGGCTCACGCGCCCCCAGCTCATGTCGGTGATGTGCAGGAGGCCGTCGATCCCGTTCAGGTCGATGAACGCGCCGAAGTCGGTGATATTCTTGACGACCCCCTCGATCACGTCGCCGACCTTCACGGTGGCGAAGACCCGCTCCCGCTGCCGCTTCCGCTCCTCCTCGAGGAGAACACGGCGCGAGAGGACGACGTTGCGCCGCTCCGGATTGATCTTGATCACTGTGAACTCGAGCTCCTTGCCCAGGAAGCTCTCCATGTTCTTGACGTGGCGGAGGCCGATGTGGGACGCGGGGAGGAACGCCTCGAGTCCGATGTCGACCATGAGGCCGCCCTTGACCTTCCGGAGGATCCTGCCCTTGACGATCTTGCCTTCCTTGCAGAGGGCGACGGTCTCCTCCCAGTGGCTCATCTTGTCGGCCTTGACCTTGGAGAGCACCACCACGCCCTCCTGGTCCTCCTTCGACTCGAGGAGCACCTGCACCTTTTCGCCCGCCTTGAGGGCCTCCCTGTTCCTGAACTCCTCGATGGCGATGGCGCCCTCGGACTTGTAGCCGATGTCCACGAGGACGAAATCCTTGCCGACCTCAAGGATCGTGCCCTCCACGATCTTGCCGACGTGGATGTCCTTGATCGTATCGGCGTAGAGCTGGCGCAGCTCCGCGCGCGCCTGGTCCCTCTTTTCGCGTTCTTCCCTCCCCTTGTCCAGAAGGGACGCATCCAGATGCTGATCAATCATCATTGCAGTTACTCTCCTCGCTCCGCCCCCCGGAAGGGCGCGGGCCGCCGGGCAACACATTCAGCCCGTGCGCAAGTGTGGAACGATACCACGTCGCTCTTGCGGTGTCAACGGCCAAACACGGCCTTGTCATGACCCACCTCTCAGCCGGCGTTAAGCTTGCGGCGGAGGGCGGCGGCGCGGGTCAGAATGGCTCGGATGGACTCGCGGTCTCCCCGGCGGAGCGCCTTTTTTAAAACGGCGAGTTGCTTTTCGAGGGCGGCAACGGCTCGGAGTATCTCTCCGGCGTTGTCCATCGCGATGTCCTCCCACATCTCCGCCCCGCTCGCCGCGACGCGGGTGGTGTCCCTGAAGCCGCTCCCGGCATAGTCAAGGACAGTCTTCTCCCGCCCGAGTGTGGCGACGGAGGCGTTGACGAGGGAGGCGGCGAGGAAATGAGGGAGATGGCTGATCGCGGCGACGACGCGGTCGTGTTTCTCCGGGCTCATCACGCTCACGCGGGAGCCGAGGGCCTTCCAGAAGCCCGAGACCTTTTTCACGGCGGCGCTGTCCGTGCCCCGGACCGGAGTGACGATGCAGGGGGCCTTCTCAAAGAGGCCCGCGTACGCGAAACTCATTCCGCTCTGCTCGGAGCCTGCGATCGGATGGACGCCGACGAAGCGCACGCCGCGGCCGAGGGCCTTTCGGGCCCTCTCAATGACGCGCTGCTTGCAGCTCCCCACGTCGGTCACGACGCAGTCCTCGGGGAGACGGGGTTTGATCTGTCTCGCAATCTGCTCAGCGGCGCCGAGTGTGGCGGCGATGACCACCATATCGGCCCCGGCGAGCGCCTCGGCCGGGTCCATCGTGGCAAAATCGACGACTCCCCTCTTCTTCGCCTCCCGAAGGGACTCGGGCCGCCGGACGAGGCCGCAGACCACCCGGGCGAGCCTCCTCTCCCGGGCGGCGAGGCCGATCGAGCCGCCGATGAGGCCGAGGCCGCAGATGGTGAGTTTATTCATCGAAATCCCAAATCCCAAATCCAAAATCCCAAAATAGAGCTTCCGGGATTCCGGATCAGGGATTCATCTTTCCGTGATCGTCTCCTCGACCTTTATCCCGAAATGTCGCCCCGCCTCTTCCATGTACACGAGGACCTCGGTCCCTTTCTCGAGTTCGACCACGGAGATCGGCGCGCCGCCGGATTTGACGAGGCGGATCGTCTCGGCGTTCTGGAGGATGAGCGTCACGGGCATCCCCTTCGCCGCGGCCTCGACAAGGAGCATCGGCCGCTTCTCGATCTTCACGCGGCCGATGATGGTGGGCTGGGCCGCTCCGTCGTGGCCTATGACAAGGGCCTCGTCCCCGGTCCTGAGTTCGGAGAGGTATTTCGTCTTCCCGCCAGGGAGAAGCGTGTAGGCGTGGACTCCGCCCGCGTTCACCCTGAAAGGGCGCGGGGAGACGTAGGGATTCTCGATGCTCTCGGAGTGGACGAGGAAGAGGGCCGCGCTCGAGTTCCCCACGAGCATCCCCTCCCCTGCCTTCATGCTCGTGCAGGTGTCGATGCAGACGCGGTCGCCCATCCCGAGCTGCTCCACCCGCGTCACCCTCGCCGTGACGAGCGCGACCCGTTCGCCGGACTGGCGCACCTCCTCGATCGTTTTCCTGATCTGGGCGAGGTCGGTGGTATGGAGGACGATCCCGTCCACCCCCTTCTCGAGAATGCGCACGGCGGTCCGCGCCTCATCGAGGCTCTTCACCTCCGCGAAGAGTCCGCGCGTCTGGGCGACGAGGTTCTCGAGCGGGATGATCTTCCAGTCGCCGCACCGGACCACGACGGTCTTGTCCTTGCTCAGGCGAAGGGCTCTCTCCTCGTCGGCCTTCCCGCGGATTTCCACCTCGACGACGTCCTCGCCCATTTTGAGGTCCCCGTCGGGGGCGACGGTGCGGATGCGGCCGAGTTTCTTCACCTCCGCCGTCATCCCCTTCTCCACCACGACGGCGTCGGCGCCGCTCTCGAGGGCGGTGGTCACGATCGTTTTGTCCCACGGGATCGCCTTGACCCAGATCTTTTTCATGAGAACCTCTTATTTCTTCAGGAACTCCAGGGCCCTGTTCGCGTCCCAGCCCTGGTGCGTCATCTTGCCGATCGCCTGGACGATGCGGATCGGGTTTTTGTGCTGGAATGCGTTTCGTCCGATCGATACCCCCGCCGCCCCCGCCTTGAGGGCCCCCTCGACCATGAGGAGCAGGTCCCTGTCGGTCTCCATCTTCTCCCCGCCCGCGATGACGACCGGCACCGGACACCCCTCGACGACCTCCCTGAACGTCTCGAAGCTCCCCGTGTAGACCACCTTCACGATGTCGGCGCCGAGCTCTGCCCCGACGCGCGCGGCGTGCTTCACGTATTTCACGTCGAACTGGTCCTTGATCTTCTCCCCCCTCGCGTACATCATCGCGACGAGCGGGAGCCCCCACTCCCGGCACGCCTTCGACACGGCCCCCGTGTCGCGCACCATCGCCGTGTCCATCACGTCGCCGAGGTTCACGTGCACGCTCACCGCGTCCGCGCCGAGGCGGATCGCCTCCTCGACGGTGCAGACGAGGACCTTCGTGTTCGGATAGGGGCTCAGGGAGGTCGAGGCGGAGAGGTGCACGATAAGCCCCACGTCCTTGCCTCCGCCGCGGTGGCCCGCCTCGACCATGCCCTTGTGGAGCAGGATGGCGTTCGCGCCCCCCTCGACCATCGTGTCGATCGTCGCCTTGATGTCGCTGATCCCCGGGATGGGGCCCATGGTCATCCCGTGGTCCATCGGGACGATCACCGTCTTCCTGCTCATGCGGTTGATGATGCGCTCCATCCGTATCGCTTTCCCGATCATCTGCTCCTCCTTCACGCCCCGCCGTTCACCGCGCCTTCGGGTACGAGCCCAGGTGCTCGACGAACAGGCACTGCTTCCGCAGTTCCTTCAGCGCCTGCCCCACCTTTTTCTCCGCCACGTGCCCCTCGAAATCGATGAAGAAATAGTACTCCCACGCCTTCCTCTTCGAGGGGCGCGACTCGATTTTGGTCAGGTTGATCGCGTGCTTCCTGAACGGGTAAAGCATCCGGTGGAGCGCCCCGACCCTGTCCGAGATCGACACCATGATCGAGGTTTTGTCTTCCCCGCTGGGCCCCGCGGCGCTCCTTCCGATGACCAGGAAGCGCGTCTCGTTCTTCCCGCTGTCCTCGATGCCGCGGGCGAGGATCTTCAGCCCGTAGAGCTCCGCCGCGAGCTCGCTCGCGATCGCCGCCGCGCGCGGCTCCTTCGCCGCAAGCTCGGCCGCCCGCGCGGTCGAGGATGCCTCGACGAGCTCCGCCGTCGGATAGTTGCCCCTGACCCACGTGCGGCACTGGCCGAACACCTCGGCCTTCGAATAGACCCTCCGTATCTCCGCGGCCGGGCACGCCGCCATCAGGCAGTGAGAGATATCGAGGTATATCTCCGCGCATATCTTCGCCCGCGAGTCCATGAACAGGTCGAGGGTGTGCGTCACCGCGCCCTCGTTCGAGTTCTCGATGGGGACAACCCCGTAGTCCGCCGCGCCGCGCTCGACCTCGCCGAAGATGTCCGCGATGCCCGCCGCCGCCGCGTAGCCGACCGAGCCGCCGAACTTGTTCCGTGCCGCGAGGTGAGTGAAGGTCGCCTCCGGGCCGAGATAGGCGATGACGAGCTTCTTCTCGATCGAGAGCGCCGCCGACATGATCTCGCGGTAGATCGCGCGGAGAGAGACCGCCGGGAGGGGCCCCCCGTTCATCCCCTCCACCTTCTCGTAGACCGCCTTCTCGCGCTCGGGGGCGTAGACCTCCCTGTTCGAGTCCCTCTTGATCTTGCCTATCTCGACCGCGAGAGAGGTCCGCTCGTTCACAAGGCCGACGATGCTGCGGTCCAGCGCGTCGATCTTTTTTCTCAGGTCGTGTATCTTCATGAGTCCCTTCCTCATGTCAGCGGTTTCTGCTCCGCGGGGACCGCCGACTGCGGGGCCTGCTCGGCCGCGGCTCGTTTCAGCTCCTCGATTTCGGGCAGGTCCTTGATGGTGCGGAGCCCGAAATGCTCCAGGAACTTCTTCGTGGTCCCGTACAAGTGCGGCTTCCCGATCGCCTGCTTCCGGCCCTTCGGCTCGATGAGCTCCCTGTCCATCAGGTTCTCAAGCACCCCGTCGATGTTCACCCCCCTGATCGCCTCGATCTCGGCCTTCGTGATCGGCTGCCGGTAGGCGGCGATCGCGAGCGTCTCGAGCGCAGGGGCGGAGAGCTTTCTCCGCGAGGGGGCGGCCCTGAGCTTCGAGATCCAGTCCCCGTACTCGGGGAGCGTCTGGAGCCGGTATCCCCCGGCGATCTCGGCGATGGTGAAACTCCTCCCGCTCGTGCGGTACGCATCCTTCAGCTCGTCGATGAGGCCGCGTATCGCCCCGTCCCCGAGCGGCGGGACGGAGGCGATGATCTCCCGGATCTCGTCCGGCCTGACCGGTTCGTTTCCGGCGAAGAGCAACGCCTCTATGATGGATTTCACATTATCGGCGGCCACGGTCATCCCTTCCTTCTCTCACCCAGTCACGCGGCGCATATCTCGATCTCCGCGAACGGCGCCGGCTGGTGCGTCTGGATCTTCTTGAGCCGTATCAGCTCGAGCAGCGCCAGGAAGGTCACGATAACCTCGGCCCGGATGAGCGCGTCCTTGAAAAGCTCGCTGAACTTCAGGATCGGCCGCACACACAACAGCGCGGTGATCGAGACGATCTTGTCGGTCACCGTGTAGATATCCTCGGCGATCTCCCGGGGGTCGCCGGTGAAGCGCTTCAGCACGTCCGAGAAGGCGCTGATGAGGTCGAAGATGCTCACCTCGGTGAGCGGGCTGTCCGACGGCTCGGGGAGGAACGTACGGTCGACGTAGCGCGCGAAGACCGACTGCTGCTCCAGCTCTTTCCCGGAAAGGAAGCCCGCCGCCTCCTTGAACCTCTTGTACTCCAAGAGCTGCTTCACGAGCGCCATGCGCGGGTCTTCCTCCTCCTCCTCGACCGGTTCCTCCACCGGCCGCTCATCCGGGGGAAGGAGCATCCGCGACTTTATG
>JBAXOY010000117.1:0-8703 GCA_037133055.1 Chlamydiota bacterium
TGACGCGCCGCTGCAATTTAAAATGCATTCACTGCTATTCCAATTCCGCCGACATCGATTATCCCGACGAATTGACCACCGAAGAAGGGAAAATACTCATCGATAATCTGGCGTCGTTCGGTTCTCCGGTGATTCTTTTTTCCGGCGGCGAGCCGCTCCTCAGGCCCGACCTGTTGGAGCTCGCCGCCTTTGCTGTCGCGCATGGGCTCAGAACGGCGCTCTCCACGAACGGCACCGCGATCGGCCCGCGCGAGGCCGAGTCGCTCAGGGGAAGCGGCTTCTCCTATGTCGGGATCAGCCTCGACGGCATCGGACCCGCTCATGACCGTTTCCGCGGCATGGAAGGGGCGTTCGAAAAAGCCGTCGAGGGAATGCGGCACTGCCTGCGGGCTGAGCTGAAGACCGGCATCCGGTTCACCCTTTCACGCCGGACGATCGAAGGCCTCGGCGCGGTGATCGATCTCGCCCTTTCCTCCGGGGCGAGCCGCCTCTGCGTGTACCACCTCGTCCCGTGCGGGCGGGGAAAGGAGATGGGAGGGGAGATCCTTGCCCCCCGCGAGGCGCGGGACGCGATGGACCTGATCCTCCGGAAGGCGCGGGAGGCGCACCGGAGGAATCCCGCGTTCGAGCTCCTCACCGTGGACAACCATGCCGACGGCGTCTATCTCTATCTCCGGCTGCGCGCGGAGGACCCGGGGCGCGCGGAGGCAGCGCGGTCGCTTCTCGATCGCGCCGGAGGCAACCGGTCCGGCATCGGTATCGCGTGCGTGGATGCACGGGGAAACGTGTTCCCGGACCAATTCAGCCGCAGCCTCGTTCTCGGCAACGTGCGCGAGCGCGGGTTTCACGACATCTGGCGCGATGAGGGGAACACGATGCTCCGGGACCTGAGGAATCGCGCGGGGCGCCTCAAGGGGAGGTGCGGCCGCTGCGGGTGGAAGGGCCTCTGCAACGGCAATATGCGCGCCCGGGCGCTCGCCGTGCACGGGGATTTGTGGGCGGAGGACCCGGGCTGCTATTTGACCGAAGGCGAACTGGCGCCGCGATGACACAGACACGGGGGCTCTGGTGGACGAACATCATCTGAGGGTCCTCTTCTGGGAGACGACGGCGGCGTGCAATCTCCGCTGCCGCCACTGCCGCCGCGGCGAGGCGCGGGCAACCGCCGCGCCCGGTGAGCTCACGACCGGCGAGGCGGTGGAGTTCATCCGCGGCGTGGCGTTCTGGTCCCGGCCGCTCCTCGTGCTGAGCGGGGGAGAGCCGCTCACGAGGGGGGACATCGTCGAGCTCGCCGCGTGCGCCTCGGAGTGCGGCATGCCCGTCGCCCTCGCGACGAACGGAACGATGGTCGATCCCGGGACGGCGGCGGCGCTTAAAAAGGCCGGCGTGCGGCGCGTGAGCGTGAGCGTGGATGGGGTTTCCTCCGTGACGCACGACCGCATACGGGGGGTCGCCGGGGCGTTCGAAGGAGCCGTTCGGGGGTTGAGGACACTCAGGGCGTCGGGCCTGAGCACGCAGGTCAACATGACGGTCTGCCGCGGGAACCGGGGCGAGATCGACGGCATGTTCCGCCTTGCGGCGCGCGAGGGTGCCGACGCCGTGCATCTCTTTGTCCTCGTGCCCGTGGGGTGCGGCCTCGAGATCGCGAAAGACGAGGCGCTCTCCCCCGCGGAGGGGCGGGAGCTTTTCGAATGGTTCCACGCGCACGCCGGTTCATTCGGGCTGGAGGCCCGGCTCACCTGCGCGCCGCGGTATGTTCGGTACGAATCCTCGCGCGGCCCGGCCGCGCTGCTGCGTCAGCCCGGCAGGGGGGACTTGAGGCCCCCCTGCCGGAATAATGGGCGCATCGTCGGCACGCCATCGGGCGGAAGCGCCGCGGGGAGCGGCTGCCTCTGCGGGCGGAGCGTGTGTTTCGTGTCGCACGGCGGCGAGGTGTACCCATGCGGCTACCTTCCCGTCTCCGCGGGCACCGTGCGCGCCGCCGGCTTGCGGGCGGTTTGGGATGAGTCGGCTCTCTTTCGCGAGCTCAGGGACCCGGGGAAGCTGGGGACGCCCTGCGGTGCGTGCCGCTTCCGGGATGCCTGCGGCGGATGCAGGGCGCGCGCGTACGCGGCGACGGGGGATTATCTGGCGGGAGAAGCGAACTGCAAGGCATGAAATCCCAAATCCCAAATCCCAAATCCCAAGACAAAGGGCTGGGGAAGATCGACAGGCTTCTCCTGACTGAGAGCCAGGACCGTTTCCCGGTCTGCGCCCGCCCCTACGCGGCGCTCGGCAGGCGGATCGGCCTCGACGAGGCGTGTGTGATCCGTCTCCTCGTCGCGTACCGGGAGCTGGGCATTGTCCGGCGCATCGGGCCGCGCTATGACGCGCGCGCCTTCGGTCTCGACACGGTCCTCGTCGCCCTCTCAGTCGCCCCGGGCAGGGTCCGCGAGGCCGCAGCCCGCATCAACGCGATGGAGGGGGTCACCCACAACTACCTCAGGCGGCATCCGTTGAACATCTGGTTCACGCTCGCGAGCGCGGGGCGGGCAGCGCGCGGGAAAGCGCTTCGCGCCCTCGCCCGCGCGATACGCCCGAGACGCCTGATCGAGCTGCCCGCGACACGACTTTTCAAGCTTGGCGTTCTCTTCGATCCCGGTGTCGGGGGCGAAAAATGGAAAGAACGGCCCGGCGCGGGGGGGACGGCCTCGCGCAAGGGGCGGACAGGGAAAATACCCCCGGGAATTATTTCCCTCATCCCGGCGGACCTCACTCTGTCCCGCAGGCCGTTTCCTCCGGGGGCGGTCGCGGCGGTCAGGGGTCTCCTCGCGTCGGGACGGATGCGGCGGTTCGGCGCCGTGCTCGACGGGAAGGCGCTCGGGTATCGGTACAACGCGCTCGTCGCATGGAGGGTGCCGCGGGGGAGGGTGGATGAGGCGGGGCGCGCCCTCGCCGCATTCGGCGAGGTGAGCCACTGCTACGCGCGCGCCGCCAAGAGGGCGTGGCCCTACCGGCTTTACACGATGGTCCACGCGCGGGACAGGCAGGGCGGCATCCGCCTCATCGGCGAGATGTCCCGCGCCGCCCGCGACGACGGGCACGCCGCGCTCGAAACCGTCCGGGCGCTGAAACGCTCCCCGCTGGATCCCGGGGCTGTTCCCTTTTCTCCAGCGTAGGGGGGCTTCAGCCCCCTGCGGATCCGGGACATTCCGGCCCCGAGCCCCGCCCGCATTTTATTCCGATATTTCCGCCCCCCTGTGGTATAGTAGCGGTGACTGCTCAGGTAGTCAGAAGTCAGGAGCCGGAATCCAGAATGGATCGCGAATAAGCTTCCGGAAATATCGCCGCCGGCGCCCTCATTCCAACTCCCGGCTCCTGACTTCTGAATTCCGGCTCCTGAGCAGTTACGAGTAATGAACCATCAGGTTCACGGTCACATCACGCGCCATCACGGGAGGAAACGATGTTCACTATCGACGATACCGTAGTGTACAAGGGGCACGGCCTCGTGAAGGTCGTCGGCGTCCCGCACCGGAGGACCACGGATGCCGCGGAGACCGCCGCGGGAGCGGACACCTACTACGTCCTTCACTCCGCCCGGACCCCGCTCTCCGCCACGAAGCTCATGGTGAGGTCCCAGGGCGCGGAGAGGGTCCTCCGCTACCCGGTGAGCCCGGACGAGGCGAAGAAGATGATGGCGACCGCCGGTGAGGAGGCCGCCGAGCTCCCCGAGGACCACAAGGAGCGGATGCGCATCATCGACGTGGTCGTGGAGAAGAACGAGTGGAACGAGCTCGCGGGGCTCGTGAGGGACTATCGCGAGAGCAAGCTCATGAACCTCGAGCGGGACGAGGTGAAGCGCATCAAGGCGATCGCGCGCAACCTTGCCGAGGAGATATGCCACGTCCTGAAGACGAACCGCCCCGCGCTGCACGGGAAATTCTCGATCAGGTCGGTGGTGTGAGATTAAATCCCAAATCTCAAATCCCAAACCCCAAAAGGATATGCCCGCCGACGGCATGTTCCCGCTCTCCGGCGGGCGGGGGCAGACAGTGACAGGCTCCTAGGATTTCGGTTTCGCCTTTGCGGCTGCGAGCTCCTTCAGGGCGGCCGACCTTTCCATGTCGGCGATCGATTCGGCGACCGCCTTCGCGACCGCCTCGCTCATCGCGGCGATGAACATCCCCTTCTTCTCCTGCTTCACCCGCACGCGCGTCTGTTTCGACCAGACCGGTTTTCCCGTATCCCTCATGAGAAGTTCCATCGCCAGGGCGCACTCCGCGAACTCGCCGTCCTTCTCCACCACCTGGTCGAAGTTGAGGATCGCGCTCTGGAGGATGAGGTCCGGGTTCCAGGCGATGTCCGAGGGGTCGACCTTCTCGAACAGCCCCGATTCCCTGAGCATGGTGTAGAGCGTCCGCCGCACCATCTCCGACGGGGGCTCGACCCAGCGGCTGTACTCGTAGAACCCCACCTTGAACTCGGATGTCCGGTAGTTGATCTGGTCCTGATAGCGGGAGGGGGAGCGGACATTGTTGACGGAGACGGCCAGGGGGAATCGCGTGTCGGCTTTCGCCATCGCCGGTTCCGTGTTGATCATGTAGTAGTCGGTGCGGATGTTGGGCGCGCACGACACCGCGACAAGCGCGATCGCCGCCGCGAGCACTGCTCTTTTCATCTGTCCCTCCCGGGCTCTCTTTCCGAAATGTTCACGCGGTTCAAATGGCGAGACGTTTTCTCCGTGATCTCCGTGTTCTCCGTGGTGAGGCGGTGCGTTGATCCTCGTCTTTCTCATTTTACGTGCGGTTTGTCCGGCGCCCGCCGCCCCCAGAAGACTGACGAGGGATCCTCGTTGAAGCGGGCAAAGACGCGGTTCGCCTGCACGATCGCCTCGCGCAGGTAGCGCATCGTCTGCGTGATCTCGTACTCGGTGCTGAGCATCGTCCCCCGGGAGGTCTTGAGGAACATGGTGACCTCCTCGAAGGTCAGGTTGGCGGTTTTGATGGTCTCGTCGGAGTTCCGGATCAGCGCTCCGATCCGGTCGCTGTTGACGTCCCCGATGGAGCGGTCGAGCTTGACGAGGATGTTCTGGATATTCTCGAGAATCTTCGGCAGGGCCTGCGTCATGTTCTCGAGAATCGAGGCCCTGGAGGGGATGGTGGACTCCGGCTCGAGCACCGGGGCGCTCTGGTCCCCGCCGCTCAGCTCGATCTGCATCCCGCCCATCAGGTTGCTCATGGCGAGCGTCGCGACCGTGCCCCGGCGCAGGGTGACCCGGCGCGTGGCGATCCCCACGTTTACGTGCACCTCGTTCTTGTCGGAGACCCGCACCTCCCTGACCGACCCCACCGGCACGCCGCGGTACAGGACCGCGCAGTCCTTGCCGAGGCCGCTCACGCTCTCGGCGAAGGTGATGTAATACGTGTCCATGTGCTCGCGGTTCTTGATCGACACCGTGGCGAACACGGTGACGATCAGTGCGAGGCCCACGATGAGGAAGACGCCCACCTTGATATTCTGAGTTTTCGTTGCCATCCTCTCCCCCCTGTCCCATTTCGTTCGCGCCGCGCTCCTTCTTTCACCCTTGAACTTTCAACCCGGGGCCGTTTCCACGCCCCTGGCCTCGATCGTCTTGTCCGGCTCGCGGCCGAAGAACTGCCTGACCCGCGGGACATCGGTCTTCTCCACGTCGGCGATGGTCCCCGTGAAGATGACGCGCCCCCGGTCCAGCATGACGATCCGGTCGGCGATCATGCGTATCGATCCGAGATCGTGGGTGACCACGAACACGGTGATCCCCAGGAGGTGCCGCATCTCCAGGATGAGCTTGTCGAGCCCCGCCGCGATGATCGGGTCGAGGCTGGTCGACGGCTCGTCGAAAAAGACGATCCGGGGGTCCATCGCGATCGCGCGCGCGAAACCCACGCGCTTCTTCATCCCCCCGGAGAGCTCGTCCGGCATCAGCGGGCCGGTGCCCGAGAGCCCCACCAGGTCGAGCTTGATCCCGACGAGGATGTCCCGGAGCTCCGGGTCCATGTGCCCGTACTCCTCCATCGGGAGCGCGATGTTCTCGGCGACGGTCATCGAATTGAAGAGGGCCCCGGACTGGAACGCGATCCCCAGTTGCTGCAGCAGCCGGGCGAGCTCGTCCTCGTCCATAAAGGTGATCTCCTTCCCCCAGTAGCGGATGGCGCCGGACACGGGCCGGAGGAGGCCGACCATGTTTTTCAAAAGGGTGGATTTGCCGCAGCCCGATCCGCCGATCACCACGATGATTTCTCCCTCGTACACGTCCAGCGAGACGCGGTCGAGCACAAGAGTGTCCCCGTAGCCCGCCACGAGATCGCGCACCTCCACGATAGGCTTTTTCTCCATGGGGCTCTCCCTACAGGAAATAATAGAAGATCGTCGTGAAAAACAGGTCCGCGACTATGATCAGGAAGATGTCCGTCACGACCGCCCTCGTGGTCGCCATCCCCACGCCCCGCACGCCCCCGGTCACGCGGAGGCCGTTGTGGCACCCGACCATGACGATGATGACGGCGAAGCAGACCGACTTCACTCCCCCCTGCATCAGGTCGCGGATCGTCGCCGCCTGGAGCGTCTGATTCCACCAGCTTTCGAAGGTAAAGCCGAGGGACATGGCGTTCAGGACGAAGCCGCCCGCGACGCCCATCACGAACCCTATGGCGGTGAGGATCGGCATCGAGATGAGGATGGCGAGCACCTTCGGGGCGATGAGGAACTTCGTCACGCTGAGCCCCATCCCCTTCAGGGCGTCGATCTCCTCGTAAACCTTCATGGTGGCGAGCTCGGCGGCGATCGCCGACCCGGTCCGGGCGGAGACCACGATACCGGTCATGATCACCGCGAGCTCCTTCGCGAACCCGATCACTACGAGGCTTGCGACATAGATCTGCACGCCGAAGGTGCTCGCCTGCGCGGCCGAAAGCATCGCGATTACGAGGCCGAGCAGGAAATTGAGGAGGGAGACGATCCCGATGGCGCGCATGCCGGTGTCGTTGAGCTCGGTGACAAGGGCTTTCCATCGCAATCCCTTCCCCTCGAACGGGGCGATGAACGACCAGTAGACGGCGTCCACGGTGAGCCGCCATGCATCGCCGAGCTCCGCCCACGAGGCGAACGCCTTGTTCCCGAAGGCATCGAGGAAGCCCGTGGAGCGCTGCGGGGGGGGAGGGGATCCCGCGAAGCTCGTCGCGAGGAGGTCGATGACCTCGGCGGTCTCTCCGCGCGCCCCCGCGAGATCGACGCGCGCGCCCCCGGCACTGGCCGCCCGGACGGCCCGGATGAGCCACGCCCCGCCGCGGCTGTCGAGCCGTTTGAGGCCGGCGAGATCCAGCGTGATAGCGCGGGAGCCGGAGGCCGCGGCCCCCGCGACCTCCTCGAGCAGGCGCGCCCCCCCGGTGTCCGAGAGGGCGTCCGGAACGGCGATGACGGTTCTCCGCGACTCGGCGGCTTCCGGTTTCTGGTCCATGTCCGTGGGATGCGCGGGGCTCATCAGTCCGAGATGATCCCCTTGCGCGCGAGGTCCTTTTCGGCCTCCTCGGCCGTGTCGAAGAAGACGAATCCGGGGTACGCCTTCTCCCTCGCGGGGTCCTTATCGCCGCTGCGGCGGAGGTAGACCCCCCGGATGCGGGTGCGGTACTGCTCGGCGATGCAGCGGTAGATATCGGGGTCCTCCTTCCCGCCGCCGCCGAAGAGGACGAACTTCTTCTCGGGCCACGCGGCGAGTATGTTCTGGATCGCCGTGAGTGTGTGGTCGTAGACACGCTGCGGGGAGGGGGCCGGAGCGGTGCCGGGCTGTTCGGGTCTCATGAGCATCAGGGGCCCCGGGGGGAACCGGTTGATGGAGAGGAATCCCGCGATGCGCGCGCTGAGCGTGTCGGGGGATGCGGCGATGTAGCAGACCGGCCGCGACTTCTTCGCCGCGCCCCCGGCGAACCGCGCGTAGAGCTGCGCCATCCCGGGCACGGGGCGGTCGGGTTGCCCGTCGCCCTCCGGGGCGTCTTTCACGGCCGCGCGCGCATCGGCGGGGGCGGCCATCGTGAGCGTGTCATCGATGGCGGTGATGAGTTCTGTGTTCGAGTCGGGGCTCGGGACATAGGCGGTGCCGTCGAACTCCTCGTTCGCGCTCGAGACGGCGGTCACCCTCACCGCTCCCCCCCACGGGGCGCCCGGCGCCGCCCGGAGGACGGCGTCAAAATAGCCGCCCCCCGTCCTCGCGTGTGCGCGGACGGCGCCCGCACGGATGCTCACGACTTCTTCCCCCGCGCTGCCCCGGAAGAGGCGCTCGAGCGCCCCGAACGGATTCGCGATGCCGGACGCGGCGGAGCCGAAACTCCACGACGACCCGTGCGGGGCCTCGTATACCCTGCCGCTCACCCAGAGCGTCTGCGGGTTCCCGTAGCCGGGGAATATCTCGATGAGGGGTTGCCCCGCCCCTGCCGCGCAGACGGGGGCGGCAAGGATCGCCGCCGCGAGCAGGCGCATCACCGCGGATACGCCCCGCCCTCGGCGTCGATGAGGATGTGTGGATGCCATGGCTGGGAACCGGCCTTCCGTAGTATTATCGCCCCGGACGCCGCGAGGACCAGACCCCGGACTCCCGAAGATCCTGGCGCGGGATCCCGTATTTGTCCGCGAGCGCCGAGATCTCCGCGAGCTTATTCTCCTGGATCCTGCGGCGCACGGAGTCCAGGG
>JBAXOY010000118.1:0-8376 GCA_037133055.1 Chlamydiota bacterium
ATCTGCGTTCATCTGCGTGCTACCGTTAAAGCCGGATCAGTATAGGAGTTGTACCTCCCGAAACTGTCCCACTACCGAAATGCGCGGTTTTGCTTACGCCCGGCGGCCGGTTTTGCTTTGCCGGTTTTGCTTTGCCGGTTTTGCTTTTGCCCCATCCCTGATGCTGTGCTATAATGTAGAATTACGAAGTGGAGAAGGAGGACCGGCGGTGAAACTCTCGATCGGGCTCCCGAAGGGGAGCCTGCAGGAAGCGACGTTCGAACTCTTCCGGAAGGCCGGCTTCACCATCACGGCGAGCGGGCGGTCGTACATACCCCGGATCGATGACGACGAGCTCGAGGGGATCCTCATCAGGGCGCAGGAGATCTCGCGCTACGTGGAGGAGGGAATCCTCGATGTCGGCCTGACCGGGCACGACTGGATCGTCGAGAGCGGATCGAGCGTCGAGGAGGTCGCCGACCTGGCCTACGGAAAGCAGGGCTTTCGCCCGGTGCGCTGGGTCCTCGCCGTCCCGAACGACTCGCCCGTGAAACGGGCCGAAGACCTCGCGGGGAAGCGGATCGCCACCGAGGTGGTGAACATCACGAGGAACTACCTTGCGAAGAAGGGCGTCTCCGCTCATGTCGAGTTCTCCTGGGGCGCCACCGAAGTGAAGGTCCCGCAGCTCGTGGACGCGATCGTCGAGCTGACGGAGACCGGCAGCTCTCTCCGGGCGCACAACCTCCGCGTAGTGGACACGCTCCTCGAGTCCACCACGCGCTTCATCTCGAACCGGGCCGCCCTGAAGGACCCGTGGAAGAAGGCGAAGATCGAGCAGATCTCGATGCTCCTTAAAGGGGCGCTCGCCGCGGAGGCGAAGGTCGGCGTGAAGATGAACGTCCCGGAGAAGTCGCTCGCCGCGGTCGAGGCGCTGCTGCCCGCGCTGAGGAAGCCCACCGTCTCCCGCCTGAGCGAGGTGGGCTGGTGCGCCGTGGAGACGATCCTGGACGAGAAGCTGTTCCGCTCGCTCGTGCCGAAGCTCAAGGCGGCGGGGGCGGAGGGGATCATCGAGTATCCGCTCAATAAAGTAATACCATAACCGGAGGGCTGACGCCATGCCGTGCGGACGCAAGAAGAGGAAGGCGAAGATCTCGAAGCACAAGCGCAAGAAGCGGATGCGGAAGGACAGGCACAAGAAGAAGAGGAGATAGGTGCGTGAGCGGCAGACGTGCGTCGCACCTGTTCATGGCATGGCCGCCGTGCGTGGCGATTGCGTGCGCGGCGGCATGCCTTCTTTTTTCCGGCTGCGCGGCGCTCCGCCCCGTCGTGAAGACGGGGCTTTCGGAGCCGCCGGCCGCCTATGTCGACCGGTCGCAGGCCTACCTCCACTACTGTCTCGGCGTCTTCCAGGAGAAAGAGGGCAACCTCGACGCCGCGGCGGCGGAGTACGCGTCAGTCCTCGGCTACGACCGGACCGCGGCCCCCGCCTGCGTCCGCCTCGGGGAGATCTACTTCCGGCGGCAGAATTTCGCGAAGGCGATCGAGGAGGGCCTCGCGGCGACCCGCAAGGACCCGAAGCTCGTCGGGGCGCGCATGCTGCTCGGGAGGGCCCGCTATGCCAACGGGGAGGCCGGCGAGGCGATCCGCGAATTCGAGGAGGCGATCCGGCTCGTCCCCGATGACGAGGAGGGCTACCTCGCCCTCGGCCAGCTCTACTTCAACGAGGACCGGCGGGGGGACGCGATCGGGGTCTTCGAGCGCGCCGTGCGCGCCCGGCCCGATGTCTGGGTCCTCTGGTTCAAGCTCGGCCTGCTCTACTGCGGCGAGGAGAATATCGAGGAGGCGCTGAAGAACCTGAAGCGCGCCGTGGAGATCGCCCCGGGCTATTTCGACACCCACTACAAGCTGGCGCAGGTGTACGACCTGCTCGACCGGCGCGATGAGGCGATCGAGCAGTATCAGCAGGCACTGAAGATCTACCCCCTGAAGCTCGATATCTACGCGCTCCTCGGCAACCTCTACCGGGAGACCGGGCAGCTCGACAAGGCCGAGAGCCGGTACCGGCTCCTGATCGGGCTGATGCCCCACGACGTCGCCGGGTACCTCGGGCTCGCGCAGATCTACCTGATGGAGGACCGCAAGGAGGATGCGGTCGAGCTGCTCCAGGAGGCGCTGGAGGAGGGGATCGAGTCGTCCGCGCTCCACTTCTACACCGGACTGGCGCAGAGCGCGCTGGGGGATTACGAAAAGGCGGTCGACTCGTACCGGCGCGCGCTCGAGCTCGGCGCCGAGGGGGGCGCGATCCATTTCCACATCGGCTCCTCCCTCGATCGCCTGGGGCGGTTCGACGACGCGGTCGGGGAGTTCAAGAAATCGATCGCGCTGTCCCCGGACGACGCGGAGGCGTACAACTACCTCGGCTACATGTACGCGGAAAAGGGGATCAAGCTCGACGAGGCGGAGGCCCTCATCGGCAAGGCGCTCTCCATCGAGCCCGACAACGGCGCCTACGTGGACAGCCTCGGGTGGGTGTACTTCAAGCGGGGGATGCACGACGAGGCGCTGAAAGCGCTCACCCGCGCCGCGAAGCTCATGGGCGACGACCCGGTGGTCCGCGAGCACCTCGGGGACGCCTACCACGGGAAGAAGATGTGGAAGGAGGCCCTCGCGGAGTGGGAGCGGTCGGCCTCGCTCGACCCGAAGAACGGGGCGGTGAAGAAAAAGATCGAGGACCTCCGCGCCCGCCTCCAGATACCGCCGGAGGGGCGCGCCACCCCGTCCGAGGCGAAGAAGGAAGTCGTGAAGGAGTAGCGCCGGATATCCCCCCACGCACGCACATACTCACACACTATGATCACCCTCTGCCCCGCCAAGATCAACCTCTACCTCGACATCCGCGGCAGGAGGCCCGACGGCTACCACGACATCGTCACGGTCATGCAGACGATCGATCTCTACGATGAGCTCCTCCTCGAGGCGCGCGGGGGAGGGGAGATCGGCATGGAGTGCGACGCCCCGGGGCTGCCCGTTGATCGGAGGAACCTATGCGTGCGCGCCGCCGAGGCGATGCGCCGCCTCGCGGCCCCCGGCAGGGGGATCCGCATCGCGCTGAAAAAACGGATCCCCGTCGCCGCGGGGCTCGGCGGGGGAAGCAGCGACGCCGCGGGAGTCATCCGCGGGCTGAATCGCCTGTGGGAGATGGGGCTCGGGCGGGAGGCACTCGAGGAGATCGCGGCGGGGCTCGGCTCGGACGTCCCGGTCTTCATCTCGGGCGGGACCGCGCGCTGCACCGGGCGGGGGGGGAGGGTCTCTGCTTTCGGGGGGGCGCCGCGGCTCGCGTACATCATGGTCAGCCCGCCCATCGCCGTTTCGACCGCCGACGTGTATGCCGCGCTCGATGCCGGGGGCGAGGCGAAAGTTCCGGACGAGGCCGGATTTCTCCGCGCGATCGAGTCGGGCGACCCGCGGCGCGTGTCCCGGCGGCTCTACAACCGCCTCGAGGACGCTCCCGGCCCCCACCGGGGCGAGGTTGACCGGCTCAAGGCGCTTCTCCTCGCGCGCGGGGCGCTCGGGGCCTGCATGAGCGGCAGCGGATCGAGCGTGTTCGGCCTCGCCCCGGACCTCGAAGACGCGCGGCGCCTGGCGCGGGCGATCGTGGGGGAGATCGGGGATGGCGCGTTCCTGCACTTCGGACTCACCAACGTCCCCGTCGAATAACCCCCCGCCGCCGACCCGTGCCTGCCCCCGCCTGCCGGCGCGCAGGATAGGCTCCCGAGTTTCCGGTTGATCGGGCCGATCTGTTTGACCGACAGGGGAGTATATGGTAGTTTTCCCCCGATGAACGGCGAAAACCATCTCTCCTGGTCGTGCGACGCGCATACCTCGGGCGATATCTATCGGCAACGATTCGCGGGGACGGTCGGAGGCCTCATCGTCGCCCGGCAGAATGCGCTCATCCTCTCTCTCCTCGGGGGCGTGCGGGGAAGGACAGTCCTCGATGTGGGGGCGGGTCACGGCCAGCTCGCCGGGGCGCTTCTCGATTTCGGTGGGAGCGTCACCGCGTACGGGTCGAGCGCCGCCGCTCTCTCTCGGCTTGTCCCCCTCGGCATCCCGCTGGTCACCGGCCCCCTTGCGCCCCTCCCGTTTCCCGACCGCTCGTTCGACGTCGTGGTGAGCGTCCGCACCTTCCCGCACGTGCCCGATTGGCGCTTCTTCCTCTCGGAACTCTGCCGGGTGGGGCGGGAAGCGGTCGCCTTCGATTTCGTGACGCGGGATCTGATGCGCATGCTCAAGCCCCTCGCGTACCGGCTTAAGATGAAGCACGAACCGGGGACGAGGGACTACGCCATGCAGGGGAAGAGGGATGTGATGGGCGCGGCATGCGCGTGCGGCTTCCGATGGAAAGCGGCGGAGGGACAGTTCATCCTCCCCCTCGTCCTGCACCGGAAGGCCGGGCGGCCGATCCTCATGCCGGTCGAGAACCTCGCCCGCCTGCTGCGCCTCACGCGGCATTTCGGCGGCCCCGTCGTCGCCGTGATCGAGCGGAAACCGTGAAGCGCGCGCGGGGGAACGGACCGATGCAGACCTCTTCACGCGATTGGCGCCTGAAGCTCTTCAATAAATCCATCCTCAAGAAGGACAAGCTCGCCGCGATCCTCGATCTCCTCCCGCCCCCCGGGGGGAAGACCTGCCTGGATCTCGGCGGGGACAACGGGGTCATCAGCCTTTTACTCCGGCGCTGCGGCGGGGAGTGGCACAGCGCGGACCTCGACGAGGGGACGGTGGAGTCGATACGCGCCCTCGCGGGGGAACGCGTGTTTCAAACCGACGGGACCTCCCTCCCGTTTCCCGACCGCGCGCTCGACACGGTGGTGATCATCGATTTTCTCGAGCACATCCATGATGACCGCGCCTTGATCGCCGAGCTCCACCGGGTGATGAAAGACGGGGGGACGCTCATCGTCAACGTCCCGCGCGTGAAGGGGAGGTCGCTCATACGGCGTCTTCGGAACGCGATGGGCCTCACGGACGAAAAACACGGCCACGTGCGCCCGGGCTACACCCCGGAGGGCCTGCGCGCGCTTCTCGCGGGAAAGTTCGCCGTGGCGCAGGAGCGGATTTACTCCGGGTTTTTCACCGAGCTCCTGGACGCGTGCATCAACGCGGCCCTCGCGGGGGAAACGCGCGGGGCGAAGGGTCTCGTGGTCACGGAGAAGGACCTCGCGCGGAACAGGAAGAAGTACCGGCTGTACGCGGCCCTCTATCCGTTCATGGCGGCCTTCTCGCGCCTGGATTTGGTCTTCCCGTCCGGGGGGGGGCACAAGCTGATCGTGAGGGCGGTGAAGATTTGATTTTTCGCTACGGAGGCGCGGAAACAACAGAAGTGCCGGCGTGTGGGCGTATCGGCGTGTCGGCGTGAACCGCGTGAACGGACCGCATCACCGCCGCTCGACGGTGACCCGGTCCACCCATCGTTCCCCGGGCCCCAAACTATCCACGCAGAACTGGATCCGCCGCGGCGCGGCCAGCGTGAAATCGACCGGCACATCGCGGTAGTCGTCCGAGGGGGGAGAATCCCCCGCGGGCGCCTCGCCCGAGCCGAAGACCTCCTGCTTCGAGATCCCGGTAACGGAGAGACGGGTGGCGGCGTTTCCCGCCCCCCGCTCCTTCACTCTGAAGACCGCCCGCCACGCCCCCGGCGCGTAGCGCTCCCACGGGCCGTACAAGACCGCTCCCCTGCCGAGCCCCCTGACTGCGACGCTCTCCCCGGCGTTGTTGTCCACGACCTGCGACCCCGTGTCGGATTCCAGCCCCTCCGCTTCGTAGACTCGGCCCGTAGTTTGGGGCGGGTCCTCGACCCTGTAGATCTCCACGAAATTCACGCTGCACAGGGTCATTGCCCATACGCGGGGGCATTTCCCGTCGAGGGCGCGCAGCGACTCATCCTGCCGCTTGAACGTGTCCGCGAGCGGGAACACGACCCAGTCCACATGCGGCGGTTTCGTGCGGTTGACGAGCACCCGTGTTGAGACCCGGGGCGTGTCGTGAAGCCAGTGATAGCGGAATTCGCCGTGGATGGTGGTCGCGAATATGGAGTCGTCGCTTTTCGCGAGGCCTTTCAGGTACGCGGCTGCCTCCTTGGACCCGACCCCGACTCCGAATGAGACCATCCGGGAGGCGCCCGCAGGCCCGCCGGCGAGAATATTGCAGTAGATATCAGGGTACGGAAAGACGCGCACGAGCGGCACGATGCAGGATGCCGCCACGATGAACCCCACGGCCGCCTGCGCGGCGATGCGCGCGTGGGCCCGGCGGGTGGGCGTGAAAAGATGCGCGGCCGCGTCCGCCGCCGCGACGAGGCCCGCGCCCGCGAGGAGGCATAGGAACGGGAACGCGGGGGCGATGTAGCGGACGGCCATCTTGTTCCCGACGGCCATCGCCGCGATGAAGCCGATCGGGGCGACGAGGCATAGGAGGAGGGCGCGCCACCGCCCGCCCCTCCGCGCATACGCGGCGCAGGCAGTCACACCCCCCCACGCCATGAGGCCGAGCACGGCGGGCGGGCTCTGGATGCCCAGCATGAAAGGGTAAAACCAGCGCGGGGGCTTCGTCACGAGGCGGCCCATCCAGTATTTTGTGTGCCCGACCTCCTCGACATGACGGATCTTCGTCGCGAGATAGACCGTGTTCACGAGGGGCTGCCGGAACACCTGGATGAAGGAGAGGCAGGCGAGAATGAGTAGCACCGCGGCGGCGACGCGGGGCATCCGGCCCCGGAAGGCTGTGCGGGCCCGCCGCGCGCCCGCCCACGCGAGACCGATGATGACAATGACGATGAGTATCTTGAGCCAGGGCAGGGCCGCCGCGGCGTTGAGCGCCCCGACCAGGCGGTCCGCGCCGCGCACTGAAGAGGCGTAGTCGGTCCAGTTGAGGCGGCGCGGGTCGAACCAGAGCTTCGTAAAAAGCGTGAGATATATGCCGAGGCCGAGGCCGAGCCACCCGAGGTCGCCTGCCTCCAGGAGCCTCGTCTCCCCCCTCCTGTCCCGCAGCCGGACAAGGGCCTTCCAGCCGAACAGCACGAACGGGAGGAGGATCGCCGGGCTCTTCGTGAGGAGGGCGAGGCCGAAGAAGACCGCGGAGGCGATCTTCCACCGGAGGCTCGCACGCTCTTCCGAGATGAGGTAGGAGAGCACCGTCAGCATGAAAAAGAGGACGAGCGTGGAGTCGATGTGCACGACGCGCGACATGGCGATATGGGGCGGGTAGAGGGCGAGAAAGACCGCCCCCCAGAACGCCGCCGCGTCGCCGAACGATCTGCGGCCGAGCAGGTAAAGGAGGAGGCAGGCGAGGGTTCCGATCGCCGCGATCGGGAATCTGGCGGCGGTGACGGGATCGAGGATGCCGTATGAGAGTGTCGAGGTTCCCTCGCCGAGATAGATATAGGAGGCCCCGATGAGCGCCGCGGGCACGACGCCGGGGTGCCCGAGGTGCGCGGTCGCCCTCATGTACTCATGCTCGCGAAGGGCATAGATCGTTTTCTGGCCGCGTTCGATCCAGAGGAGGGCGTCCGGGTTGAGGCTGTGCAACCCGAGATCCCAGAAGCGGGGGAAGGCAGCCGCGGCGGTCACGAGGGCGCCGAGAAGCACCGCCCTGCGGTTCGTCTTCAGGCAAACCGCGGCGCGCCTCAGGGGGGCGGGGCGGGCGACAATCGGCTTCAGCAGGAGGAGGATGACGAGGATGATACATGGGTTCCGGACCGCATTGCAGGTGAGCTTTGCTTTCCCCACGCTCGGGACGAATTCGCCGAAACGGATGTTGACCCCCCCGATGAAGAGGATGTACAGGATCAGGAGGGAAGAGAGGATGATCACGAGGGTGACCGCGACGTTTACCCAGCGGGCGCCGGCTAGTTTCATGCCAGTATCATAGTGGGCGGCGGCGGGATGCGCAAGGCGCAAAAATGCCCGACCTGTCGGACGGGTCCGACAGGGCCGAGACCCTTGGAAACATACCACTAAAAATATTCTGTGTACTAAAAATATCCTGTTGACATCCAGGGAGTGTGGTGGTAGTATTCGCCGACAACGGTGGTTCACGCATCGGCCGTAACGGACTTGCGAATCTTAAAGATGAGATCGCAGGCTATGGTTTTGTGCGCCTGCGGTTTTTTCTTTGTGGCATGATTATTGCTTGCGTCATGGATTGGGTGGTGCCCACGTAGCTCAGTCGGCAGAGCACGTCCTTGGTAAGGACGAGGTCACCGGTTCGATCCCGGTCGTGGGCTCCAGCGTCTGATAAGGTGTGAAGGGTGCGAAGGGGTTGAAGGGTCAGGGAGGAAGAAAATGGGCAAGGACAAATTCGAGCGGACGAAGCCGCACGTGAACGTGGGGACGATCG
>JBAXOY010000119.1:0-8171 GCA_037133055.1 Chlamydiota bacterium
GAGGTCTACTCGATCCACACGCCGGGCGTCTCGATCCTCGTCGCCCCGGCCTACGCCCTTGCGCTCCGGCTCGGCGTCTCTCCGCGCGCGGCCGTGTGCGTGTTCATGAACCTCCTCGCGGCGTTCCTCGCCGTGAACGTCTGGCTCTTCTGCCGCGACATTCAGGGTCAGACCTCTACTATACACTATAACCCCGATCGGGCCGCCGCCCCGTTCTGGCCCGCGCTTCTCTCGACCGCCGCCGTGATGCTCACGCCCCCCGTCGTCTTCTACGCCAACCTCGTCTATCCCGAGCTGCCCGCCGCGCTGTTCATCCTGTACGCGTTCCGGCACGCCTTTCCCCGGGCGGTATCTTTCGACCCGGGCAGCCCGAACCGGGGAACCGGGGAGCCGGGGAACCGGCGAACTGATGATATCCGAACTGACGATAATGACACATTAGAGTCGCCCACTCGCCCACTCGCCCACTCGCCGTCTCAGCTTCTCTCCTCCCTCTGCATCGCGGCGCTCCCCTGGCTCTCGTTCCGCTTCTTCCTCCCCGCCTTCGTTCTCGCGGCGCTGCTCGTGCAAAGGGGCCGGGCCGCTCGTTCCACGCGCCGGTGGTTCGCGCTTTCCCTCGCCCTCCCCCTCCTCGCCTCCCTCGCCCTCTTCTTCGCCTACCAGTACCGCGCCTTCGGATCTCTCAACCCCGCCGCCGGGTATCTCGCCCAGGATTACGGTGAGCGCGGCATGACCAGTCGCGGCACTCTCGACGGTCTTTTCGGCATACTCCTAGACCGGGGACACGGCATCCTCACATGGTCGCCGGTCTATCTCCTCGCGCTCACGGGCCTCTTTCTTCTTTTCCGCGAGCGGCGGCCGCTCGGGATATGGCTGAGCGTGCTCCTTCTGGCCGTCTACCTTCCCGGGGCTCAGTTTATCTTCTGGTGGGGAGGGTTCGCGCCACCCCCCCGCTACATGGTCGTGCCCGCCCCGCTCCTCGGCGGCGCCCTCTGCTACGCGCTCGCGAGGAAACCTCGGCCCCTTTTCATCGCCTTCTTCGCGCCTCTTCTCGCGGCGAGCCTCCTCTTCGGCTGGCTCGGGTGCGCCCACCCCGGCCTTCTCTACAAACACCATCATCTCGTGACCCGCTACCTGCCGGGATTCCCGATCCGCCTGTTCCCCTCATTCGTGAAAAAGGGGACCTTGACCTGGCCCCTCGCCCTGCTGTGGGGAACAGGGATCATCCTCCTGAATCTTTGGTTCTCCGCGCGATGGAACCGCGCGGGGATGGTCACGCGGCACTCACCCGCTGCCCAGAATGAGCCGCTGCCATGAAATCCCGCGCTACTTTCATAACAGCGCTGATTTTCACCTCTTCGCTGGCGGTGTTTTCCTACGGGCGTTCGCGCCTCGTCCATCTCGATTCAGCCGGGCCCGCCCAGGTGCATCTCCTGACGGGGGACGAGCCTTCCTACCTCCTCATCGCGCACAGCCTGGTGGCCGACGGGGATCTCAACCTCTACAACAACTGCGTCGCCCGGGACGGGCGCTATTTCGGCATGGAGAAGGCGGGTGGGCACGCCGCGCGGAGGGACCTCGAGAAGCGCCTGGTCTATTCGATCCACACGCCAGGACTCCCCCTCCTCATCGCACCCGCCTATGCGTACGGCCTCAACGGCACCGTCGCGCCGCGCACAGCGGTCTGTCTCTTCATGAATTTCCTCGCGGCGCTCCTCGCCGTGAACGTCTGGCTTTTCTGCCGCGACCTCTCGCGTATCGCCGGATGCGCGTCACCGTGGCCCGCGCTTCTCTCGACCGCCGCCGTGATGCTCACGCCCCCCGTCGTCTTCTACGCCAACCTCGTCTATCCCGAGCTGCCCGCCGCGCTGTTCATCCTGTACGCGTTCCGGCACGCCTTTCCCCGGGCGGTATCTTTCGACCCGGGCAGCCCGAACCGGGGAACCGGGGAGCCGGGGAACCGGCGAACTGATGATATCCGAACTGACGATAATGACACATTAGAGTCGCCCACTCGCCCACTCGCCCACTCGCCGTCTCAGCTTCTCTCCTCCCTCTGCATCGCGGCGCTCCCCTGGCTCTCGTTCCGCTTCTTCCTCCCCGCCTTCGTTCTCGCGGCGCTGCTCGTGCAAAGGGGCCGGGCCGCTCGTTCCACGCGCCGGTGGTTCGCGCTTTCCCTCGCCCTCCCCCTCCTCGCCTCCCTCGCCCTCTTCTTCGCCTACCAGCACCGCGCCTTCGGTTCCTTCAGCCCCGATGCGGGCTATGTCCACCAGCACTACGCCAGCTGGCGGCTTTCCGGACTCCGGATGCTGGACGGGATCTTCGGCATCGCGCTCGATACCGGGCACGGCATTCTCACATGGTCGCCGGTGTACATTCTCTCGCTCACGGGCCTTTTCCTCCTCTTCCGCGAGCGGCGCCCGGTCGCGCTATGGATGAGCGTGCTCATCCTCGTCATCTATTTCCCGGCGGCGACATTCGTCTTCTGGTGGGGGGGATTTGCGCCGCCCCCCCGCTACATGGTCGTGCCCGCCCCGTTCCTCGGCGCGGCCCTCTGCTATGCGCTCTCGCGAAAACCCCGGGCAGGCTTTCTGGCCGCCTGCGGGTTTTTGCTCGGGATAAGCCTTCTCGTCGGCTATCTCGGGCTCAAGTATCCCGACCTTTTGTACCGGCACAAGCATCTCGTCACGCACTACCACATCCGCGCCATCGTCAGGCTTTTCCCGTCATTCATGCGCAAGGATATGTGGACATGGCCGCTGGCTATATGGTGGCTGTCGGTCATCCTCGCCCTGAACGGATTTTTTTCCTTCCGATGGAAAGAGCCGGCCTGAATTATTCATGAGTTCCGGATGGACGATCCTGCATCTTGTTCCATCGACGACTTTGGGCTCAAGAATCCCTCCCCCTCCGATGGGGGATCCTGCCTGCCCCAACACGCCGGCAGGCGGGGGCAGGCAGGGAAAGGTGGGGGTGCTGGACATAGATCAGGTTATGCCCTTGCATCGCTGTGAGTTCTGTGGTATCTTCATAGTGATAGTGGCACTGTGGAAGGAGGCGCTGAATCGTGAAGACGCTGAAGGTGTCAGCCCTTGTCGCGACGGCTCTCTGCTTGGCAGGCTCGCCGGCGGCAGCCAAGGAGGTCGGGCTTCGTCTCTCAGTGCAGAAGGATTCCGTCGCCGCGGGCACGCCGGTCACCCTCAACTGGGAGATCGTTCCGGACGGCATCAGCACCGTCGCCATCATTCTCGGCGTGATCCTCTCTGACGGGCACATCGAGTGCTACAAGGGGCCCAGCAAGGGATTCGTGCCCCTCGACACCATCGATGCAGCGCCACGCATCGTGACCAATTTTCCGTTCAACACGGCCATGGTTGCCTCGCTCGACCTGAAGATTCCGGCCGCATGGCCGAAGGGGACATGCCAGTTCGTCGCCGCGGTGATGGAAGGGAAAGCGATCGTCGAAGTAGACTATAGCAACAGCTTCAATGTGGAGAGAGAAAAAGAATGAGTAGGTGAGCGAGAATAGAAGGGCGGGCATTGCCGTCATCCCGTTGCGGCTGTGCCCGCCCTTCTGTGCCTGTGGTTCTGGGCGCCCCTATCTTTTTGGGCGGCAAATCAGAAACTGTTGTTGCCGAAATGATGGTGGGCAGGGAAGGATTCGAACCTTCGAAGGCAAAGCCAGCAGATTTACAGTCTGCCCCCTTTGGCCGCTTGGGTACCTACCCCCCAAAACCGTTTCTCGTTGCTCGTTCCCAACAATACCCACAGAGGAAAGAGTGGCCGATGTCCCTCTGTGCAGGCGGCTAGGATACTCGAAAGCCCGCCTTATCCTCAACATTTTCGCGCCGGCGAATGGAGCCGATGATCGGAGTCGAACCGATAACCTGCTGATTACAAATCAGCTGCTCTGCCAGTTGAGCTACATCGGCCGTTGGATCCACCATTAATGTAGCATACCTTCTCCCCCTGAATCAATCCGGGACCTCACCCCGGGACCTCACTCCCGCCGGGAACGCGCTCACTCTGATCCTAGTGCTTCCGGATTCATAGCACTGATTCCCAAGAAACTAACCACCAAACATGGTAGAGTATCAGCATGCGCGTATTCCTGATCCACATCCGCGATCCGCAGTTTTTTGCGCTCCCGAAAGCGACTCGTGTTGGGAAAGCGGGTATTCGGGTTATAGGTTTCCCCCCGATCGGAATCATGTCGCTCTCCGCTGTGCTCAAGCGCGCCGGCCACGAGTGCGTCATGTTCGACCAGGCTAATCCGGAAACGCCAAACGAAGTCATCATCGAGGAGATCCGCAGGCAGCGGCCGGCCCTCGTCGGCCTGAGTTTCTTGAGCACGACCAGTTATCCGTATGCGAAGATCCTCGCCCGTCAGATCCGCGACGCTGATGCAAAGGTGCCGCTGGCGCTTGGCGGCGTGTTTGCCACGCTGAACGCCGAGCATGTAAAGCTCCAGTGCTCCGATGTGGACTTCGTCTGCCGCGGCGACGGCGAGCAACTCATCCTCGATCTCATGGAGCGTTTGGACGATCCCGTAGATGTCGCGGGGCTCACCTGGGTGAAGGATGGCCGGGTGGTGCACAACCCCGACCGCGTGATGGACCGTGCCCTTGACCAGTGGCCGTTCCCCGACCGGGACGGCCTGCCGTTGGAGTTCGTCGAATCGATGCCGCTCGACGTGCCGGTGGTCTTGTCGACGGCGCGCTTCACGACCATGCAGACCTCCCGCGGGTGCCCGTGGCTGTGCGTGTTCTGCGACGTTCCGGTCTTCGGTGAAGGAAAGTGGCGCCCCCGCACTCCGCGGCATGTGCTTGACGAGTTGAAACACCTGCAAGGGCTCGGCTACGGTTCTGTCTACTTCGTCGACGACAACTTCCTTCTGGACTCAAAGAGGATCGAGACGATCTGCAAGGGGATCAATGATGCCGGAATCAACATCCGGTGGGGCTGCGAGGGACGGGTCGACTCGGCGGTCCAGCATCTCTTCCCCGCCATGGCAAAGGCGCACTGCCACGCGCTTATGTTCGGCATCGAGAGCGGCAGCCCGAGGGTGCTCGAGCGGCTGAAAAAGAAGCATACACTGCCGGAGGTTGCGAGCGCGGTAAAGAACGCCAAGCAGGCAGGTATCAAGATAGTCCACGGGTTCTTCGTCGTTGGCAACCCTGATGAGACTGTCGAGGATATGAAGGCGACCTTCGACTTCGCGGCAAAACTCCGGCTGGATACCTTCTCGTTCAACCGCCTGTGCGTCTACCGTGGCTCGCCGCTCTGGCAGGAGTATGTGACGCGCGGCCTGATACACGACTCGACCGATTGGTACAAGTACTTCAAATGCTCGGAGATCGATCCCACCTGTCTTTCCGGGGAGGTGATCAACCAAGAGCGCATCGCCGGCTTTCGGCGGCTTTTCCTCTACAAGGTGACGCATTACCCGATTCAAATGCTGCTGCTGCTGCTCCGCCTCTCGCGCCACATGCCGCTGCGCGACATCCTGTATCTCATCGTTAAACCATTTCTCGGGCGCAAGCGCGGGGCGACAAAGGCAGAACGGGTATCGCGCTCGGTCAGGTGAGGAATAATTCGATGGACGGATTTATAGACGAGAAGAGGACTCCGGGGCGAAATCCAGAAAAATCCACTCTCCCGAATGTACTCCACCGCTCCCGGAAGCGGAATCTTACTGCGGAGTTCATCAGGCGCTTTACAGTGTCATACCGGACCCTGCGGCAGTTTCTCCCTGGAACAGGCTTTTAACGCGACCGGGGCCTGAATCCTTTGCGCCGGAACCGCTCCGGGTGGTGGAAGCCCCCGTCCTTCGCGCCTTTTGCGGCGGGCTTGTGGTGCCCGGGCTCATGGTGGAACCGCTCGCCGGGAACCCCGGGATGCTCCGAGACCGGGATCACGGCACGGATGAACTTCTCTATGTCCTTCACGTCCCTCCCCTGATCCGGTGTTGCCAACGTGATCGCATGCCCTTTCTTGCCCGCGCGGCCGGTGCGGCCGATGCGGTGCACATAGTTCCCTGTATCATCGGGAAGGTCGTAATTGATGACGAGTTCAATTGCCAGTACATCGATGCCGCGCGCGGCGATGTCCGTGGCCACAAGAATACGGTATTGGCCTGTCTTGAACCCGCGGAGGGCCTCCTTGCGCTGTGACTGCGACCGGTCCGCGTGGATTTCCGCGGCGGCATGGCCCATGGAGCGGAGCATCTTCGCCACGCGGACGGCGGATCGTTTGGTCCGCACAAAAAGCAGGACGGAACCGGTATACTGCTTGAGCAGTTGCCCGAGAAGCTCCCCCTTGAGGTCCTTTTTGACCACGAATATCTCCTGAGTCACGTGCTCCGCGGCCGTTCCCGAGGGGGCGATCTCGGTGCGGACCGGCAGCTTCATGTAGCTTGACGCGATCTTCAGCACAGACGGCTGCATCGTCGCGGAGAAGAGCATGGTCTGGCGTTCTCTCGGAATCACTTTGAGAATGCTTTCTATCTGAGGGAGAAAGCCCATATCGAGCATCCGGTCCGCCTCGTCGAGCACCAGGATGCGCACGTCATTGAGCTTCACCTGCCGCTGCCTGAGATGATCGTTGAGCCGGCCGGGCGTCGCGATGATGATCCGGGGGTTTTCGCGGAGCCGCTTGACCTGATTGAACATGGACTCGCCGCCGATCACGACTACGGTCTTGATTTTGAAGGAATGGGCGAGCTTCACCAGGCTCTCGTTGACTTGAATGGCAAGTTCCCGGGTCGGCACCAACACAAGCCCTCTCCCCTTCCCCTGGGCCAGACGCTGAATCATCGGAATCCCGAACGCGAGCGTTTTACCGGTGCCGGTCTGGGCAACTCCAATGACATCCTTGCCTCCGATGGCAATCGGGATCGCCTTCTCCTGGATAGGAGTCGGAACGGTGAACTTGAACGACTCCAGTATTTCGAGCAAACCGGGCGCAATCCCGAATCCGTAAAAGCTTTTTTCGCTTTTGTCCATGTTATTCATGAGGATACCCATACGTGAGCGGAGCCGCGGCGCAACCGGCGGCGGCCAAAAGGGTTTCGGCGGCGGATGGCCGTCTGCGGCGTTGCGGCGCCCGCGACGATTGGCAGGACATCGACTTCGTCGCCGCGCCTTGCATCCGGCCGCCCGGCGTACGAAACGCGGCGAGATCCATTACGCGGACAGGCTCCAAGCCGCAACAACGGGGATGCAAAGGGACAGGGCGCACACGCGCGCTGCGCCCCTTTTACCACCCGAAATAATACGCGCCGTGGTAACTGCCCGCTGATCCGTCGTCCACCGCATATCCGAGGGGAGTCGCGGCCTCGGCCGGCTGGAAATTCACCTTCCATGGAAAGTCCCACGGCGTGGGCGTAGGGGTCGGTCCCCCGGGCGTCTGAGTGGACGTCGGCGTTCGGGTGGGGGTGGGCGTTGGGGTCCTCGTCGGGGTCGGCGTCGAGGCCGGTGGGGTCGGCGTCCGGGTCGGTGTCGGGGTGATCGTGGGCGTGCGGGTCGGCGTGGGGGTGCCGGCGGATGGAGGCGGGTACTGGCCGCTCGAGGCGTTGTGCGGGATTCTCCCGTTCGTCTGAACGACGAAGTCGACGCTGTTGTCGTCCGTGTCCTCGCCGTTGCCGTTCGTGTACTGACCCCCTCCGGACGCCATCGACGCGGCGGTCGAGGAGGTGTTCACCTTCCGCTGGACGCTGTTTGCAGTTCCACTCTGAACCGGAGCCGCGGATGTCTCCGGGGCGATCGCGGTCCCCCACCCCACCGTGTCCTGTATCGTCGCGCCGTTGTCGATGCAGTAGTGCCCCCCCGCATCGGCTGCCCCCGTCGTGAAGGTCGCGTTGGCGAGGACCGTCCCCGTGTAGCTCGTGTGCCCGAAGAGATAGAAAGAGTATACGCCGAGCGTCGTCCCCGCCGCAACCGTCGTGCGAGTGCTCCACGTCGTCCCCGAGGCCGCCTTGTACCGGAGCCTCCATCCGCTGATGTCGATCGCCGCGGAGGTCGGGTTGTAGATCTCGACGAACTCGTCCGTCGCCCCCCCCGGCCCCGTCGTGGTGAACTGGCTTATCACGACATGGCCCGCCCAGTGGCCGGCCGGTGTCGGGGTGGGCGTCGGGGTTCTCGTCGGAGTGGGCGTGGGGCCGGTCGGCGTAA
>JBAXOY010000120.1:0-8145 GCA_037133055.1 Chlamydiota bacterium
ATCATTTTATCTGTGATATTAGATATAGTAGCTGCACTAAGGTTTGTGCCATAAATATCCTCAATGTGGGACTGAATATCGCGAGTACTCATACCTTTTGCATACATGGATATTATTTGTGCCTCTAATTCGGGAATTGTCCTTGTATATTTGGGAATAACTATTGGTGAAAAATCACCTATTCTGTCGCGTGGCACTTCTAAATCAATATTGCCACCAAAAGAGGTAGAAATCGTTTTCCACTTCCCGTCCTCCGGGTCAACCACTGCCTGAGGGGGGTGTATCTCGATCCGGGGGATCGCACCATCGTGTTCCGCTACATGCCCCGCAGTTTCGTCATCGGCCGTCGGATGTCGTTCGCGGGGCTCGCGGCGGTGTGCCTCATCTGGGGGGTTGCCCTCTTCCGCAGAGGAGTGTAGTACTACCGAGAGCGCTGCATCCGTGCGCATCTAGAGTAACCACAGACCCATGAATGGAAAGACGGTGGTCATCGTCGGGGCCGGCGTGGCCGGGCTTTCGGCGGGCCTGCGGCTCGCAGAGGCGGGGGCCCGCGTGGTGGTGGCGGAAAAGGAAACAACGGTCGGCGGGCTCGCACGAAGCTTCTATTACGGGGAGTACGTGTTCGACGTAGGCCCGCACAGGTTCCACACGGATGACCCGGAGGTTCTGGCGTTCATCAAGGGCGTGCTTGACAACGACTACGTGCTCATGCCCCGGAACAGCGGCGTGTGGCTGTTCGGCCGATACCACGACTGGCCGCTCGGCATCGCATCGCTGTTCAAGCTCCCCCCGCGGATCATCCTTCGCGTCGCAAGGGACCTCGTGGCGCGGCGGGGCGCGCCCGGATCCAGTTTCGAGGCCTATATCCTCGAGAGGTACGGCAGGACCCTGTACGACTGTTTCTTCAAGGAGTACACGCGCAAGTTTCTCAAACACGATCCCGGGGCGATTCACTCCGACTGGGCGCGCGCCGGCATCGACAGGGCGGTCATCGACAGGAAGCTCCAGTTGAACACGCTCTTCGAGGTGGTGTCGAAAAGCCTCATCCCGCGGCCCGTGAAAACGGAGTTCGTCTACCCGGGCACGGGCGGCATCGACACGTTCAGCCGCGCGCTCGCGCGGAGGATCGGGGATCGGGGAGGGGAGGTGCGGTGCGGTGCGCCGGTGCAGCGCCTCGATATCGCGGGGGGCTGCATCCGGTCCGTCACGCTGGCCGACGGCGCGGTAGTGCCCGCAGACATCGTGGTGTGGACCGCCCCGCTCGATCTTCTCTGCCGGCTCGCGGGACTGGGGCGGCCGGACCTCGCCTATCTTTCCGCGGTGCTCTACAACGTGATGGTGCGCGGCACCCCCCGGCTCCGTTACCAGTGGTGCTACTACGGGCAGGAGGATATACTCTTCAATAGATGGAGCATCCCGAGGTATTTCCGGGAATCCACCTGCCCGCGCGGCGGAACGGGCGTCAGCGTCGAGGTCACCTGCATGAAAGGCGACGAAACCTGGAACGCGCCGGAGCGGCTGACCCGCCGGGTGGCGTCCGAGATGCGCGCCGTGGGCCTCCTGGGCGGGCGCACCGTGATCGAGGAGATCCGCATCGAGCGTATCGAAAACGTGTACCCGGTGTACGGGCTCGACTACCTGAAGACGCTGGAAGAAAGCGAGCGCCGTATCGCGCACCTGCGCAACCTTGTCCTCCTGGGGAGAACGGGCACGTTCTGGTACAACAATATGGACCACTCGATACGGGCGGGGCTCGAGTGCGCCCGGGATATCATCACGCGCGGCGGGGAGGGACTCCGTCATGTGTACGCGAGGCACGACTATGCCGCCCGTGTCTGAGGCCCCCGCGCGCCGCGCGCTCTCGGTCGTCATCCCCGCACGCGACAGCGCGGGGACGCTGGGCGCCTGCCTTGAGGCGGTTTTTGACTCCGAGTACCGGGACTTCGAGGTGGTCGTCGTGGACGATTGTTCCAGGGACGGCACCCAGGGGGTCGTCGCGGGATTCCCCTGCCGTATGGTGTCGGGCGGGGCGCCCCGCGGGCCGGCGGCGGCGCGGAACGCGGGCGCGCGGGAGGCCTGCGGCAGAGTACTCATGTTCATCGATTCCGATATCGTCGTTTCGCGCGGCGCCCTCGGCCGGGTGGCGGAGCTGCTCACGAGCGGCGTGTGCGATGCAGTGGTGGGGATGCTGGACAAGGACTCCGCGTACGGGAACCTGGCGAGTTTTTATAAGAACGCGTATATGCACTACACCTACCGGATCCTGCCGCCGGAGATGGGCGTGTTCTACTCCAGCATTGCGGCGATCACGAGGGATGCGTTCCGCGGCGCCGGGGGGTTTGACGAGGAGTACCGCGATGCCTGCATAGAGGATACCGAATTCGGGGGGCGGATACGGGCGCGCGGATACCGGATGCTCCTGGACAAGGAGCTTGTGGTGAGACATCTCCGGCACTACCGCATCCGCGAACTGCTGGAAACGGGGTTCCGGCGGACCAGCGGGATCGTGAAGATCGCGCTCAGGAAACTCGCCGGGCGAAGCGGTTCGCCCATGCACCTTACGTCACCCCGAAGCTTCACGGCGGGCATTGCGCTCTCGATGCTCGCCTGCGCCGCGGCGCTGCTGTCGCCCGTGGCCGGGAAGGCGCTCCTTCCGGCGGCGCTCGTGCTGGTCCTCACCTCGCTGCTCCTCAACGCCGGCTTCCTCACGTTCGTCGCGCGAGAAGGCGGCCTGGCCAGGGGCGGTTTCGCGATCCCCCTCCTGATCGCCGACCAGATCGCCCATGGCCTCGGGGCGATCCACGGCGTCATCAGCTATGCGAGAGGGGAGAGGTACTGAGTATGCCGGCGCTCGACTACGTCCGCCACGCCGCGCGCGTCTTCCGCAGCGGGGGCCTCCCCCTGTACCTGGTCTTTTTCGTGACCGACAGGTGCAACGCCCGGTGCAGGCATTGCCTTTTCGGCGACGGCACCGTGTTCCCCGATGTCGCGAAGGAACTCTCTCTTGACGAAATCGAGAAGGTGGCGTCGACGATGGGGAGACTCTATTTCCTCCTCCCCACGGGCGGCGAGCCTTTCCTCAGGGAGGATCTCGGCGACATCGTCCGCGTGTTGTATCGCAGGACGGGCGTCAGGAATGTCGCGATACCGACGAACGGGAGCCTGACCGCGCGGGTGATTTCCACCGTGGAGAACATGCTTGCGGCGTGCCCGGATCTGACGCTCAGCATCGATGTGTCGCTCGACGGCGTCGGGGACGCGCACGACAAGCTGCGCGGTGTTCCAGGCCTGTTCACGAAAGCGGTCGCCACCCTCCGGGAACTTCAGCGCATCGAGCGGCGCACACCCCGCTTCAGCGTGAACATCGAGACCACCGTCACCTCGTTCAATGACCGGCTGCTCGATGAGAATTTTGACTATTTCATCCGCGAGCTGAAACCGACCGCCGTGTTCACCCTCCTGGCGCGCGGGAAACCGCGGGAACCGGCGAGCCTGAATGTCGACCTGCCGCGGTATCTCGCCTACGCGGGCCGCCTCGAAAAGGCGTTGCTCGGCGGGGAGCTCGCGGGGTACCGACATTTTCCCGGCGCCGATCTCATCAACGCCAAGCGGATCGTCAGGCACCGGCTTATCGCCCGGATAGCCGGGGAGCGGCGGTGCCTGCTGCCGTGTTACGCCGGAAGCCTCGGGGCGGCTCTCTTCGCGAACGGCGAGGTCTACCCGTGCGAGATGCACACCGATATGCCGGTGGGGAACGTCAGGGATTTCGGGTATGATTTTCGGGCGATATGGAACGGAGGGAAAGCCAAGGCGGCCAGGGAGAGGATACGCCGGGAGAGGTGCTTCTGTACCTACGAGTGTTTCCTCACGCTTAACATCCTTTTTAATCCCCGTTTCTGGCCCGCGGTGCTCCGTGAGTGGGTCCGGATCAAGGGCGCGCGGGTGAATGCCGTGGGCATTTCCTTTACACGCCGCCGCGCCGGTGCGCCGACACACCGACGCGGAGAACACTGATCTGATGCACGGCCTGATGGTGGGCGCGGCCTTGAATGCCGTCCCGCGCTATGGTAGAATGATGACCGTGAAAAGAACATGAAAAGAACAGCGGTCATGGTGCTCGCATCCTGTGCCTGCGGTGCAGCTGTGTGCCCTGCCACTGCCGATGTCAGGCAGCTTTTCGTCTGCACCTATTTCGCCGCGCCCCACGAGAACAACAACAAGGTTTTCAGGATACCGCTGGAGGGCCCGGACGCCGATACGCTCATCCAATTTGCCGGACCAGAAGACGGCATCGCGTCTCCCTCGACGATGGCCGTCCATCCCGAGACCGGGAGGTTGTACGTGGGGAACCTTGATACGCACCAGCTCCTTGAGTTCGAGATCAACGCGGACGGGTCGAAGGGGGCGTCGAGGGTGTATGGGACCTTCGTCTACTATGAGGGGGCGCAGAAGTATTATCCCGATTTTTTCAGTATGGCCGTACGCCCTTCCACCGGCCGCATTTACATCGGGTGTTTCTACGGCGGCATGAGGGGCATATTTGTGATGAATGAGGGCAACGCCGGCGCGGAGATGCTGGTTCCCGACAGGCCGTACCCGGAGCCGTCGTATTTTTACGACGAGTGCTGGATATGCTTTGACCCGGTTGACGACCGGATCATCTACGCGGGCACCGGGTTTGAAAACCACATCCGGATGTTTGACGCCGATGACGGGAGCGATCTGGGCTACCTGCACGGCTACGACGACAACGCGTACAAGTACGGCCCGCCGGAAGTCTCCGGCCATTTCCTCCCGCATCAGTTCTTCGTTCCCGGGGAGGGGGGAGGATACGACCTGCTTGCCTGCACCTATATCAGTCCCGGAGGGGGTCCCAGACGCCTCATCAAACTTGACCCGTACGAGGACACGTACGTGGAGGAACTTCCCGCGGGAGGGCCGAGCCTCGGACTCTCGATGAGCATCTTCGATTTCGTGCGCGACAACATGACCGGGAAACTCTATGCCGGAGGATTCTATTGCGAACTATGGAAGATCGATCGCGATTATCGCAGCGTGGAGATGATCTCCACGCGTTACAATCTCCCCCGCGAGGGCCAGTCAAGGGTCGCCATCTCATACGGGCACAGCGCAGGGACGGACATCGATCGGGACGGACTGACCGATGACGATGAGGTATCGTTGGGGACCGATCCGTACAACGCCGACAGCGACGATGACGGGCTCGTGGATTACGACGAGGTATATTACGACGGAAACGGGGCCTATAATCCTTATGATCCTCTGACCAACCCTGAGGGGACAGACACGGATGTGCGAAAGGCGGATACCGACGGGGATGGCTTCAGTGATCTCCTGGAAATCGCCGCGGGGAGCAATCCCATCAAGAGTGGCTGGACGGCGGGCCCCTTCCAGGCCAAGATCAGCTTCGCGCCGTCAGGCTCGCCGCGCATAAGCGGCTTCTCGATGGATACGGGCTGGTCATATACCGAGGGTCGCAACTACGGCTGGCGCTGAAGAGGTGCGGAAAAGCTCCGGGGTCACCCATCAAAGGCGCGGAGTCAATAGACATAATTCCTCCCCCCCGCGCAATAGCACGGGATCAGCTATGTGATCCGATCATTCCAACCAGCATCCGTGACTACCGACTGTCTTCAATCATCAGGATTTGAGGTCCACGGAGTTCGGGCGCAGCGGCAACTCGCGCGCCTGAATCCGATCGATCTACTCTGTGAGAAAAGGGGATAGACAGTCGTTTCCAGCACAGAATTCAAGACTTTTGTAATGCCGGCAAAACAATGTCATAATGGCACTGTTTGGCCTCCCAATTCAGCACGAAAAGGCCATTTTTGACACGGTCTAAAACCGCAGTACATCTCATATCCCTAACTATTACATTATCAATAGGTTACGCAATAGAGATAGTCGGCAATGCTGGCACGCTAATTGCTCTATCTTTCTGGAAACGAACAAGCCAGGATGCGCGCAGCCGAGCGCGAGACAGCGAAAAACGCAGCAGACGGCAACGGTATAGAGTTATTTATGGGATACGAGCGCGAAGTTCACTGTCCGATAGAAGTGCCGTCTGAGAACACACTTGACAGGCACGCGCGTGCCTGTCCCAGAGGGTATCAGAAATTGCGCCGCAGTAATTCTTTCAACCGGGATGGGATTATGAAAACCGGTGTTACCGCTGTTATGGTCATCTCTTCCATGCTGATAGCGGCATTCCTCCTATGCAGCCTTCCCGCGTCCGCCCAGGAGCTCAAGATCTGGTCCGTCTGGGGCAACGGCGGGCAGGGTACGGGGACACTTATACAGGCCCCCGGCGCGGGATCGAAGGTCGTCCTCTTTGATGAGGGCGGCGGCCCGACGTGGGCGACCCAGCTTGACACGCTCCTGGATTCGCTCGGCATCACCTACATAGACTACTGTATCGCCGGGCACTACGACGCGGACCACGTCAATGGCCTCCAGTATGTCGTGTCAAATCTCGGGGGGCAGTCCCACTTCGGCACCTTCTACGACCGCGGCGGCACCCAGGACTACGATGGATCAGCCATCAACGCGAACTACCTGAGCACCGTTTCGGGGAAGAGGGCGACGATCACGAAAGACACGGACCTATACCTGAACGACGCGGGGACTGCGATGCTCCGCGTTCTCACCGTCGGCGCGTCCGACACGATCCCCACCCTTTATGTCAGGGACAGGCCCGACGTCAGCGCCACTTCCGAGAACAACCACTCCATCACCGCCCTCATCACCTACGGCGGGTTCGACATGTACGTCGGGAGCGACGCCGAGGGGACCAACGAGGGGCAGGTCTGGCAGGTGAGAGCCGCCCTCGGCCGCGGCGTGGACGTACAGCTTCTGGACCACCACGGTTCCTCGACCGACGGCACAAGCAGTGCGACGTTCTTTCAGAACATGGACCCCGAGGTCGCCCTCATCTGCACGTGGCCCAACTCCTGGTACCATCCAACCAAGACCGCCATCAGCAATCTTGACCCCTATGTGGACCAGGGGGTGCCCAGTATCATCCGCCTCGATCCGGGTGACGTTCCCTCTCCGGCGGAAACGGCGACCCCCACCAATTGGGCGCCCGAGGACTACACCGCGCAGTGTTTCACCAGCAACCGCCATGTCTACATCCACACGACCGGCAACCCCTATTCGATCGAGGCCGTCCTGCCGGGACAGACGCCCACGCCGCTGTTCACCGACCATGTCACGGATGACCCGGGAATAGGCGAGCCGACCTACACGCCGACGACCACGCCGACGCGCACGGCCACGCCGACGCCGACGCCCACGATCGGGGCGGGCATAGTCGTCGTCAACGAAATCGCGTGGGCGGGGACGACGGGGGGGGGCTACAGCGACGAGTGGATCGAGCTCTACAACACGACCTCATACCCCATCGACATCGCGAACTGGTCCATCGCCGGGATCGGGGTCTCCCCCGCGATCAACATCGCCGACAGGGATGCCGGGTCCACGGTCATCCAGCCGTCCGACTACCTCGTGTATGCGAACGACGGCGCGGTCTTTTCGAGCGGGGCGACAGAGGACATCACCGATGCCACGATGGGAATCCCGGACGCGAACGGCCAGATCATCCTCTACTCGGGCCCGAACGGCACCGGGGTGGCCGTCGACACCGCAAACAACGGCGGCGCCTGGTTCGCGGGAAGCGCTGCCGGGTGCATCAGCATGGAGCGGAAGGACCCCGCGGTCTCGGGGACCAGCGCGGCGAACTGGGCCAGCTTCGCGGGCACGCCGTTCGCCAAGGACGCCGGCGGCAGCGACATCAACGGAAGTCCCGGCGTCCTGAACAGCGTGTATTCCGGCGAGCCGGTCACGCCGACCCCCACGCCGACGCCGACGAGGACGCCGACCTTTACGCCGACGATCACGCCGACGCCGACGATCACCCCGACGCCGACGAGAACGCGGACGCCCACGGCGACGCCGACCCCTACGCCGACACCGACGCCGACGCCGATCGCTCTCCTCAGGGAGGATTTCGAGGGCGCCTCGTATCCGCCGGCGGGGTGGACGGAAAGCGGAACGGTCTGGTACACGGGCACCTACCACAGCGCCACCCATTGCTCTCAGATCAACGCGAACGCCGACTACCTG